>NZ_JAYDCJ010000003.1:0-309900 GCF_034555935.1 Marinobacter qingdaonensis
ATATAGCGATCCGAAAATCGCAATTCTTGCTCAAGACAAAACTCAATTTCGACGAGTCACTGTCCTGATATTTCGTGTCCGAAATACCTCGGCCAGCGCCCACACGAATTACTTGGTTAACTTTTTAAAGAGCGTTTGAGCCGTTGCTCAATCAAGGCCGCGTATTCTACATCGCTTCGCCGCCTTGTCAACCGTTTCTTTTCAACTCGTTTCCGCTTCCGAAAACCGCCGAAAATCAAACCGGCTTACTGCTTGTTTCGAGGCGCGCATTCTACAGCGAATCGCTACCTTGTCAACCGCTTTCTGAAGAATTTTGAAACTCAATTTCTTCAATACTTTCAAACGGTTGCCTTTCGATTCCGGAGCCGCCTCAGTGGCGCTCCCCTCGAAAGAGATGCGCATTCTACAGACCTGCCCGGAGGTGTCAACGGCGATTCTGAAAAAAGTTCAAAATCGCCGAAAATCGATCAGGCAGTGATCACAACCCGGGCAATCTTCTTCTTACCCGCCTGGACCACACACTCATCACCCTCGACAAAGCGACGATCGCCCTCGAACTTCTCGCCATCCACGAAGACCGCTCCGCGCCCGAGCACATCCCGGGCCGCAGCACCGTTCTTTACCAGACCCGCCAGACGCAGCACCGAAGCCATCGGCATTTCGCCCTGCCCCTCCAGGGATACCTCCACCACAGGCACATTATCGGGAATATCACCCAAGGCCACCCGATTGCCCGCCGACTTGTGCGCGGTTTTCGCCGCCTCCTCATCATGGAAGCGGGCAATGATCTCCTCCGCCAGCAGCTTCTTGTAGTCCTGCGGGTTAGCACCGCCTTCCACCGCCTTACGGAATTCAGCGACCTCCGCCAACGGGCGGAAGCTCAACAACTCGAAGTAACGCCACAGCAGATCGTCCGGCATGGACAGCAGCTTGGTGTACATCTCACCCGGCGAGTCGCTGACCCCTACATAGTTCCCCAGGGACTTGGACATCTTCTGAACCCCGTCCAACCCTTCGAGGATCGGCATGGTCAGAACCGCTTGCGGGGTCTGACCGTAGTGCTTCTGCAGAATCCGCCCCATCAGCAGATTGAACTTCTGGTCGGTCCCACCCAGCTCGACGTCCGCTTCCAGTGCTACCGAGTCGTAGCCCTGCACCAGCGGGTACAGGAATTCGTGAATGGCGATGGCCTGCTCCGCGCGGTAGCGCTTGGTGAAATCGTCCCGCTCCAGCATACGGGCCACGGTGTACTGACCCGCCAGTTTGATCATGTCGGCCGCGCCCATCTTGTTCATCCACTCGGAATTGAACACGACACGGGTCTTCTCCTGATCCAGTATCTTGAAGACCTGCTCTTTATAGGTAATGGCGTTCTGGGCGACCTGCTCTTCGGTCAGGGGCGGACGGGTCGCACTCTTGCCGGTCGGGTCACCGATCATGCCAGTGAAATCCCCGATCAGGAAAATGACCTCGTGCCCCAGGTCCTGGAACTGACGCAACTTATTGATGAGCACCGTATGACCGAGGTGCAGATCCGGCGCGGTCGGATCGAAGCCGGCCTTGATGCGCAGGGGCCGCCCTTCTTTCAGCTTTTCAACCAGCCCTTCTTCCGGGATCAACTCGTCTACGCCGCGCTTGATTACGGCCAACGCCTCATCAATAGATGCCATGAACAACACGTCCCCAGTTTAAATCTTGATGGATTCTGACAGTTACAGACTTCAACAAAAGAAATCTGTGAGTTACCTGCACTCCTGCTACAGTACAATCGCACAGTTTTTGAGCAGCTGTGGCCGCGCAGGGCGACGTATTATAACAATGCCGCCTGCAGAAATCCGGAGGATGGAGCAGTAACCGTAATGTTCCACGCTGTCCCGCATGCTTTTTATACGGTAATCTGTTTGTCTATACTTGAACAACAGCTTTAATTAGGTAGTTCAACCTACCGGAATACCGATTAAAACGGGTGCGATACGTGCTGAAGATGTTCCCCAAGACACACCTAACCATTGCCGCCGCTGCAACCGTTGTAGTGACCGCCGCCATTTTGATGAGCCCGAGTGCCGACGTCGAAGCCAAGCGCATGTCCTACGCGCTCGACCTGGAACAGGGCACGGTTTCGGACAATGGCCAGCCCGCCAAGGCGGCCTCGGCCCAGCCTCAGTCAGCCCCCCAAGCCACACCGGATGCCGAGCCCGCGGCCCCGGCCGCGCCGCAACAGGCAAAGATTGAAGAACCGGCCGCGCCGGCTGCACCCGAACTCGATTGGCAGACCTTTGAGATCAAGTCCGGGGACACCTTGTCTTCCCTCTTTAAGGACGCGGGCTTCAACGACGGCATCATGCTGTCGGTGATTCACGGCGACGGCGAGGCTGACAAACTCCAGCGTCTGTACGCCGGTGAAACCATCCGCTTCGCCACCGGTGCAGCCGGCGAACTGGCGGCGATCGAGCTGCAGCGCAGCCTGCTGGAATCGCTCAAGATTGAAAAGACCGACGAGGGCTTCACGGGTGAAACCGTGGTTCGCGAGCCAGAAGCTCGCCCGGCCTTCGCTTCCGGCACCATCGACGGCTCCCTCTACTATGCCGCCCGTGAAGCCGGCCTGAACGACCGGCTGACCATGGAACTGGCAGGCATCTTCGGCTGGGCCATCGACTTCGTCTACGACGTCCGCAAGGGTGATCAGTTCGAGGTGGTGTACGAAGAGTTGTACCTGGACGGCGAGAAGTTCGACACCGGCCGGATCCTGTCCGCGCGCTTCGTCAATCGCGGCGACGACAACATTGCCCTGCTCTATACCGACAGCAACGGCGACAGCGACTACTACACCCCGGACGGCAAGAGCATGCGCAAGGCGTTTCTGCGCACCCCGATCAACGCCCGGGTGTCGTCACCGTTTAACCTGCAGCGCCGCCATCCGGTACTGGACGTGGTTCGCCCCCACGAAGGCACCGACTATGGCGCGCCCACCGGCACGCCGATCAAGGCCGCCGGCAGCGGTCGGGTCCGGTTCGCGGGCTGGAAGGGCGGCTATGGTCGCACCGTTATTCTCCAGCACGGCGACAACATCACCACGCTGTACGCCCATATGAGCCGGCTGGGCAAAGGCATCAAGAATGGTACCCGGGTGAAACAGGGCGAGACCATCGGCTACGTCGGCTCGTCCGGCATGGTGACCGGTCCGCACCTGCATTACGAGTTCCGGGTCAACGGCACACCGCGTAATTCCCGCACCGTCAAACTGCCGGACGCCAAACCGGTGCCGAGTTCGGAAATGGCGCGTTTCAAGCGCTACACCGAACAGCGCATGGCGCAGTTCGACGTTTACCGAGAGAATTTCCAGCAACTCGCACTCGCTTCGGAAGAATAATTCATGGATGCCTGGATCGGGCTGATGTCCGGCACCAGCATGGACGGCATAGACGCCGTGCTGGTGTCGTTTGACGGCCAGGCCGTCCACATTCATGGGTCACAGACCCTCAACTACCCCGACGACTTCCGTCATCGTCTGCTGGCCGTGAGCCAGAATCAGGGCACCCCGGACGAAGTCGGCGAATTGGACACCCTCACCGGCACGCTCTTTGCCGAAGCCGCCTGCCAGGTGATTGAGGCAACGGGCGTCCCCAAGAGCGCCATCCGAGCCATTGGCAGCCACGGCCAGACCATCCGGCACCGGCCTTCCGGTTTCGCTCCGTTTTCCATGCAGATCGGCAACCCGTCAGTGATTGCGGAGAAGACCGGCATCACCACCGTGGCTGATTTTCGGCGCCGGGACATGGCCGCAGGCGGTCAGGGCGCACCGCTGGTACCGGCGTTCCACAAAGCGTTTTTCAGCTCGGACGACGAAGACCGGTGCATCCTCAACCTGGGCGGCATTGCCAACATCACCTGGGTGCCAGGCAACCCGGCCGAGCCGGTCACCGGCTTCGACACCGGCCCGGCCAACGCCCTGATGGACGCCTGGTGCCTGCATCAGACCGGCCTGCCCTACGACACCGACGGCCATTGGGCGGAAGAGGGCAAGGTTGATCAAGATCTGCTGAACGACATGCTGTCGGACGCCTACTTCGCCCGCCCGGCGCCGAAGAGCACCGGCAAGGAACGGTTCAATCTAGGCTGGGTAAAAACCCTGGTCCAGCGGCACCCGGAACTGCCTGCGGAGGATGTGCAACGCACCCTGCTGCAATTGACGGTGGCCAGCATCGTTCGACAGCTGCCGCAGGTGCCGGCCATGAAGGTGTATGCCTGTGGCGGCGGCACCCGAAATCCGGTGCTGATGCGCGAACTGGAACAGGCCCTGGCGCCCTCTCCCCTGGCGATCACCACGGAACTGGGGCTGGATCCACAGTGGGTGGAACCGGTCGCCTTTGCCTGGCTGGCCCACCAGACCCTGGCCAGCCAGCCGGGTAACCTGGCCGAGGTGACTGGCGCGCGCGGGCCGCGCATCCTGGGAGCTATCCACCAGGCCTGACCCGGTGCCGGGTCTGCAACCCAGCCACAAAAAAAGGAGAGCCACTGGCTCTCCTTTTCTGTATCTGGTCTGGTTGTGACCAGTCGGCGGCTGGGTCAGATCGAGAACGAGCTGCCGCAACCGCAGGTGGAACTGGCATTCGGGTTCTGTACCACAAACTGGGAACCCTGCAGGCCTTCCTGATATTCAATGGTGGCGCCGACCAGGTACTGGTAGCTCATGGGATCCACCAGCAGACTCACGCCGTCACGCTCAACCACGGTGTCTTCCTCATCCTGACTGTCGTCGAACGAGAAACCGTACTGAAACCCGGAGCAGCCACCGCCGGTCACGAACACGCGCAGCTTGAGATTGGGGTTTTCTTCTTCCTCAATCAGCTCGCGTACCTTGGCAACGGCACTGTCGCTGAAGAACAGCGGCGCCGCCATTTGTTGCTGAACGACACTCAAGTTCGCCTCCGGTTTGCCTGCAAAAAACTACCGCAAATTATGGTATTCCTGACTAAAACAATCAACTATTCGGACTTTCCACCATCGTCGATGGCGGCCTCAACTTCGGCGGCCGGTTCGGCGCTGGCCTGGGTGCCGGCGTCCTTGTCCCGGGGCAGCAGGCCGACCGGCTCGCGCTGGTTCACAAGGTTGCCGTTCACGGTGGCGCCCATCGCCATCTCGATCAGGTTGTAATAGACGTTGCCATGGATCGAGGCTTTCTCCGCCAGCTCCAGGTGAGCCGAGGCGTAGACGTCACCATGAACGGTGCCGTTGATCACCACGTGCGGCGCCACGATGTCGCCAGAGACCTCGCCAATTTCAGAAATCCGAAGCACGGCATCGCTGCCCTCCTCGGCCAGCACCTTGCCATTGACGTGTCCATCCACGTGCAGCCCGCCGGAAAACTGGACGTCGCCTTTGATCCGGGTGCGCGAGGAAATCAGGGTATCGAAATGGCCGGTGGGGCGGCGCGGTTTCTGCTTTTTCTTGCCAAGCATATTAGTTCTCCGTTAAGTCATCCCATTCAAATGTTCGTTCAGCCTGTGAGGATTTGCGCCCTTCGGCCTGGGCCACCACCTGGATCTCCAGGGGCTCGAACCCCTCTGGCAGCACCAGCAGTCCTTCCACATCCTGGAAATAGCGGAAGCGGAACTTCACGCCCAGATCGTCAATATCCTCGGACAGGTCGCGTAAGGCGATGACTTCTTTTTCTTCGTCGCGCAGGCCGATGACATTCACTGCCACCACGCCTGAGATATAGCTTTTGTTATTGCCCACCTGAGTCAGCACCAGTTTGAAATCGTAGGCGTCCGGTTGACGGTCCCGATCCAGGGTAAAGCTGTCAACCTGAAGCCCCTTGCTGGTTTCCGAGGGGGCCATGATGTTTTTATAGAACGTGAGGTCGGATTTCAGTGACGCAATCCGGGTTTCCAGTTCGACAATGGTGGTGCGGGCCTGCTTGAGCGCCTGCTGGTCAATGGCCCGCCCGCGGTCCAGGTTGATGACCCGCTGCCGGGCCTCGGTGTACTCCTCCCGCAGCTTGGCCACTTCCTCCTCCAGCACCTCTTTCGAGGCTTCGACACTGGAGAACCGGAACCCACCCTGGGCCATGCCGGTGGTGTAACCAATCACCGCCGCCACCACCGAAAACACCAGCAGAATGGCGGTCCGCCTGAGCCGATAGCCCGGCCGGTGGCGGATCACCACATACTCTTCGCTCGACTTGCGCTCGCTGCTCACGAACGTTCCTCAGGGCAGCAGCGCGGGGGCCTGGAGCCCGAGGGTTTCATCGAAGCCGAACATGATGTTCATGTTCTGCACCGCCTGGCCGGCGGCACCCTTCACCAGGTTATCGATGACCGAGGATACGATCACGATGGAGCTCTGCTCCTGGCGATGCAGCGCCATCCGGCACTGGTTGGCACCGCGCACGCTGCGGGTCTCCGGGTGGCTGCCGAAGGGCATGACATCGACGAATGGCTCGTCCCGGAAGCGCTCCTCGAACAGGGCCTGCAGCCGGTCGAAATCCGCCGGATCCTTGAGCTCGGCGTAAAGCGTGGCCTCGATGCCCCGGATCATCGGGATCAGGTGCGGCACGAAGGTCACGCCCACGTCAGCGCCCGCGGCGCCAGTCAGTCCCTGGCGGATTTCCGGCAGGTGCCGGTGTCCGGAGGCGCCGTAGGCCTTGAAGCTCTCGCCCACCTCACCGTGCAGCATGCCAATCTTGCCCTGCCGGCCGGCACCGCTGGCGCCGGATTTGGCGTCGGCAATCAGCCGCGCCGGGTTCACCAGCCCGTTCTCCAGCAGCGGCAGGAAGCCCAGCTGCACCGCAGTCGGATAGCACCCGGGGTTGGCCACCAGTTGGGCCTCGGCGATGGCGGCGCGAGCCACCTCCGGCAAGCCGTACACGGCTTTTTCGGCCCATTCCGGTGTTTCGTGGGCCATGCCGTACCACTGCGCCCAGGTGTCCAGATCCTTCAGGCGGAAATCCGCCGACAGGTCCACCACCCGGACACCCGCCGCCATCAATTCCGGCACCATGCGCATGGCAACACCATGCGGCGTGGCAAAGAACACCAGGTCGCACGCCTTCAGGATATCGGCGTCCGGCTCGGAAAACGCCAGATCAAAATGCCCCCGCAGATTCGGGTACATGTCGGCCACCGGCATACCGGCCTCCGAACGGGAGGTAATGCAGCTGACGGTCACTTCCGGGTGAACCGCAAGAATTCTCAGCAGTTCGACACCGGTGTAGCCGGTGCCTCCAACGATGCCTACTTTTATCACCTTTCTCTCCAGCGTCTTCAGCGACGTCGTATCGGGGATGAACGATTGACGCCGTAGTCTACCATGATAAACCAAGGACTTATTGCAGCTTCCCAAGCGACCGTTACAATGAAGTCCAAAACACCCCATCACATCAGGCCGTAAGCGGAATCCCAGCGTTCATGAAGAAACTCTGGCATCAGATCACCGAGCAGTTTTTTCCTATGTTTCGGCGTAGGTTATCCGGTGTTGACGCCTTACCCCAACTGGCGGTTCTGGGGCTCCTCTCCGGCCTGATCACCGGTGGCGTGATCCTGATTTTCCGGCTGGCCATCGAATGGCCACTGGAGTATTTCCTGCCGGGTGACGGCTCCGAATCCTTTGAGGAGCTGGACCTGCTGACCCGCGGTCTGTTGCCACTGGCCGGGGCCCTGATGCTGGGCTTGATGCTGCACCGGCTGGCGACCCAGGACCGCAAGGTTGGCATCGTTCATGTCATGGAACGCCTGAACTACCACCAGGGCTACATCTCCTTCCGCAGTGCCGTGGTCCAGTTTGTCTGTGGCGTGGGCACCGTGGTGAGCGGCCAATCCGCCGGCCGTGAGGGCCCGGCTGTGCATCTGGGCGCCACCTTCTCCAGCCTGATGGGCCAATGGATGCGCCTGCCCAACAACAGCATCCGCACCCTGGTGGCCTGCGGCTGCGCCGCGGCCATCTCCGCGTCCTTCAACACTCCCATCTCCGGGGTCATCTTCGCCATGGAAGTGGTGATGATGGAGTACACCATTGCCGGCTTCACCCCGATCATTCTGGCCGCCGTAAGCGCCGCCATCGTGACCCAGGCCGTGTACGGTTCGGAACCGGCGTTCAATGTACCCGCCCTGACCATGAACTCGCTGCTGGAGATCCCCTGGATCCTGGTCATTGCCATCATCATCGGCGTGGCGGCGGCCGTGTTCATCCACCTGGTGGAGAACATGGGTCGCCACCTGCACCGCCCGGTGCTGCTGCGCATCGCCATCGCCGGCCTGCTGATGGTGCCCTTCGCCCTGGCCATTCCGGAAACCATGGGCATCGGCTACGACACGGTGAACGAAACCATCAACGGCCAACTGGGCTTCTGGCTGTTGCTCGGGGTGGGGGTCTCGAAGCTGCTGATCACCTCGCTGACCATTGGCCTGGGCATGCCCAGCGGTGTGATCGGCCCGACCCTGTTCATGGGCGCCACCCTGGGCGGTGCCATGGGCCTGATTGGCGCCCAGCTGATTCCCGAACAGGCGTCCTCCATCGGTTTCTACGCCATGCTTGGCATGGGAGCCATGATGGGCGCGGTGCTGCAGGCGCCCCTGGCGGCCCTGATGGCGCTGATGGAACTGACCCGCAACCCGCACATCATCCTACCGGGCATGCTGATCATCACCACCTCTAGCCTGGTAACCAGCGAGGCCTTCGGCAAGAAATCCCTGTTCCTGACCATGCTCAAGAGCCAGGGCCTGAGTTACCAGAATTCGCCGGTGATCCAGGCCCTGCGACGGGTCTCGGTGGGTGCGATCATGGATCGCAGCATCCTGCGCACCGAGAGGCACCTGTCGGTCGAGGACGCCCGCAAAGTACTCAAGTCCGAGCCCAAGTGGCTGGTGGTCGAGGGCAGCAACGGGCCGACCGCGCTGCTGCCCGCCGTGGACCTGGCCCGCTATCTGGAAGATATGGATGAGCAGGCGTCGGAAAAGGACGAGCCGGCCGACGCCGTGGACCTCATGAACATACCGGCCAACCGCCGGGACGTGGCGCCGATTCAGTACCAGGCCACCCTGGAGGAGGCCCTGGACCAGTTCGACTCAACCAATGCAGAGGCCTTGTACGTACAACGCCATGTCGCCCCGATGATTCAGCGAGTCTACGGCGTGGTGCTGAAATCGGACATCGAAAGCTATTACCAATACCGACGGAGTTAACGGATGCTGTGGGTCAAGGCCTTCCACATAATTGCCATGGTGTGCTGGTTCGCCGGCATCTTCTATCTGCCGCGGCTGTTCGTCTATCACGCTGCCTGTGAGGACGAGCCCGGCCGCGAGCGTTTCAAGATCATGGAGCGCAAACTGTACCGGGGCATCACCACCCCCTCCATGGTGCTGACCCTGATCTTCGGGTTCTGGCTGATCAGCTACAACCCGGCCGTTTACGCCAGCCAGGGCTGGCTCCACGCCAAGCTGCTGCTGATCGCCCTGCTGATCGTTTATCATTTCTATTGCGGGCACCTGGTGAAGGTCTTCCGGGACGACCAGAACACCCGCAGCCATGTGTTTTACCGCTGGTTCAACGAACTGCCGGTGTTCATCCTGTTGGCGGTGGTGATCCTCGCCGTGGTTAAACCCTTTTAAGGAGTCCAAGCCATCAAACGTTACACCCGACCCCAGGTACTGATTCTCTCCGGTCTGGACCCGTCCGGCGGCGCCGGCATTCAGGCCGACATTCAGGCAGTGACCGCCCTGGGCTGCCATCCCCTGCCTGTGCTGACCTGCCTGACCGTGCAGGACACCACCAACGTCTATGGCGCCGAGCCGGTCGATGCCGAGCTGGTGCGCCGGCAACTGGCGTGCGTGGCGGCCGATGCGCCGATCCACGCCATCAAAACCGGTGCACTGGGCAACGCTGCCATCGTCGATGTGCTGGTCGATTTCCTCGGTCAGCAGCCGGGCATCCCGGTGATCACCGACCCGGTGATCAAGGCCGCCGGCGGTGGTGACCTGGCCGATGAAGAACTGATTGAGGCCATGAAGCAACGCCTGTTTCCCCTGGCCGAGATGATCACCCCGAACGGCATCGAACTGACCATGCTGGGTGATTCCCCGAACCCGGAAGAAGCTGCCCGACGCCTGCTGGAGGGCGGCTGCAAATCGGTCCTGGCCACCGGCGGCCACGGCACCGGCGAGCACATCATCAACACCCTGTTCAATCACGCCCCCAAGCCCCTGACCTGGGAAATCGAGCGGGTTGGCGGTGAGTACCACGGCACCGGGTGCACCCTGGCGGCCGCCATTGCCGCCGGCCGCGCCGGCGGTCTGTCCCAGCGGGCGGCCATTTCCCAGGCCCAGAACTTCGTGAACCGGGCCATCCTGCACGCCCTGGACGTGGGTAAGGGCCAACCCGTGCCGGATCGTGGCATTCCGTGGGAGCACTGATGCACACCCTCCGGCCTGGCCTCTACGCCATCACCGACAGCAAGCTGACACCGCCGGAATCACTGATTGCCTCGGTAGAAGCCGCACTGCGTGGCGGCGCGGTTTTGGTACAATACCGCGAAAAGTCGGCCCCCATGGCCGAGCGCCTGCGCCAGGCGTCGGCGCTCCTGGGCATTTGCCGCGAGGCCGGCGTGCCCCTGCTGATCAATGACGATGTTGACCTGGCGATACGGATCGGCGCCGACGGGGTGCACCTGGGGCAGAGCGACAGCACGGCCACGGACGCGCGGCAGCGGCTGGGCGAACAGGCGATCATTGGCATCACCTGTCACGCCGAGCTGGACCTGGCCCGGGCGGCCCGGGATGCCGGTGCCGACTACCTGGCCTTTGGCCGGTTCTACACCTCCGGCACCAAACCGGGCGCGCCGGCGGCCAGCCCGGAAGTACTGACCCAGGCCAAGCAGTTCCAGCGCCCGATCACCGCCATCGGCGGCATTACCGTCGACAATGGCGAGCCCCTGATTCGCGCCGGCGCCGACCTGCTGGCCGTGGTGGGCGGACTTTTCGGTGGCAGCCCGGCCGAGATTGAACAGCGCGCCCAGGCGTTTGCCCGCCTGTTCGAGCGGCACCATCCACTTTTTTCACTTTCCAGTTAACAGGACCGCAGACTCATGAACCATTCCCAAACCCTGTTTGAAGAAGCCCAGAAATACATTCCCGGCGGGGTCAACTCTCCGGTCCGGGCGTTCCGCGGGGTTGGCGGCACGCCGGTGTTCTTCAAGCACGCCGAAGGCGCCTACCTGTTCGACGAGGACGACCGTCGCTACATCGACTTCATCGGCTCCTGGGGCCCCATGATCCTCGGCCACTCGGACCCGCGCATCAAACAGGCCCTGCATGCCCAGATCGACCTGGGTATTGGCTATGGCGCGCCTACCTCCATCGAAACCGACATGGCCCGCAAGGTCTGCGAACTGGTACCCTCCATTGACCTGGTGCGGATGGTGAACTCCGGCACCGAGGCCACCATGAGCACCATCCGACTCGCCCGGGGCTACACCGGCCGCGACAAGATCGTGAAATTCGAAGGCTGCTACCATGGCCACGTGGACTCCCTGCTGGTCAAGGCCGGCTCCGGTGCACTGACCTTGGGCGTGCCCAACTCCCCGGGCATTCCCGCCAGCCTGGCCGAACACACGCTGACCCTGAACTTCAACGACATCGACAGCGTGCGCGAGACCTTCGCCAAGATGGGCGACGAGATTGCCGCCATCATCGTTGAGCCGGTGGCCGGCAACATGAACTGCATTCCGCCGGTACCCGGCTTCCTGGAAGGTCTGCGCGAGGTGTGTGACGAGCACGGCACGGTGCTGATCTTCGACGAGGTCATGACCGGTTTCCGGGTGTCCCTGGGTGGCGCCCAGGGACACTACGGCGTCACCCCCGACCTGACCGCGCTGGGCAAGGTGATTGGCGGCGGCCTGCCGGTCGGCGCCTTCGGCGGCAAGCGTGAGATCATGGAGCACATCTCGCCCCTGGGCCCGGTGTACCAGGCCGGCACCCTGAGTGGTAACCCGCTCGCCATGTGCGCGGGCCTGACCACCCTAAACGCCATCTCCGAACCCGGCTTCCATGACCGGCTGACCGAGAAGACCAACGCCGTGCGCGATGGTTTCAAGGCGGCCGCCGATGCCGCGGGCATCCCACTCACCGTGCAGAGCGCCGGCGCCATGTTCGGTTTTTTCTTCACCGAGGAACCCTCGGTCACCCGGTTCGACCAGGTGATGGGGTGTGACGTTGAGCGCTTCAAGAAGTTCTTCCAGGGCATGCTCAAGGAAGGGGTCTACCTGGCGCCGTCCGCCTTTGAGGCCGGCTTCACCACCGCGGCGCTGAGCCAGGCCGACATCGACCACACCGTGGCGGCTGCGCACAAGGTCATGGCCACCCTGTAACCGCCCCCGCGCATTGGCCCTCCCTGACCTGTCCCCGGCGGTCAGGAAGGGCCAGACCCGTGACCGGCGTCACATCCCGACGCCAAACCCGCCCGAATGCCCCTGCCGGACATTGACTTGCGCCCGAATTCGGTCAAATTATGACCGCATCTCGCAGGAGATGCTCTGACGGCACCAATCTAACAACCACAACACAGAAGTCAGCGCAGGGACGCCCGCATTGCGCCGGTATCGACCAATGCGACTGCACAAGCAGTTTCTGGAGCAACCCGTTAGGTTGAGCCGCAGTTTGAATAACAAACACAAGATCAAACTGTAGGAACGACAATGAAACTCTGGATCAAAGCCCTGGCCCTGACCTGCGCTTTTGCCTCGTCAGCCCCCGCCGCCGCCTGGTGGTGGAACTCCACCCCTTCCAACTACACCGATACCCGCTATCCGATCGTTCTGGTCCATGGCATGTTCGGGTTCGATTCCATCGCCGGCGTTGACTACTGGTACGGCGTGGCCGAGGACCTCCGACGCTACGGCGCCGATGTCTACACCACCCAGGTGCCCGCGCTGGACAGCACCATCGCCCGGGGCGAAGCGCTGCTGCCGCAGGTACAGGCCATCGCCGCTGTCTACGGCAAGGTGAATCTGGTGGGCCACAGCCATGGCGGCCCGACCGCCCGGTACATTGCCCGGGTACGGCCAGACCTGGTGGCGTCGGTCACCTCGGTGGGCTCGCCCCATAAAGGCTCGCCGGTTGCCGACCTGATTTACGGCTCACCCGCCGAGAGCCTGGCCGCGTCCCTGGGCAACGCCCTGGGTGGCCTGATCGATCTGCTGTCCGGCGGCGGCTACAACCAGGATCTCCGTTCCAGCCTCTGGTCCCTGACCACCCAGGGCAGCAACGAGTTCAACAACTTTGCCCCGGCCGGCATCCCGACCACCGCCTGCGGCGAAGGCGCCCATGCCGCCAACGGCGTCCGTTTCTACTCCTGGGGCGGCACCGGGGTACTGACCAACGTGCTTGACCCGTCCGACGCCCTGCTCGGCACCACCAGCCTGGCGTTCGGCTTCAGCCAGAACGACGGCCTGGTCGGGCGCTGCAGCAACCACTTCGGCAAGGTGATCCGGGACAACTACTTCATGAACCACCTGGACGAAGTGAATCAGGCCCTGGGCCTGCACAGCCTGTTCGAAACCGACCCCAAGGCGGTGTTCAAGCAACACGCCAACCGCCTGAAGAACGCCGGTCTCTGATCCCCCATACCGCCGGGTCGTCCTCCGACCCGGCGCTCAACCTGACCGCACTGTTACGTTTGCTTAACAGTCCTACCGATTCCTCAGATGTGTCGCTAAAGTAAAAAGAAGAATCGGCACTCATTTTTTGCCGATCAATTTCTTTGGACGGACTGAGGAGGTGTTTATGCATCGGTCAATCAAATTCCTGGGTGTTTCGGCTCTGGCGGCGGGTATTGCGGCGTGTGGAGGGGGTGGCAGCAGTTCCGGCGAGACTGGCACTGTGTCATTTGGCGTCACAGACGCTCCGGCCACAGACTTCAGCAACGTTACCGTCGCCTTCACCGAACTCCGGCTGAAGCCGGCCGACGGTGACTGGATCAGCTTCCCCCTAGAAGGCTTCGCCAGCCAGAACCTGCTCGAGCTTCAGGGTGGCATCAGCGCTCCGCTCATCACCGACGAGGAAGTACCGGCCGGGACCTACACTGAACTCCGGCTGATCGTCGATACTGACAACTCCTTCGTGAAACTCGAATCCAGTGGTGACAGCACCTACACCCTCGCCGTACCTTCTGGCGAGCAGAGCGGCCTGAAACTCAAAGGCGAGTTTGTCGTTGCGGCGGACACCAGCACCGATTTCACCGTCGACTTTGACGTGCACAAGTCCATTGTCGACCCTCAGGGCGGTTCCCTGGCGGACTACCTGCTCAAACCAAGCATGCGTCTGGTCAACAACCTTGAGGTTGGTAGCATCACCGGCCTGGTGGACTACGCAACTATCAACTCCAGCAATGCCTGCGACTACGAAGGCTCCGCTTACATCTTTGCCGGTGCCGATGTTGAGCCGAGCGACCTGAACGTGAATAACGAGAATGGCAACCCGCTGCTGGTTATCCCGGTATCTCTCGACAACGAAAGCAGTCTGTACAAATACACCGCTGGTTTCCTGCCCGCAGGTGAGCAGTACACCGTCAGCTACAGCTGTCAGCAGGACGATAACGGCCAAGATGACAACATCGAATTCTTTGGCAACCAAAACGTAACAGTCACGGCCGGAGAAACTACCCAGGCCCAGACTATTCCGCTGACCCAATAAAACCAGTCTTCGGATAGAAACAAAAAACCCCGCTTTCAAGCGGGGTTTTTTTGTTATCGGCACTTTCAAAATTCAGAGGTTGGCAGCCCTGGCCTCCGCCTGATCCGCGCCGGCGACATTGCCCCGGGCCCGACGAATGTCCGCCAGCAGCAACCAGCCAGCCCGTTGCATGCGAGTGTCGCTCCCGGCCAGCGACAGCCCCTTGAGGGTGAACTGCTCCGCCGTCCCCAACTGGTTACTGGCCACGTAGGCCTCCGACAGCTTGAAGTACACTTCCGCCGAACGCGGCGCAATGCGCTGGGCCCGCTCCAGACGGGCGATGGCGGCCGAGGCATTGCCCTGGGCCAGCAGGCTCTCAGCCTCACGGACCAGGCTCATGGCGGCGGGCGACAGGCGCTCGCCGGCGTCCTGGTAGCTGGGTGAACTGCTGCGCGGGCTTGGCTCCGCAGGTTCCGATACCTGGGGCTGCTCGCTTTTGCGCCAGACCCGGGGCTGTTCCTGCTCCTGCCCGGTACTGGTGCGCGGCGGCTCCGGCGCCTTGGGCGTGCCACCGGCAGGCACGTAGATGGATTCACCCGGCTGCGAGGCACAACCGGCCAGGGTGAGAAGCGCCGATACGGTACCGGCGCAGATCAACGATCGCGTTTTCATTCGAACAATCCTTTAAACCAACCTTGGACCCGACGCTGCAGGTTACCAGAACAGGACACGGTCTGAGTGGGTTCGCTGCCGGAAATCAGTGGCACCAAGCGGGCCTGATCACAGTGTTCCTGGGTCAGGGCCTGCCGCTCGCTGTTGACCCAGCGGTACTGGACGCCGTCCGGCACCACCGGCGAAAAGCTGTGCTGGGGCACCTGCGCCATGAATCGGGACCACACCGGCAGGGCGCCGCTGGCGCCGGTCAGGGTGGTCGGGCCATTGTCGTCGCGGCCGACCCAGGCCACCGCCAGCAGGTCGCCGCTGAAACCGGCGAACCAGGAGTCCCGGCCGTCATCGGTGGTGCCGGTCTTGCCGGCCAGGGTCAGCTTCTCCGGCACCGAGTAGTAGGCGGAACGGCCGGTGCCCTCGCGCATGGTCTCCTGCATGGCGTATTGCACCAGATGCACCGCCGCCGGGTCCGCCACCTGGTCCACTTCCAGGCTGTAGCGGGAGAGGGCCTCGCCACCGGCGTCAGTCACCTCGCGGATGGTGCGCAGGGGCGTGTTGAAGCCGGAGGTGGCCAGGCCCTGGTACATCTGCGCCACGGTGACCGGGCTCATGGACACCGACCCGAGCAGCATGGACGGGTACTCGGAGATGCTGGAAGACACCCCGAACTCCTGCAGGGTCTCTTTCACCACGCCGACGCCCACGTCCAGACCAACCCGCACCGCCGGCAGGTTGTAGGAATTGGACAGAGCCTTGTGCAGCGGGACCTCGCCACGTTCCTCCTCGTCATAGTTCTTGGGCTGCCAGCGTCGGCCATCGTCGAATTCCAGGGTGAACGACTTGTCCAGCACCGGGGTGACCAGGGTGTAGCGGTCGGGCTGCTCGAGGGCCGACAGGTAGATGAACGGCTTGATCAGCGAGCCGATCGGCCGGTTGGCGTCCACCGCCCGGTTGAAGCCGGCGTACTGGGGGTCGCGGCCGCCGACCAGCGCCAATACCTCGCCGCTGTCCTTGGCGGTCACCACCAGGGCCGCCTCCAGGGCCTTGCGGGTTTCGCCGCTGGCCAGCCGGCCCAGGGTGTCGGACACCGCAAACTCCGCGGCGTACTGGATGGCCGGATTCAGGGTGGTGAAAATGCGCAGCCCCTCACTGCGCAGGTCTTCCTCCCGGTAGTCCCGGGACAGGTGCCGGCGTACCAGGTCGATGTAGGCCGGGTACCGGTTCTCGGAATAGGACGGCTTGACGCTCACCCCAAGCGGCATGCCCCGGGCGTTGGCGGCGCGCACCGAGTCGATCAGGCCCGCTTCCTCCATTTCCGAGATCACCAGGTTCCGGCGTTCGGTGGCCCGATCCGGATGCCGGCGCGGGTTGTAGTAGCTGGGGCCCTTCACCATGGCCACCAGCAGGGCAATCTGGTGCACCTGCAGGTCCTTCAGGGACTCACCGAAATAGAACTGGCTGGCCAGACCAAAGCCATTGATGCTGCGGGTGCCGGCCTGCCCCAGGTACACCTCGTTGAGGTAGGTCTCGAGGATGTCGCCCTTTTCGTAATGCAGTTCCAGCAGGATCGACATCAGGGCCTCATTGCCCTTGCGCAGCAGGGTCTGGTCCCGGGTCAGGAAGAAGTTCTTGACCAGCTGCTGGGTCAGGGTGCTGCCGCCCTGAACGATCTGGCCCGCCTGGATGTTGGCGAGCATGGCCCGGGCAATGGACAGGGGCGCGATGCCAAAGTGGTCGTAGAAGTTGCGGTCCTCAACGGCCATCAGGGTGGTCGGCAACAGCGCCGGCACGTCTTCCAGCTGCACCAGGATGCGGTCTTCCTTGTGGGACGGGTAGATGCCGCCAATCTGCGCCGGTTCCAGGCGGACAATGGGCGAGGACTCGCCGCTCAGGACCGAGAAGTCCTGCACCTTGTCGCCGTAGATGTTCAGCGCCAGCCGGCGCCGTGGCTCCTCGCCATCGGGGAACGGGAAACCGCGGGTGCTGATGACAAAATGGCCGCCACTGCGCCGGTACGTGCCGGCCCGGCTGCCGTCGCCCTTGCGGAAACCGGCCAGCTGCAGCTCCCGTTCGAGCGCACCGGAGCTGATGCCGGCACCGTCGTACAGTTCCAGGGGCCGGGCGTAGACACGGGACGGCACTTCAAACCGGCGGCCTTCAAAGCGGGAGGTGATCACCGCGTCCAGGTAGACCGTCCAGCCCGCCAGCAACACCAGGCCAATGGCGCCAAAACGGAACAGGAAACGCCAGAACCAGGGCCGCTGCGCCCGTCGATTGGGTTTGCGGGGCGATTTTCTCTTGGATTTGGAGGAGGAGTTCGATTTTTTCATGGCCGGATTATAACGAAGGCCAGCGCTACAGCGGCAGGTCGGGTATGTGTTATTTCTGTAATCTGACGGCTATGATAGGGCCGTAAAAACAAGAGGTTCAGGGAACGTGAGGAGCATAATGTGAGTGAGACATCCCCAGATACACTGGTTCGGGCACTGCAGAACCCGGCGCTGTACGAGCACCCGGTTGATGAATTCAAGGTCATTGAGACTCACATTTCCCAGGTCATCCTGACCGGCGACTACGCCTACAAGATCAAGAAGCCGATGGATTTCGGCTTTCTGGACTTCTCCACCCTGGAGCGTCGCAAGCGCTTCTGCGAGGAAGAGGTTCGCCTGAACCGGCGCCTGGCCGAGCCCCTGTATCTGGACGTGCTGCCCATCACCGGCAACCCGGAGTCGCCGCAGATCGGCGGCGCGGGTGAGGCGTTCGAGTACCTGATCAAGATGCGCCAGTTCCCCCAGGACCAGCTGTTCGATCGCCTGCAGGAGCAGGGTGAGCTGGCGCCCGAACTGCTCACCGACCTGGCCCGCCAGGTGGCGGACTTCCACGACCGGTTGCCGCCAGTGGCGGACGACAAGCCCCTGGGCACCCCGGAGGCGGTCTTTGCCGCCATGCAGGAAAACTTTGACCAGATCCGCCCGATGGTTGACGACGCCGGCCTGCTGGCGCAGCTCGACAACCTGGAAGCCTGGACCGAAACCACCTTCCAGCGCCACCGCGACCTGGTGGCCCGGCGCCGGGCCAACGGCCTGGTGCGGGAGTGCCATGGTGACCTGCACCTGGCCAACATCACCCGGTACGACGGCGACGTGACGGTCTTCGACTGCATCGAATTCAACGAACCCTTCCGCTGGATCGATGTCATCAACGACCTCGCCTTCCTGCTGATGGACCTGGAATCCCGGGGCGAGCACGGCTTGGCCAATCTGGTGCTGAATACCTACCTGGAATACCGGGGCGATTTTGAGGCCCTGCCGCTGCTGCCCCTGTACAAGGCGTACCGGGCCATGGTGCGCGCCAAGATCGCACTCTTCACCCTGGGCAACCCGAGCCTGAACGAGCAGGAAAAAGCCGAGCTGATGCAGCGATACCGGGCCTACGCCCAGCTGGCGGAAGATTACAGCAGCATCCCGACGCCGTACCTGCTGGCCACCACCGGCCTGTCCGCCAGCGGCAAGTCCTGTGTGAGCGCCGCCATGGCCAGTGAACTGGGCCTGATCCGGCTGCGCTCCGACGTCGAGCGCAAGCGCTTGCATGGCCTCACGCCCCTGGCCGACAGCAAGTCCACGGTGGGCGGCAAACTGTACACCCCGGAAGCCAACGAACGCACCTATCAGCGCCTGGCGGACGTTGCCGGCGCCCTGTTGTCGGCGGGCTTGCCGGTCATTGTCGACGCGGCCTGTCTGAAGGAAGCGGAACGCTGCCTGTTCGCCGGCGTGGCCGAGGACCAGGGCGTGCCCTTTGCCCTGCTGCACTGCGACGCGCCGGAAGAGCTGCGCCGGGCGTGGATCCGCAAGCGCAGCAACGACGCCTCGGAAGCCACCGAAGCCCTGCTGGACCAGCAGCAGAGCTGGTACGAGCCGCTAACGGTGGAGGAGCGCAGCCACACTATCCATCTGCAGACGGATCAGGAGCACGTGGCCGAGGCCGTGGCCGATCGCATCCGCCAGCATTTCGGCATCGAGCCGCGCTGATCGGGTACTGCCAGGTGTCGCTATGAGTGTCGAACAACCCCGCGAGTGGCAGACGGTGTGCCGGAAAGCGCAACTGACGGCCGACGAGGCCCTGGAGTTCCGGCTCCAGCGCCTGAAGCCAGACCCGCACGCCATGCCGCTGACCGGTTTCCTGCTGCTGCACGACGGCAAGCTGCGGGCCTACCTCAACCAGTGCCCGCACCTGGGCGTGGAGCTGAACTGGATGCCTGGCCGATTCATGGACGCCGACAACCTGTTCATTCAGTGCGCCACCCACGGCGCCCTGTTCAAGCCGGACACTGGCGAGTGTGTCACCGGGCCCTGCCAGGGTGACGCGCTGACCGAACTGGAGCTTCGGGTCGAGGGCGGCGCCGTCCTGGTCAGAGCTCCAGAATGACCGGGACCGATTCGGTCAGGGTCATGACGCCGCTGGGCTCGCCATCCCCGCCACACAGATGCGCCCGGTAGGCGATGACTTCCACACCGGCGTCAGCCGCTTCGCGCAGGAGTTTGCCGTAGGTCGGGTCGATGTGGTCGGCCGGGCGTACCGCTTCGATGCCGGTGTGATTGACCACGAAGAACAGCACTGCCCGATCGCCACTGGCCACTTGCGCCATCAGCTCCCGCAGGTGTTTCTGGCCCCGGGTGGTGACCGCGTCGGGAAAAAAACCCTGGGCGTCCTCGGCCAGGGTCACGTTCTTGACCTCGACCCAGGCGTCCGGCTGCTGCTCGTGGCCGCTCAACAACAGATCGATCCGGCTCTTTTCCTCACCGTACTTCACTTCCGAGCGCACCGACGGATACCCCGCAAGCTCCGCAACCGTGCCGCTTTCCACGGCACTGCGGGCCTGGCCATTGGGACGGGCGGTGTTGATGCAGGCCAACTGGCCGGGCACGGCCTCGACCAGCTCCCAGGTGTACTGCAGCTTGCGTTTGGGGTTGTTGCTGCGGCTGAGCCAGACCCGGGCGTCGTCCGGCTGGCATCCGAGCATTGAGCCGGTGTTGGGACAGTGGGCGGTGACCTCGGTCCCGTCAGGCAGGCGCACATCCGCGAGGAAGCGCTTGTAGCGCCGAATCAGCCGGCCCTCCACCAAAGGTTCTGGAAAGTTCATGGGTTCTCCGTCAAAGTCGTGATCACAAGGCTGGCACCCCCGTGACTTATCTGCTATTTTCCGCAAATTCCCGTTTCAGGACGAATGCTTCATCCAGGGTACAACCGCACAGCCACGGGGGCTCACGCGGAGGGAAGCAAAGCGTTCTTGTGAAGTACAAACAAGAGGCCGGGTTCAATGGCAAACACTGCAGAACAACCACGCGAACGTTTTACTAACTTCACCCCT
Organism: Marinobacter qingdaonensis; assembly: GCF_034555935.1. Taxonomy (NCBI): domain Bacteria; kingdom Pseudomonadati; phylum Pseudomonadota; class Gammaproteobacteria; order Pseudomonadales; family Marinobacteraceae; genus Marinobacter; species Marinobacter qingdaonensis. The sequence goes on from NZ_JAYDCJ010000003.1 coordinate 20,701, forward strand.
TACGAAATGAAGAAGGGTGAAGAATACATGAGTGCGGACATGCTCGAGCACTTCAAGAATCTGCTGCTGCAGTGGAAGCAGGAGCTGATGGAAGAAGTGGACCGCACCATGCACCACATGCAGGAAGACGCGGCAAACTACGCGGATCCCAGCGATCGCGCAACCCAGGAAGAAGAGTTCAGCCTGGAGCTGCGTACCCGCGATCGCGAGCGCAAGCTGATCAAGAAGATCGACCAGACCATCGATCGGATCGACAAGGACGACTACGGTTTCTGCGATCAGTGTGGTGTTGAAATTGGTATCCGTCGCCTGGAAGCCCGGCCGACCGCCACCCTGTGCATCGACTGCAAGACCCTCGCCGAAATCCGCGAACGCCAGACAGGCATCTGATCCGGCCTCGCCCACAGCAGCCGGCCGGCTGATGCCAGCCGGCTGACTGATCTGCCATGACCAGCACCGACTACCGCGGCCGCTTTGCCCCCTCGCCGACCGGCCCCCTGCATTTTGGTTCCCTTGTTGCCGCCCTGGCCAGCTTCCTGGAAGCCCGATGCCATCAGGGCCAGTGGCTGGTGCGTATTGAAGACCTCGATCCCCTGCGGGAACCCCCGGAGGCCACCGGCCAGATCCTGCGCAGTCTGGACGCCCACGGCCTGATGGCCGACGACGCCGTGCGCTTTCAGTCCCGCCGCCACGAGGCCTATCAGGCCGCCATAGACCGGTTGCTGGAAACCGGCCACGCCTACCGGTGTGTCTGCTCGCGCAAGGAGTTGGCGCAGCACCATGGCCGCCACCCGCACCAATGCCGGGATGGACACATTGCCGCCGGCGACCAACCCTTCGCGGTGCGGTTCGCGCTGACCGACGAAACCAGTCACTGGCAGGATCAGCTGCTGGGCCCGCAGGTCCAGACCGTGGCCGCCGAGCTGGACGATCCGGTGATCCTGCGCAAGGAAGGCTTCTACGCGTACCAGTTGGCGGTGGTGGTGGACGACATCGACCAGGGCATCACCCACGTGGTGCGCGGCTCCGACCTGCTGGACATGACCGCGCAACAACAGCAGGTCTATCGCGCCCTGGGCGCGACGCCGCCACACTGGCTGCACATTCCGGTCATCCTCAACGATCAGGGTCAGAAACTCAGCAAGCAGACCCACGCTCCGGCGCTGGACGACACCCGCCCCAGCGATAACCTGGTCCAGGCACTGGCGGCGCTGGGGCAGGAGCCGCCGACAGAGCTGACCCGAGAGTCGGTGGAGCAGGTCCTGGCCTGGGGCATCCGGCACTGGCGCCGCGCGGCCGCGCACCTGACAGCCAGGTAACCCACGTGGTATAAAGCCAGTCATTAACCTCAGCGCGGATCGCTTGCCTGATGTACATCTACCGTCTGGTTTTCCTGTTGGTTCTGGCCATCTACATATTTTCGCCCAACATCCTCGACTGGTGGACCTCACCGGGCAATGCCTGGTATAGCCCCTACATCATCTGGGCGGGCCTGATTGCGATCGGCTTTTGGCTGGAATGGCGGCGAGCCCCCAATGAGTTTTAGCGCCACCAATCTGCTTGTCGCCAGCCTGCTGTACCTGATCGTCCTGTTCGGCATTGCCTGGGTGACCGAACGGGGCCTGATTCCCCGCTACTGGGTACGCCATCCCTTGGTGTACACGCTCAGCCTGGGTGTGTACGCCGGCATCTGGGCGGTCTACGCCGCGGTCGGGATTGCCGCCGAAACCGGGTACGGCTTCCTGGCCTATTACCTGGGCATCAGTGGCGCCTTCCTGCTGGCGCCGGTGCTGCTCAACCCGATCCTGCGCATCGGCCGGGCCTACCAGCTGACCTCCCTGGCTGACCTGTTTGCCTACCGCTATCGCAGCCAGTGGGCCGGCACCCTGGTCACCCTGTGCTCCGGCGGCGCCATCCTGGCCCTGCTGAGCATGCAGATCCAGGCGGTCACCACGTCCGCCAGCATCCTGGCCCCGGACACCTCCCCCAACCTGATCAGCGTGATGTTCAGCCTGACCGTGGTGCTGTTCGCCATGCTCTTCGGCGCCCGCCGGGACCAGACGTCGGAAAACCACCAGGGCCTGGTGCTGGCCATCGCCTTTGATTCCCTGGTGAAGCTGGTGGCGCTGCTGGTGCTGGGCGGAGTGATCCTGTTCGGTGTGTTCGGGGGCATGGACGGCCTGGACGCCTGGCTGCTGAGCAACAGCTCGCCGGCGACCACCATGACCCTGAGCGTGGACGACGGCAGCTGGCGGGCGGTGATGCTGATGTCCTTTGCCGGCGCCCTGGTGCTGCCGCACATGTACCACATGACCTTCAGCGAGAACCCGTCGCCCAAGGCCCTGGCCAAGGCCAGCTGGGGTCTGCCCCTGTACCTGCTGTTGCTGGGCCTGCCGGTACCGCTGATTCTCTGGGGCGGCCAGGCGCTGGAAGTGACCACCGGCCCCAGCTTCTTCAGCCTGGGCACGGCGCAGGCCCTGGACAACCCCTGGCTGACCCTGCTCATGTACATTGCCGGGTTGTCGGCCGCCAGCGGCCTGATGATCGTCAGCACCCTGGCCCTGGCCGGCATGGTGCTCAACCACGTGGTGCTGCCCCTGAAGACCCCGCGGGAACAGGGCGACATCTACCGCTGGCTGCAGTGGATCAAGCGCCTGCTCATCGCGGTGATCATCTTTACCGCCCTGCTGTTCCACGAGACCCTGGGCAAAAACCTGGACCTGTCGATTCTCGGCATCATTTCCCTGTCCGGTACCCTGCAGTTACTGCCCGGCGCCCTGGGCGTCATCTACTGGCCCGAGGGCAACCGCCGGGGCCTGATCGCCGGCCTGGTCACGGGACTGGCGATCTGGGTGGTGACCCTGGTGCTGCCGTTCTCCAACACCGTCAATCTGCTCGGCCTGCTGGAGGCACCGCTGGTGCCGGACTACAGCAACTGGCACATCTTCACCTTCATCAGCCTGACCGCCAACGTGGCGGTGTTCGCCCTGATCTCCATGGTGAGCACCAGCACCAGCGAGGAAACCAGCGCCGCCCAGGCCTGCTCCATGGGCGCCCTGTCCCGGCCGCAACGGCGGGAACTGCTGGCCACCTCCTCCACCGAGTTCGCCAAGCAACTGGCCGAGCCCCTGGGCTTCGGGGTGGCCAAGCGGGAAGTGGCCCGGGCCCTGTCGCAACTGAAACTGCCCAACGTGGAGTACCGGCCCTATCAGCTGCGGCGGCTGCGGGACCAGATCGAGATCAACCTGTCGGGCCTGCTCGGCCCGTCCGTGGCCCGAGATATGGTCAAGCGACATCTGGGTTTCAAACCCATGGCCCGGGGCGGCACCGCCCAGGACATCCGCTACGTGGAACGGGCCCTGGGCGACTACCAGAACCAGCTCACCGGTCTGGCGGGGGAGCTGGACAACCTGCGCCGGCACTACCGGCAGACCCTGCAGAATTTGCCCATCCCGGCGTGCTCGGTGGGCGAGGACGGCGAAATCCTGATGTGGAACACCGCCATGGAGAGCCTGACCGGCATCACCGCCGACGACGTGGTCGGCGCCCGGCTGCTGGCCCTGCCGGAGCACTGGCACCTGCTGCTGGACGATTTCAATCGGGGTGAGGAGCTGCACCGCTACAAACACCGGCTGGACCTGCGCGGCAAACCCCACTGGCTGAACCTGCACAAAGCGGCGCTCAGCGGCCCCGATCACCCGGAGGGCGGCAGCATCATTCTGGTGGAAGACCAGACCGAAACCCGCCTGCTCGAAGACGAGCTGATGCACAGCGAACGGCTGGCCTCGGTCGGCCGGCTGGCCGCGGGCGTGGCCCACGAGATCGGCAATCCGGTCACCGGCATCTCGTCCCTGGCCCAGAACCTGAAACTGGAAACCGACAACCCGGACATCCTGGACACCGCCGACCAGATCCAGCAGCAGACCCGCCGGATTTCCACCATCCTGCAGTCGCTGATGAACTTTGCCCGCACCGGCAACCACGCCCAGGCCAACCGGTACGAACCGGTGGTGGTCCACCGCTGCGTGGACGAGTCCATCAACCTGCTGTCCCTGAGCGACCGCGGCCAGGGTATCCACTTCGTCAACGACTGCCCGCCGGACCTGCGGGTGCTGGGCGACGAACAGCGCCTGGTCCAGGTGTTCATCAACCTGCTGGCCAACGCCCGCGACGCCTCCCCGGTGGGCGGCAGCATTCGGGTCAGTGGAAACGGCGACGGCTACTCCGCTATCATCGAGGTCACCGATGAGGGCTCCGGGATTCCGCAGGATCAGCTCGATCATATTTTCGAGCCGTTCTACACCACCAAGGCGCCCAATCAGGGAACCGGGCTTGGACTGTCACTGGTGTACAGTATTGTTGAGGAACACTACGGCAACATTCAGGTGGACAGCCCGGCCGACGCCAAGACAGGCACTGGGACCTGTGTACGGCTGCGACTGCCTGCCTACGAACCGGACACCGATTACACCGCCATCAGCCAGAACGAAAGGTCATAACACCCTATGCCCCGCATTCTGATCGTAGAAGATGAAGACATTATCCGCTCAGCGGTGCGCAAGCTGCTGCAGCACGCCGGGTATGAGGTAGCCGACGCCGGCTCGGTGGAAGAAGCCGAGCGCAGTTGCGATCCGGAACAGTTCGACCTGATCATCTCCGACCTGCGGCTGCCGGGCGCGCCCGGCACCGAACTGATCAACCGGGCGCCGAACACCCCGGTACTGATCATGACCAGTTACGCCAGCCTGCGCTCGGCGGTGGACTCCATGAAGATGGGCGCGGTCGAGTACATCGCCAAGCCCTTCGACCACGACGAGATGCTGGCCGCGGTGGAGAAAATCCTGGCCCGCAGGCGCTCCGCCGCCGGCCCGTCCGCCGACACCGCCGGCCCGGCCCGCAGCCCCGAGGACAGCGATCCGGCCAGCATCATGTTCGGCCAGTGCGACCCCATGCAACGGGTCTTTACCTTGATCCGCAAGGTCGCGCCGACCGAAACCACGGTGCTGATCCAGGGCGAATCAGGTACCGGTAAGGAACTGGCCGCACGCGCCCTGCACCTGCTCAGCCCCCGGGCGTCGAAGCCGCTGATTTCGGTGAACTGCGCCGCCATCCCCGAAAGCCTGATTGAATCCGAACTGTTCGGCCACGAGAAAGGCGCCTTCACCGGGGCGGTGTCGGCGCGCACCGGTCTGATCGAGGCCGCGGACGGCGGCAGCCTGTTCCTGGACGAGATCGGCGAGTTGCCGGCGGAAGCCCAGGCCCGCTTGCTGCGCGTGCTGCAGGAGAACGAGATCCGGAAAGTGGGGTCGACCCAGAGCCGGACCGTGAACGTGCGGATGATTGCCGCGACCCACCGTAATCTGAAGGCCATGACCCGCACCGGGGAATTCCGGGAGGATCTGTACTATCGCCTGAACGTGATGCAAATTCGCATCCCGCCGCTGCGCGAACGCCAGAGCGACATCCTCGGCCTGGCCCGGCGCTTCCTGGCCCGCCAGGGCGAGAAGATGGGCAAGGCCAACCTGAACCTGAGCCCGGAAGCCATGCGCGCCATGGAGCGCCACCGCTGGCCAGGCAACGTGCGGGAACTGGAAAACGCCATCGAACGGGCCACCATCCTCTGCGACGGCGACGTCATCACCCCGGGCCTGCTCGATCTGGAACTCGAGGGCGACGAGCACATTCCGGAGACCCTGGTCGAGGGTAACAACGAACAGACCCGCGCCACCGACGTGGACGCCTCCAACGACCTGTCCCTGGAAGATTACTTCCAGCATTTCGTGCTGGAGAACCAGGACCGCATGAGCGAAACCGAGCTGGCCCAGAAGCTGGGCATCAGCCGGAAATCCCTGTGGGAGCGCCGTCAGCGCCTGGGCATCCCGCGCAAGAAGACCTCCGGCAACTGACCGGGTGGGGCAGAATCGAAGGCGGGCCAGCGCCAAAGTGTGAACCTGAGCTCACTTGTTACCCGCCTGTTCCTCACGGTAACACTTCACGCAAACGGAACGTGATCTGAGTAACACTTTCGACCTATACGGGGTAACACGTACAAGCCAATAAATCGTAAACCCCTGTTAATTAAAGATTTCCAAAAACTGGCACACGGTCTGCAAACTATTTAGCGCACGACAACAAAAACAACCGTGACACCGCAGCGGGAAAAACAAAAACAAAAAGCTGCGAGAGAACGCCCGGTAACAAAAACAAGTATAGGGCGTGAGCGAACTGAGTGTTTTGGGTACTTTGCTTTTTAGGGGTTCCACGGCACGTGTGAGTTGTAGAGGCAGAGAAGAATCGTCTTCCAGGCGACACTGTAACTACTAGAGACTCTCCCGCTGTCACTGACCGCTCTGTGTATTCAAAGCTTTCCGTTTGCGCTGCTTGACTCCGATTGGAGTTCTGCAGTGGGGTAAAAAATCAAGAAAAATCCCGGCAACAACAAAAACAATGCAGATCGTCAACGCTTTCAGGGCGGATTCGTGTACACGGATCCGCCTTTTGATTATCTGGCCCCTGGTATTTCGCCACGGCTTCCCGGCCAGACATGGGCAAATCCTGCACAAACCGTTAAACTCTCGGTTTTTGCTCACCGCAACCACGGATTTCAATGCCTAAATCACTTTCCTCTTTCGTAGAGCAATCGGTCGACAAGCTCCGCTCAATCATTCCCGGTAGCGGAAAGAAAAAGTCCCGCCTGTACCAGCGCCGGGAAATCCCCCGCGACCAGCACAATGTGTCCCGCTCGATGATCAGCGAGCCCGCCAAGAAGGTGCTCAACCGGCTGAACAAGGCCGGCTTCGAGGCCTACCTGGTCGGCGGCGGCGTGCGCGACATACTGCTCGGCGGCACCCCGAAAGACTTCGACATCGCCACCAACGCGACCCCGGAAGAAGTCCACGACCTGTTCCGCAACTCCCGGCTGATCGGCCGTCGCTTCCGCATCGTGCACGTGGTGTTCGGGCGCGAGGTGATCGAGGTCACCACCTTCCGCGGCAACGCCAACCAGGCCGACGAAGACACCAGCGACGACGAGCACAAGACCAGCGAACACGGTCTGCTGTTGCGCGACAACGTCTACGGCAACCAGGAAGAAGACGCCCTGCGTCGGGACTTCACCGTCAACGCGCTGTACTACTGCATTCGCGATTTCACGGTGATCGATTTTGCCGATGGCGTGACCGACCTGCGCAACCGCCAGCTGCGCCTGATTGGCGACCCGGAAACCCGTTACCGGGAAGACCCGGTGCGCATGCTTCGGGCGATCCGGTTCGCGGCCAAGCTCGATTTCGACATCGAGCCGGAGACCGAGGCCCCGATCCGCAAACTGGCGCCCCTGCTCACCCACATTCCGCCGGCGCGCCTGTTCGAAGAGGTGCTGAAGCTGTTCTCCGCCGGCCAGGGCGAGGCCACCTACGACCTGCTGACCCGCTACAACCTGCTGGCGCCGCTGTTCCCGGAAACCGTCCGGGCCATCGACAATGGCGAGTCCGACGAGCTGATCCGCCAGGCCCTGCGCAACACCGACGCCCGCATTGCCCAGGGCAAATCGGTAACGCCCTACTTCCTGTTCGCGGCCATGCTCTGGCCCGCCCTGCAGGCGGAGTGGTCCCGGCGCCAGGACCATGGCGATCCCGTGCAACCGGCCCTGCACGGCGCCATTGGCAAGGTGATCGGCCGTCAGGTCCAGGCCACCTCCATTCCCAAGCGCTTCTCCGGTCCCATGAAAGAAATCTGGGAGCTGCAGATGCGCCTGCCACGGCGCCAGGGCAAGCGCGCGTTCGCCACCATGAGCCATCCGCGCTTCCGGGCTGCCTACGATTTCCTGCTGGTGCGTGAAAGCGCCGGAGAGATCGAACCCGGGCTGGGCGAGTGGTGGACCGAGTTCCAGAAAGTCGACGACCGGGGCCAGGAACGCATGCTCTCCGAGCTGGGCAGCGACGGCCCGAAAAAGCGCCGTCGGCGTCGCAAACCGGCCGCCAAACGTCCAGCCCAGCAATGACCACCAACGCCTTTATTGGGCTGGGCAGCAACCTGGAGAATCCGACCGGGCAACTGGCGCGCGCGGTCACGGCCCTGGCCACCCTGCCTAGTACGGTGCTGGTGGCCCAATCGCCGTTTTACGCCAGCCGGCCCGTCGGCCCCCAGGATCAGCCGGACTTCGTCAATGGCGCAGTTTGGCTCAGGACCGAGCTGGCGCCCCACGCCCTGCTTGATCAACTCCAGGCCATCGAGCTCCAGCATGGCCGGCAACGGTTGCGCCACTGGGGGCCTCGCACCCTGGACCTGGACCTGCTGGTGTACGGCGACCACAGCCTGGACGACGACCGGCTGACGGTGCCCCACCGGGAACTGCCCAACCGAGACTTTGTGCTGCAACCGCTGCTCGATTTAGACCCGGCGCTGACCCTGCCCGACGGGCGCTCGGTCGCCGACCTGCGCGCCGCCTGCCCGGACAACGGCCTGCGCAAACTTCCCCCGATCCCCCGGGAGCCGTTTCCGCCGTCCTGAACGCCGTGCCGGCGGGCCTGGGCGGCGGATCGTGCTACGCTTGCCTCAGGCATACCCCCGGATTACCCTTAGCACTGAATGCTGGCAGACCCCGGCCCGGTCTAGGCCCATCCACCCACAAGGCAAGGATTTTATGGCTGTTACCATCAATACCCTTCGGGAATACAAGCAGAAAGGCGAGGCCTTTTCGGTCCTGACATCCTACGACGCCACCTTCGCCCAGCTGGTCAGTGAGGCCGGTGTCGACGTGATCCTGATTGGCGACTCCCTGGGCATGGTCCTGCAAGGCAACGACAGCACCCTGCCGGTCACCATGGACCAGATGGTCTACCACACCAGCTGTGTGGCCAAGGGCAACCGTGGCGCGCTGATCATGGCCGACATGCCGTTCATGACCTACGGCACCGTGGAGGCCGCCCTGGAGAACGCCGCCGAACTCATGCGCGCCGGCGCCCATCTGGTCAAACTCGAAGGCACCGACTGGATGAAGGACACCATCCACGCCCTGAGCGAACGGGGTGTGCCAGTCTGCGCCCACCTGGGCCTGACCCCGCAATTCGTCAACAAGTTCGGCGGGTACAAGGTTCAGGGCCGGGATGAGAAGGCCGCGGAAATGATGATCGAACACGCCTGTGAACTGGAAGCCGCCGGCGCCGACGTGATCCTGCTGGAATGCGTGCCGGCTCAGCTGGCCGCCCGCATCACCCAGGCCGTGAAGGCCCCGGTGATCGGCATTGGCGCCGGTTCCGCCACCGACGGCCAGGTCCTGGTGCTGCACGACATGCTGGGGGTGACCACCGGCCGGAAACCCCGGTTCGTGAAAAACTTCCTGGCCGAGACCAACTCCGTTCAGGAAGCCCTGGCTGCCTATGTTACCGCGGTGCGCGAGCGCACCTTCCCGGCCGAGGAGCACACGTTCAAGGCATGAGAACCGTACATTCCCTGAAAGAACTTCGCACCATCCTCCGGGGCTACCGGCGCCAGGGCAAGACCATCGGCCTGGTCCCCACCATGGGCAACCTGCACGAAGGCCACATTTCCCTGGTGCGTAAGGCCGCCGAGGCGGCCGATGTGGTGGTCACCAGTATTTTCGTGAACCCGATGCAGTTCGGTGCCGGCGAGGACCTGGACAAGTATCCCCGCACCCTGGTCGAAGACCAGGAGCAACTGGAAGCCGCCGGCAACACCCTGGTGTTTGCCCCCGGGGTGGACGAGGTCTACCCGGAAGGCCTGGCGCAACAGACCCAGGTGGTGGTGCCGGAAGTCAGCGACGGCCACTGCGGCGCCAGCCGTCCCGGACACTTTGAGGGCGTGGCCACGGTGGTGACCATGCTGTTCAACATGGTCCAGCCCGACCTGGCGGTATTCGGGGAGAAGGATTTCCAGCAACTGGCGGTGATCCGCAAACTGGTGCGCGACCTGATGCTGCCGGTGGAAGTGATCGGCGCCCCCACCGTGCGGGAAGACGATGGCCTGGCCAAGAGCTCCCGCAATGGCTACCTGAGTGCCGACGAACGCCGGCTCGCCCCGGTCGTGTACCAGACCCTGCAGGCCACGGCCCGGCAGGTGACCGATGGCCGCTCGGACTTCGAAACCCTGGAAGCGGAAGCCCGGGACCAGCTGAGCGCAGCCGGCCTGCGCCCCGACTACTTCAACATCGTCAACAGCCAGACCCTGAAACCTGCCACTCCGGACGACATCGAGATCACCTTGCTGGTGGCCGCCTTCCTGGGCACCACCCGACTGATCGACAACCTGTCCCTGACCCGCTAGCAAAAGATCCACCGAAAAGGACGTTCAAATGCCCGACCCAGCCACGGAATTGACCTCGAGCGCCGAATGGCAGGCACTGGAGGCACAGCGGCAGGCTCTGGATGCCATTCCGCTGCGCCAGCTGTTTGCCGACGACCCCGGGCGTGCCCGGCGCTATTTCATCGAGGGCGCAGGGCTGGCGCTGGATTTCTCCAAGAACCGCATCACCGATGACACCCTGCAGGCCCTGGTGGCCCTGGCCCAACGCTGCAATCTGGGAGACCACCGTGCCGCCCTGCTGCGGGGCGACCCGGTCAATGTCACCGAGAACAGGCCGGCCCTGCACACGGCGCTGCGTCATCCGGGGCCGGACGGCATCACGGTGGATGGCGTGGATGTGGTGGCCGAGGTCCAGGCTACCCTCGGGCGCATGGAAGAACTGGTGGCGCAGGTGCTCAGCCAGGCCCGCACCGGCTTCACCGGCCAGACCATCACCGACGTGGTCAGCATTGGCATCGGCGGCTCCTATCTGGGCCCCCGGCTGGTGAGCGAGGCGCTGCAACCCTACGTTCAGAACGGCATGCGCTGCCACTTCGTGGCCAACATCGACGGCACCGACATCAGCGAAGTCCTCCGTCAAGTCCGGCCCGAAACCACCCTGTTCCTGATCCAGTCCAAATCATTCCGGACCCAGGAAACCCTGAAGAACGGCGAGGTAGCCCGCCAGTGGTTCCTGGATCAGGGCGGCACCGAAACGGCCGTGGGCCAGCATTTTCTCGCGGTCACCGCCAATGGTCCGGCGGCCGAGGCGTTTGGCATCCAGCCCGATAACATTTTCCCGATGTGGGATTGGGTCGGTGGTCGGTACTCACTCTGGTCGGCGATTGGCCTGCCCGTGGCGCTGACCGTCGGCATGGCCAATTTCCGCCGCCTGCTGGCGGGCGCCCACGCCATGGACCAGCATTTCCAGGACGCCCCGCTGGCGCAGAACCTGCCGGTGGTCATGGCCCTGCTCGGGGTCTGGTACAACAACTTCTGGCAGGCCGACACCCACGCCATCCTGCCCTACGACCACTACCTGCGCAGCCTGCCGGAACACCTGCAACAGCTGGACATGGAGAGCAACGGCAAGGGTGTGACGACGCTGGGCACCGCCCTCGGTTACGACAGCGGGCCGGTGATCTGGGGCGGCGTCGGCTCCAATGGCCAACACGCGTTCCACCAGTTGATCCACCAGGGCACCCGGCTGATTCCGGCCGACTTCATCATCCCCCTGGAGAGTCACAACCCGGTGGCCAGTCACCACGCGGACCTGTTCGCCAACTGCCTGAGCCAGAGTCGCGCCATGATGACCGGTAAGACCCTGGACGAAGCCCGGGCTGAACTGGTGGCGGATGGTTACAGCGCGGATGAGGTGGAACGCCTGGCGCCCCACAAGGTCATTCCCGGCAACCAGCCGAGCAATACCCTGATGATGGACAAGCTGACGCCGGAAACCCTGGGCGCGCTGATCGCGCTCTACGAGCACCGGACCTTCGTGCAGGGGGTGATCTGGCAGGTGGATTCGTTCGATCAGTGGGGGGTGGAGCTGGGCAAGCAACTGGGCCAGGAGATTCTGCCGCGTCTGCTGGACGACACCGCCCCCGGGGCCGGCAGCGACAGCTCCACCGACCATCTCATTGACCGTTTCCGGTCAGTCCGCAGGCGTTGAGATCCTCCGCCCCTGCCAGGTGAAGCCGATCGGCCAGAGCTTCTGGCCGGCGGTGTAGTTCTGCCACAGGGCACCGTAGGTTTCGCCGCACACCGGGTGGGTCAGCGCCGGCGCAATGTCGGCCAGGGGCCGCAGCACGAAGGCGTTCTTGAGGATTTCGCCCCGGGGCAGCTCGACCCCTTCAATCACCCCGACCTGATCGCCGTAGGTGAGGATGTCCAGATCCAGGGTCCGGGCGCTGAATTTGGGTGCGCCGCGTCGGCGTCCGTTCTCGGCCTCCAGCTGCTTGAAGCGCCGGGACAATTCCCCCACCGACAGCGCCGTATCGACTCCGACCACCAGGTTATAGAACGGCGAGCCATCAAAACCGACGGCCTCGCTTTCATAGACCGGGGAAATGGTCAGCTCGCCGAACCACTGGTCCAGGGCATCGAGCGCTGCGGTCACGTAGCGCGCCCGGTCAACGTTGCTGCCGATACTGATGTAGACCCGGACCTGCTCGGCCATCAGCGCGCCCCCCGCTCAATCCGGACACCCACCGACTGGGCCGCGGGCACGGCGCCCGGCTTGCGGATCGTGAGTGCCAGCCAGCGGATCCCGAACGCCTGCCGTAACTCGGCGGCCAGGTGTTCGGCGCCGTGTTCCAGCAGTTGCGGCTGGAGAGTCTGCAGGCAGGACGTCACCCGCTCACTGACAGCGGCGTAATCCAGGGCGTCGCGGACGTCGTCGGAGGCACCGGGGACGCGGTTGTCCCAGGCCATCTCCAGGTCGACCACCAGACGCTGGTCGACCTTGCGTTCCCAGTCGTAGACACCGACCACGGTCTCCACCACCAGCCCTTCGATGAGCACGCTGTCTGCCACGCTGACTCCCGGAGTATTCCACTCTTTGCTGATTGAATAACACCCAACCAGCGGATACTGTGATCTGACTGGCCCGGCGTTTCAGGGCCGGCATTTTCGCACACAACACCCGGAGACGTCTCCGCCCTCGAGCCAACACCATGAATCTGCCCAGCGATCCGGTTCTCACTGTCCTGCTCTGCGCCGCCGCCTACCTGGCCGGCTCGGTGCTGTTTGCCTTGCCGGTGTGCCGCCTCTGGGGGCTGCCCGACCCCCGGGCTCAGGGCTCGGGCAACCCGGGGGCCACCAATGTCTATCGGACCGGTGGCTGGCTGCCGGCGGTGGCGACCCTGGTGCTGGATGCCGCCAAAGGCTGGCTGCCGGTGTGGTTGGCCCACGTCAGCGGGCTGTCGGTCATGGCTCAGGCCATGGTGGCCCTGTGCGCGGTGACCGGTCACATGGTGCCGGTGTTCTATCGGTTCAAGGGTGGCAAGGGGGTGGCAACGGCCCTGGGCGCGGGGCTGGCACTGGCCCCAGTCACCACGCTGGTGATGGCGGCCATCTGGGCGCTGGTGATGTGGCGCTGGCGAATCTCGGCCCTGGCGTCACTGGTGGCCATTGTCAGCGGCCCGATCATCAGCGCCCTGATCGAGCCCAACACCCTACCCCTCTTTGGCCTGCTGGCGATCCTGATCGTGGTTCGCCACCGCAACAATCTGATCCGCCTGGCCCAGGGCCGGGAAGCCGGGCTCTGATTCCGCTCAGTCCACCAGGCCGTTGGCGCGGGCTTCGGTGATCGCCGGCAGGGTGTTCATGGGCCAGCGCGGGACCGCGACGATGCGCTCGCCATCCTGCTGACCGGCCTTCAGGCGCTGGGCACCGGCGTAGGCAATCATGGCGCCGTTGTCAGTGCAGAATTCAGGACGGGCGTAGAACACCCCGGCCCGGAGCTTCGCAGTCATCTTTTCCAGCCCCGCCCGCAGTCGCTTGTTGGCGCTCACGCCGCCGGCGATGACCAGGCGTTTGCAGCCGGTCTGTTCCAGCGCCCGCTTGCACTTGATGGTCAGGGTATCGACCACGGCGGCCTCGAACGCCAGGGCAATGTCGGCCCGGGTCTGATCGTCCAGGCCACCGTCCTCGCGGGCCGCGTTCACGGTGTTGAGGGTAAAGGTCTTTAGGCCACTGAAGCTGAAATCCAGCCCCGGGCGGTCGGTCATCGGCCGCGGGAACCGGTAGCGGTCAGGGGTGCCCTGCTCGGCCAGCGCCGCCACCCGCGGGCCGCCGGGGTAGTCCAGGCCGAGCATCTTGGCGGCCTTGTCAAAGGCCTCACCGGCGGCGTCGTCAACGGATTCCCCCAGCATTTCGTAGGCGCCGATGCCGTCCACCCGAACCAGCTGGGTATGGCCGCCGGACACCAGCAGGGCAACAAACGGGAACGCCGGCGGGTTGTCCTCCAGCATCGGTGCCAACAGATGGCCTTCCATGTGGTGCACGCCAAGCACCGGAATGCCCAGGGCAAACCCCAGGGCGTGGGCGACCGAACCGCCCACCATCAGGGCGCCGACCAGGCCGGGACCGGCGGTGTAGGCAATGCCGTCCAGATCGGACCGGGCCTTGCCGGCATCGGCCAGCACCTGGTCGCACAGCGGCAGCAGTTTGCGCACGTGATCCCGGGACGCCAGCTCCGGCACCACACCACCGTAATCGGCGTGCATGTCGATCTGACTGAACAAGGCGTGGGCCAGCAGGCCCTGCTCGCTGTCGAACAGCGCCACACCGGTTTCGTCGCAGGAGGTTTCGATACCAAGAATCAGCATAATATCCGGGCCATAACCATCGGCTGAGTGGGAAAAGGCCGCATTTTAGCAGAAAGCCGAAACCCCCTGTCAGTTTCATCGAACAAACATTGACCTTGCCATGACCCAGGCGCTATCATTGCCGCCCTAAAATATGCACTGGTCGAGTTTTAGCCAATCTGACCAGGGATCGAACCGCCTCGGCCCAACGCCGGGCGGACAAAATTGAAACCGAATCTATCAGGTAGGTGATTTCCGAATGCCAGCTGTTAAAGTGAAAGAGAATGAACCGTTTGACGTAGCACTGCGTCGCTTCAAGCGTTCCTGCGAGAAGGCCGGTGTACTGTCCGAAGTACGTCGTCGTGAGCACTACGAGAAGCCGACCGCTGTTCGCAAGCGCAAAGCAGCCGCTGCCGTTAAGCGTCATCTCAAGAAGCTTCAGCGGGAACAGCGCAAGTTCGAGCGTCTGTACTGAGTCGTACCGACGCAGCTTGACTGCAAAGCACTGAATTGCCTGTTCAGCCACGGGCTGCGCAGAGCGACTCAAAAAATGCCGCCGAGGCCTGGCTTCGGCGGCATTTTTGGCTATGGCCGAACCCGATAAGTCCCGGTTGATCTGGAGCCTCCATGAGCGGACTGATCCCTCAGCGTTTCGTCGAAGACCTGCTTGATCGCCTGGATCTGGCAGAGCTGATCGGATCCCGCATCACCCTGAAAAAAGCCGGCGCCAACTACAAGGCCTGCTGCCCGTTCCACGATGAAAAAACGCCGTCCTTCAACGTGCGGCCGGACAAGGGCTTTTACCACTGCTTTGGTTGCGGCGCCCACGGTGACGCGATCAGCTTTGTTCGGGAATTCGAGGGTCTGGGGTTCACCGAGGCGGTGGAGGAGCTGGCCAAGCGGGCCGGGCTGGAAGTGCCCTACGATCGGGCCGCGAAACAGGAAATCCAGCAGGCCCGGACGCTGACCGACGCTTTGGACTTTGCCAGCCGCTTTTACCAGTCGGCACTGGCCAGCCAGCAAGGAAGCTACGCCCGGGATTATCTGGCCCAGCGGGGCCTGGACGAGGCCATTGTCCAGCAGTACCAGATTGGTTACGCGCCGGCGACCGGCACTGCGCTGTTCGAGGCGGCCGAAACCAGTCTCAAGGGGCCACTGATCGAGACCGGGACCGTCTCGGACAAGTACGGCCGGCCCCGGGATCTGTTCCGTAACCGGGTCATGTTCCCCATTCGCAACAGCCGGGGGCGGACCGTGGCTTTCGGCGGCCGCACGCTGGGCGACGACAAGGCCAAGTACATCAACTCTCCCGAGTCCGACGTGTTCCACAAGAGCCGGGAGATCTACGGTCTGTTTGAGGCCAAGCAGGCCCTGAGGCAGCTGGACAAGCTGCTGGTGGTCGAGGGCTACATGGACGTCATCGCCCTGGCCCAGCACGGCATCCATTACGCGGTGGCGACCCTGGGCACGGCGACCAACCAGGACAGCCTGACCGCCCTGCTGAAACAGGTCCGGCACGTGGTGTTCTGTTTCGACGGCGACCAGGCCGGATTCCGGGCCGCCGACCGGGCCATGGAAAACGCCCTGGAACTGATGGCCGACGGCCTGCACCTGCAGTTCCTGATGCTGCCGGAGGGCGAAGACCCGGACACACTGGTTCGCAAGGAGGGCCCCGAGGCCTTCCAGCAGCGCATCGACGGCGCCACGCCGTTGTCCCGGTACCTGTTCGACCGGCAAAGCGAAGGGCTGGATCTGCAGCTGCCGGAGCACCGGGGCGAGCTGAAAGCCCGGGTCGAGCCGATGCTGAACAAGATGCCCAAGAGCACGCTGCGGGATGCCATGTGGCACGAGATGCTCCGGCTCTGCAGCGGCCGCAACCAGTGGCAGGGCCGGCAGCAGGGTGGCAAGGGCCAGTGGAAGGGTGAGCGACGGGACCGGATCACCGAGGAGCGCATCGACGTCAAGCTCAGCAAGGACAGCCTGCTGTGCCTGGCGCTGCTGGAGGCCCCGGAAATGGCCACCGAAGTGGTGGAGCTGGCACGCAGCTCCCGCCAGTACGGCCAGGCCCGCAGCTTTGCCAGCTGGATGCTGGAGCAGGACATCCGGGAACGGAAAACGCTGGTGCGCTCACTGGCCCTGGACAACCAGGCCCGGGAGCGGTTTTTCCACCTGTTCGACGGGATTGAACACATTCCCGCCCGGGAAAGCACCCTGGCGGCGGCTCGGGAATTACTTAGCCCGAACGAGGAGGCATCGCGCCAGCAGCGGCTGGCCACGTTGCTGCGCAACTTTGCCAACCTCAGCGCCGAGGAACGCTCGGAGCTGCGGACCCTGAGTAGCGGCACTCAGGACTGACGGTACTTGAAACTAGACGCGTTGATCACCATCTAACCATTCGGTGGCAGTGCGACCAAGCGACAGCTATAATGGCTGTTTAACTTTTTTCCTTCTTAAAGCGAGTTCACAGGGTGTCTATGTCAGGCAATTCGCAAAAATCACGTTTGAAAGACCTCATTGCACGAGGCAAGGAACAAGGTTACCTGACTTACGCCGAGGTAAACGACCACCTTCCGGAAGACATTGCCGACCCGGATCAGGTCGAAGACATCATTCGCATGATCAACGACATGGGTATCCAGGTCACGGAGGAGACTCCGGACGCCGATACCCTGCTGATGACCGAAGGCGACTCCACCGCGGATGAAGCCGCGGCGGCAGAAGCGGCAGCCGCCCTGGCTGCGGTAGAGACCGACGCCGGCCGGACCACCGACCCGGTGCGCATGTACATGCGCGAGATGGGGACCGTCGAACTGCTGACCCGCGAAGGCGAGATTGTCATTGCCAAGCGCATCGAGGAAGGCATCCGCGACGTGATGGCCGCCGTGGCCCACTTCCCCGGCACTGCCGGCACGGTTATTCAGGCCTACGACCGCATCATCGAGAACGAAGGCCGCATCAGCGACATCGTGACCGGTTTCCTCGACCCGGACGACGCCGAGCCGTTCATGGGTGAGGACACCAGCACCGACAGCTCCGACGACTCCGATTCCTCCGATGACGACGACGATTCCAGCGAGGAAGAAACCGATAACGGTCCGGATCCGGAAGAAACCCGCCTGCGTTTCGAGCTGCTGAAAGAGAAACTCAACGCGGCCGACAAGGCGCTGGCCAAGCACGGCCGTGCGGACAAGAAAACCCAGGACGCCCTGAACGAGCTGGGCCAGGTGTTTGCGCCGTTCAAGCTGGCCAACAAGGCGTTCGACGAGCTGGTCAACGTGGTCCGCTCCACCAACGACCTGGTGCGCGAGAACGAGCGGGCGATCATGCAGATCTGCGTCCGCGACTGCAAAATGCCGCGCAAGGACTTCATCAAGTCGTTCCCGGGCAACGAGACCAACCTCGAGTGGGCCGACAAGATCACCAAGAGCAAGAAGCCGTACGCGGCGCCCATGGTTGAGCGCGTTGATGAAATCGTGCGTTTGCAGAAGCGCATCCAGAACGTTCAGACCGAGGTGGATCTGGACGTGGCGGACGTCAAGGAAATCAACCGTCGGGTCTCCATCGGCGAAGCCAAGGCCCGCCGAGCCAAGAAAGAGATGGTCGAGGCCAACCTGCGTCTGGTTATCTCCATCGCCAAGAAGTACACCAACCGCGGCCTGCAGTTCCTGGACCTGATCCAGGAGGGCAACATCGGCCTGATGAAGGCGGTCGACAAGTTCGAATACCGCCGCGGCTACAAGTTCTCAACCTACGCCACCTGGTGGATCCGTCAGGCCATCACCCGCTCCATCGCGGACCAGGCCCGCACCATCCGTATTCCGGTGCACATGATCGAGACCATCAACAAGCTCAACCGCATCTCCCGTCAGATGCTGCAGGAAATGGGTCGCGAGCCCACTCCGGAAGAGCTGGGTGAGCGCATGGAAATGCCGGAAGACAAGATCCGCAAGGTGCTGAAGATCGCCAAAGAGCCGATCTCCATGGAAACCCCGATCGGCGACGACGAAGACAGCCATCTGGGCGATTTCATCGAGGACATCCAGGCGCTGTCGCCGGTGGATTCCGCCACCGCCGAAGGCCTGCGCGAAGCGACCCGCTCCGTGCTGGCTGGCCTGACTGCCCGGGAGTCCAAGGTCCTGCGCATGCGTTTCGGCATCGAGATGAACACCGACCACACCCTGGAAGAAGTCGGCAAGCAGTTCGACGTCACCCGGGAGCGGATCCGTCAGATCGAAGCCAAGGCCCTGCGCAAGCTGCGCCACCCTTCCCGCTCCGATCACCTGCGCGGATTCATCGACGACCAGGGCAATCAGGGTTAATTACCCCGACAGTAGCGGGCGCCAGACCTCACCGGTATAATGGCGCCCGCTCTGTTTCCTCCCCGGAAACACCTTTCAAATACAGCACTTGCTGCACGGGCCTATAGCTCAGTTGGTTAGAGCAGGGGACTCATAATCCCTTGGTCGCTGGTTCGAGTCCAGCTGGGCCCACCACTCCTATCCTTGCTCTCGATTCTCACTTCAACACCACCGACAGCCGTTCCGGCGCTTTTACCGGTATTGCCTAACGAAAAAGCCCCGACAAGGTCGGGGCTTTGCGTTTACAGAGTGTTGGTCAGGACTTCATGAACCTCCGCCGACAACTCATCGCCACCAACCCCAGGGCCAGAAGCGCCATGGTGCCCGGTTCGGGGACTTCCACGGTGCCACCGATGGGAGCAATGTGACTGATGGTAAACTCGTCTCTCGGCAGGTTGAAGCCGGCCGCAATCAGAGAGGTATCAATGACCGCCCAATCCAGCTCCGGGCTATTCTGGAAAAGCCCGTACCAGGTTGAGTTCTTGATGAAGAAGTACTCAGTCGCGCTGGAAAGCTCAAACGCGATGATGGACGAACTTCCATCCACGGTGGTGTACGACTGGTCTTCCACCTTGTCGCCCTCGACATAGGTTGTCGTACCCATGCCCAGATCGGTCAGCAGGTTGTTAATCCAGCAAAGCTCGGTACTGGGGCTATTGCCAGGCCCGCAACTGCCGGACGGGTTGGCGTTCAGGTCATTGGTCTCTCCAAGCAGGGTGTCCACACCCCCTACGTCTGTCGAGCCAATCATGTAAGCGGAGGCGGACCCGCCCCAGGCAAGTGCTACTGCCAAAACGATTGATTTCGATATCACATTCATGTGCATAACCCCCCATAAGGGATCACTCAGTTTCATCCTCTTTTAACCTGTTGAAAGACAGGCACCGTTAGCGAGTCACTACAGATGCCACTACCCACTCCAAAACGAACAATGACGCGCACCTGAATCTGAAGCATGGAACGCACCAAAAAACCTGTATCGTCTCCTTAACAAGGTGATAGCGGGCTCGCCCAATTTCGGGCCAACAGGTTGTGTAAAGCATCTCGACGCTTCTGCCAGCCAACCCTTACAGAAAGCGCCCTCAGGCCGGGTTGGGAAAGGCGGCCCCCAATAATTTTTTTTACCCAGCAACTCTGGCCCCAAAAATCATATAAGCATTTGTTTTAACGAGTATCTCGAAAACATCTAAGGCCTGGATGGTTTTACCGACATGAATTTGCGTCAACAAAGCCAAAGTCCTGATAAGACAAGCCTCATAGACTGACTGTGAAAATAATGGAACAGCCGATCTCAAGAACGAGACGGCATGCGACAAAAACAATGAAATAATGGAGTGTATCAATGGCTTCCACCCGGTTATCAGTACGGGCGCTGTCCCTGGCCGTTACGGCTATCACGACCAGTCTTTCACTTTCCACCAACGCCAGCATGGGCAACCTGGGCACCACCTACGGCGTCATGCCGGTGGATGTCGCCACCGCCCAGTCGCTGTCCATGTTCAACGATCAGGTGTCAGCCACCTATTACAACCCGGCGGCGCTGACCAAGGACGATCGCGGCGAGCTGACCTCCGGCCTGTTGCACGCCGAACAGGAGCTGCGGTCAGCCAACCCCAACGCCGATGGTGATGTGCTTTCCAGCTCCCCCAGTCAGCACGTGTTGATCGGCATGAAAACCAACCTGGGCTCCATTACCCGGTTCAAGCACCCGATTTACCTGGGCTTTATTGCCGGTGTGGAGAAGTACGGCAAGGAGATGCTGGCGTTCCGCTCCGAGACCACGGAGAGCGGGCAGTTCCTGCAGTACGGCAAAGAGCCGTTGTTCCTGAATGTCGGCGGCGCCACCCCGATCTGGCGCGGCATTTCCGCCGGCGCCTCGGTGCGGGTGACCCTGGAAGCCGCAGCCAGCCTGGAGGCGGTCTCCACCCTGGGCGGCGAGACCAGCCGTGAGCGCCTGGCGGTCAACGCCGAGCCGTCACTGAAGAGCATCCTGGGCACCAGTATCGATCTGGGCGACACCATCTGCCCGGAGTCCGACTGCTTCTTCGACGGTTGGGAAACCGCCCTCACCTATCGCACCAAGTCGTCCGCATCGACCTCGGTGGACTCCAACATCATCGTGACCCAGACCATTCCCGACCCGGGCCTGAGCCTGGCGGTGGCCACCATCGATTCCTTCCAGCCGGAAACCATTGCCCTCGGTGCCCAATACCGCGGTAATGGCTGGCGCGTGGGCGGTTCGGTGGAACAGCAGAACTGGTCCGAGCTGGAAAACGAATTCGCCGGCGACACCATCAAGGATCAGGAATCGGTGTCTTCCGGTGACCGCATCCGCTTCGATGACATCCTGGTGCCGCGCATCGGCGCCGAATACGAACTGAACCAGAATTTCGCCGTACGCGCCGGCCTGGCCTACGAAGAATCTCCCCTCAAAACCACTCGTAATCCAGAGCTCAACTACCTGGACACCGACAAGATCGTCGTCGGTCTCGGTTTGAGCGCCACCTACAACCGCACCCGCCTGCTGGCCTACCCGATCCGCATGGACATTGGTTATCAGTACCAGCAGTTGCAGGAACGGGATTTCACCCTGGTGGATTATGACGGCAACGAAACCGACGTGACCGCCGACGGCGACGTACACGTGATCAGTGGCTCCATTACCCTGAAGTTCTGAGGAGAGGTTCTGCCATGAAATACAACAAGACTCTGGCATTGATTCCAGCGATGCTGCTGGCCGCCTGCGGCGGCAGCGAGCAATCCATGAACGAACCGACCGAAGCGGGTGCGGTGGTGTATTCCTACCCGGCTGATGGCCAGACCGGCATCAGCCCCGCGGCGGACATCGTGATCCGGTTCTCCCACCCGATCACCGACACCGAAGCCGACTTGCAGAGCAAGATTCGGGTCAGCAACGGCAGCAACCCGGTGCCGTTCACCGTGACCAAGGTGGATGGCGGCCATAGCCTGAAACTGGCCCCTAATGCCGCACTGGCAACCGGTACCAATTACACCGTCACCTTCAACGATGCGCTGCTGGCGGCGAACGCCCAGGCCGTGGCCACGCCCAATGCCCACGGCGCCAACGGCATTCAGTTCTCCACCCGCGGCGGTTTCACCGGAATCGCGGGCCTGGACAACATGGCCGGGGACTTCGCCGTGGCGGAACTGATCCCCTCGCCCACCGGCCAGTTCCAGCCCATGAACTTCTCCACCTTCCGGCTCAACCTGACCCAGCCGGTGCACCCGGACTGGCAGGCCATGGGTGGCCAGATCCGCCTGGAGAACGCCGCCGGCGACACCGTGCCCGCGACGATCCTGGTGGATGGCCGACGCATTACCGTCGACCCCTGCACCGTGGAAGCGCAGGAGCTGTGTGGCACCAAGGCAGACGCCCTGACCGCCGGCGAGACTTACACCCTGCGGGTCCAGGGGCTGCCCAGCCTCACCAGTTCGGCCACCCTGGATTTCAGCCAGTCGTTTACCCCGCGCGAGACCGGGCCGACCGTGGTGCTGTTCCAGGAACTGATTGATTCCGGCCTGCTGGCCGGCAGCGACGAGGCGGGCGCCCGCAAGTCCCGGCTCAATGGCCAGATCATCAACGGTGTCACCCTGAATTCCGTACTGCAGGGCAACGCCGGGCCGTCTCAGAAATCCGGCGGGCTGTTTGCGGAGCTGGCCTACGCGCCGTCCTTCGCCGCAGACGAACCCCTGCCTCTGCGGGTTCCCAAGGGCAGCCTGCTGCTCGGTAGCAGCCTGGACGTGAAGATCAACGGCAGCGTACCGGTCATCGATCCCAAGACTGGCCAACTGCAAACCACCGGCGACATCAAGGTCACCATGCTGTCCGATGCCACCGGCTACCTGAGTCCCAACCCCTACACCGACGACCTCAACGCGCCCCGGCACGTGAAGCTGTTCATGGACGTGTCCATGAACACCGAGGCAGCCCAGCCCAATGCCTCCCTGTCCCAGGACCTGCTGGGGGTTGAGCTGAGCGGTATCGCGATCGTGCAGGACGGCGTACTGACCATCGACGCCATCGGCGTGGTGGAACCCAACCTGCTGGGTCAGGAGTACACCGATTCCACCATCGCGTTCCGGATCGAGGCGGCCACCGATGCCGAGTCGGCCCTGGACGCCGAAGACCTGTTCACCCCGGACAGCACCAGCCCGCAACTGGTGAGCTGGATGCCCGGCCCGGCGAACGCCATCCCGGCCACCCGGCAATCCATGCAGCGGCCCGGCGATCCGGTGATTCTGAACTTTGATGAGCCGCTGGACGGAGCGTCGATCCAATCAGGCATTACCGTGATTGAGGGCGCGACCCCACTGACCAGCGACGCCGTCGACATCAAGCTCGACGGCACCTCGCTGGTCATCAATCCGGTGGGCGGCCTGAAACACGGAGTCAATTACAGCGTCCAGATCAACCCGGACCTGACCGACCTCGCCGGCAACAGTGCCATGTCGCAATCCCTGGATTTCGCCCTGGCTGACACCGGCGATGGCAGCGAATTCATGGTCTCGCCCATCGCATTGACCACCTACCCCGGCTTCCCCTGCGTGACGACGGGCGTTGATCTGGCCTCAAAAACTCACGGCCAGTGCGTGGACGCCGCGCCGGATGGGCCTCGTGGTGATGTTCTGCCCATCACCACCATGCCAACCGATCGCCCCATTACCGTGGTCTTCTCGCAGTCCATGGATCTGGATTCCATCCGTGCCGGCGAAACCTTTGTGGTTGAGCAGCAGGACGAGAACGACAACTGGGTCGGTGTCAGCGGGCGCCTGGAGAAAAACAACCAACGCATCCGCTTTTATCCGGACCAGCCATGGGAACTGGGTAACTTCTACCGATACACCATGGCATCGGCCACCGCCGAAGGCGACTGTGGCAACGCCATCTGCTCGGAGACCGGGTACCCGCTGCAAACCGATCTGCTGGTCGATCCCGGCGATCAACGTGATGAGGGTTCCGGGGAAGTGGACATCGGTGGGCCGGACATGACCATCTACTTCGAGGGCGCCGAAGCCCGGAACACGGTCTTCACGCCGCTGCGTAACCTGCCCATTCGTGACGTGAACTCCAACTACGTGGTTGACTGTGATCCCGCAGGAAACACCGACTGCCTGGAGCCTTTTGCCCACGAATCCGATGGCGCCGGTGGTTTCCTGCCCTCTGCCAACGCGGCGAAACTTCAGGTTACCGGCCAAAAGGCCACCGTCCTTGGTAATGAAAACGCGGACGCGAGTGTGGGCTGTGCCGCTGGTACCGACTGCCCGGAATCCAAGTTCATCTATCAAACCTACGGACTCAACACCGAAGTTACCGGTCCTGCGACCGATCCCGAGACCGGAAAACAGGGTGTTGGCGTGCTGCTCTACCCGACCATGCTGGCCACCACGTCAGCCACGGTGGTGCTCGAGGGTTTGGGAGATCAGGTCACCGGGCCGCAAATCCTGCGCATGCGCTATGACAAAGACGACCCTGCCTGTGACACCGACTGTGCGCGAAGCGGCCTGATTCCCGGGATTATCATTGAGGGCGCCAGTGGCGGCCCAGTCTTCAAGACCACGGCGGAACTGACCCTGGACGCACCGAAGTTGGAGGTTCCGCTGCAGGGCGTGCTTCAGCACAACCTGTACTCCTATGAGTTTCCCCTGAAACTTGATGGCGCCATCACCTTCTTCGACGATGGCCGGATGCAGATTGAGCAGCGAAACAGCAACGTTCCAGAGATCAACGTCCTGGTGACCACCGACAGCGCCATACTCAACGCCGGCATTGATTTCATCTCCTGTATCGGCGGGTTGTTCACCGGCAATACCGGGGCATGCGGTTCGCTGCTGGACCAAAGCACCGAATCGAATGGCGCGGTTAAAATCCCGCTGGTGATCCCCGAGGGTGGCGTCTACCTCAACTTCATCTCCAACCCGGTAAAGGAAATCCCTGCCCAGCAGTGACTTCAGGCCTTTACCTTTTCAGGCCAGCCGCCCCGGCTGGCCTTTTTTTATGCCTTGCGGCCGGTCGGCCGAACTCCCCAGCCCCGGGCAATCCTGCTAATCTCAGACATCGATCACGCGGATGAGCGACGATAACAACGACCGCCAGGAGAACAGCCCCATGGACAACGGCATTCACTACCGCACCTGCCATCTCTGCGAGGCCATGTGCGGTGTCGCCATCGAAGTGAGCGATGGCACCATCCAGTCCATCAGGGGCGATGATCAGGATCCCCTGAGCCGCGGTCATATCTGTCCCAAGGCGGTGGCCCTGAAAGATCTGCATGAGGACCCGGACCGGCTGCGCAAGCCGATCCGGCGCACCGATCAGGGCTGGCAGGAGATGGAGTGGGACGACGCCTTCCGCCTGGTTGCCGACCGGCTGCACAAGACCCGCACCGAGTATGGCCGCAACAGCCTGGGGGTGTATCTGGGCAACCCCAACGTCCACAATCACGGCTCACTGGTGGCCACCCTGCCGTTTCTCCGGGCACTGGGCACCCAGAACCGGTTCTCGGCCACCTCCAATGATCAGTTGCCGCACATGCTGGCCAGCCTGGAGATGTTTGGCCACCAGATCCTGTTCCCGATCCCGGACATCGACAACACCGATCTGTTCATCTGCATCGGGGCCAACCCCATGGCCTCCAACGGCAGCCTGATGACGGTGCCGGATGTTCGCGGTCGCATCAAACGCCTGCAGGATCGGGGCGGCAAGCTGATCGTGATTGACCCCCGCCGCACCGAGACCGGCAAACTGGCGGACGAGTTTCATTTCATCCGGCCCGGAAGCGATGCGCTGTTGCTGATGGCGATGGTTCAGACCCTGTTCGACGAAGATCTGGTCAATCTCGGCCAGGTGGAACGGCTGACCAAAGACGTCGATCTGCTTCGCCTCGCCGCCCTGCCCTTCACCCCGGAAGCCGTGGCCGGGCACACCGGCGTGGCCGCCGACCAGATTCGCGAGCTGGCTCGGCAGCTGGCCAGGACCCGCAAGGCAGCCCTTTATACCCGCATGGGCACCAGCACCCAGGCCTTTGGCGGCCTGGCCACCTGGCTGGCCTATTGCCTGAACATCCTGACCGGCAAGCTCGACACCCCCGGCGCCATGCTGTTCAGCCAGCCCGCCATTGACCTGATAACCCTGGGTGCGATGGCAGGCCAGAACGGCCACGTGGGCAAGCGCTTCAGCCGGGTCAAGGGCTTGCCCGAGTTCGGGGGCGAATACCCGGCCAGCACCATGGCCGATGAAATGCTCACCCCCGGCGAGGGCCAGATCCGCGCCTTCGTCACCGTGGCCGGCAACCCGGTCCTGTCCAATCCCAATGGCAAGCGCCTGGAACAGGCTCTGTCCGGACTGGATTTCATGGTGTCGGTGGATTATTACCTGAACGAAACCACCCGCCACGCCGACGTCATCCTGCCGCCCACCGCCGCCCTGGAGCGCAGCCACTACGATCTGATTTTCAGTCTGTTCGCGGTGCGCAACACCGCCAAATACAGCGACCCGCTATTCGATGCCGGCCCGGACAGCCGCCACGACTGGCAGATCTTGCTGGAACTGGCCCACCGGCTGGAGAAGCACCGCCAGGGCGGCCGGTTGCCGCTGCGCTCGGAGCTGGGTTGGCGCGCCTTCAAGCAGCTCGGCCCCGACCCGATTCTCGATGTGCTGTTGCGGACCGGCCCCTATGGCGCCAACACCGGCCGCCTGCGCGGCCTCGCCGAGCCCGCGGTTGATCTGGTGCTGGACCTGCTGCCGCCGCGCAATCCGCTCCGGGGACTGGCCAAACTCAGCCCGTTGAACCGGCACTGGCAGGCGCTGCCCAAAGGCTTGTCCATTGCCGCGCTGCGGGACAACCCGAACGGGGTCGACCTGGGGCCGCTGCAGCCATCGCTGCCCGATCGCCTGTTCACCCGGGATGGGATGATCAATCTGGCGCCCCGGCGTTACCTGCAGGACGTCGAGCGCTTACACCGGCACCTGGTCCAGCCAGTGGCCGACGAGCTGCGGCTGATTGGCCGCCGGCACGTACGCAGCAACAATTCCTGGATGCACAACAGCCATCGGCTGGTGAAGGGCAAGGACCGCTGTACCCTGATAATCCACCCCAGGGACGCCAGCCGGCTTGGACTGCAGGCCGGCGATTCCGCCCAGGTGACGGCGGACGACCGCCAGATTGTGGTGCCGGTGGAGATCACCGACGAGATCATGCCGGGCGTGGTCTCAATTCCCCACGGCTGGGGCCATGACCGCCCGGGCACCGGGCAGTCGGTGGCCACCAGCCACGCCGGCGCCAGCATCAACGACCTGCTCAGTGACCAGCAGGTTGATCCGCTGATTGGCACGTCCGTATTGAATGGCCAGGCCGTCGCTGTCAAAGTCTGGCGTCCGGAGCGACATCGCAAACCCGCCTGAAGGCGAAGCAACCAAGGAGACGACCATGCCCCAGTGGCTGCAGTGGACCCTGATCATCGCAGGACTGATCGCCATCGCACTGCTGCTGGCGTTCATTCGACGCCAGGTCCGCACCCTGGCGGAGAACCGCCGGCGCCAGAAGAAATCCGAGGACTTTAACCAGAAGCGGCGCAAGGACATGATCGACAGCATTCGGGTCATCGCCATGGCTGTGGAGGCCGACCAGGTGGAATACTCGGAGGCCTGTCTGCGCCTGAAGGGCCTGCTCGACCACGTTGCGCCCGAGTTGCTGAGCCAGAGCCCGTACCGCATTTTCCAGGAGGTCCACGACAAGCTGGAACACATGCCCACCCACCGGGCCCGCCAGGCCACGGATACCCGCTTCGTGGAGAAAATGGACAAGGAACGGTTCAACGTCGAGAAGGCCCACGCCGACGAAATCCGGCGCGCCGCCACCGCAATTCGTCACCACGCGTTCGAGGAAAAGTAGGCGAAACGGCTCGACAGGCGCCCACTCGACTTTTGTAATTTTTTGTAAATTCTTCCAGCGCAGATTCCACCGGTTTCGGACGTTAAATCAACGGCTTCCGACTTGGCGGATTGTTGATTTTTTGGTCAATGTCCGCTGAGGCCAGCGGTTGACTTTTCTTTTCCCGGCCTTTGACTAAATTGTTAGTAGGGCTTTACCCAAATCTGCGACGGTAATCGCCCTTCGTTGTTTTCTCCTGATAAGTTTGGACGACTCTGCAACAAGCGGGTGAGCTTGCCGGCCCTTGGGCCGGCTTTTTTTGGTGTGAAAAACCTGGAAATCCTAGCAATAACCGTGAGTTGCTAACTCATCATGCCGGCGATGGCCATGATGCTGTCCTTGCTCTGGACCAGCTCATCAAACTGCGCCTCGACCGCCGCCCGATCCAGCCCAAGCTCCTCGAACACCAACTCCGGGATGGGCTCGCCCGCGCCCAGCGCCACTCCCCGGGCGGTCAGCAACTGCCGACCCAACCAGAGCAGCTTGGCGTAGACATCGTGGGCGCCGTCGTAGCGCGGATTCTTTTGGTAGCGGATGGCCAGGGTCACTTCGTCCGGCATGCCCCAGTTTTCCATCAGTTGCGCCGCGATCTGCTCCCGGGTGATGCCGAGCAGGTAATGCTCGGTGACCGAGGAGTCGATCTGGGGATTCACCTCGAGGGACCGGCACACCAGTTTGAAATGGGGCGGGAAGACGTGGGCCAACACCAGGTGGCCGAAGTTGTGCAGCAAACCACCCAGGTAGGCCAGCCCGAACAACGGACGCTCGCCCCGCGGCATCATGCTGGCCAGGATCCCGGCGGACTGGGCCTGCCAGATCGCCTGCTGCCAGTAGTCGACGTAGCCTTCCGGATGGTCCTGGGGCTGTTTCAGGGCGCGGCCGAGGGAGAGCCCCATGGCCAGGTTCATCACCAGGTCAAAACCCAGCACCCGGGACACGGCGTCGTGCACCGAACGCACCTGCCCGGCCGCGGCATAAAAGGAGGAGGACGCCCAGCTGACCACCTGCGCGGCCAGGCTGGGATCGCTTTCGACGATGTCCACCAGGTCGCCCATCACGGCGTTCGGATTGACCCGCAAGTGAATGATGCGCTGCGCGGTTTCCGGCAGCGGCGGCAATTCCAGGGTATCTTCCAGGCGCTGGCGGATGCGCAGGCCGGTGAATTTCTTGATGGCGTTGTGCAGCTGGTCCCGGTCGCGGCCGGGATCGTCCAGATTGACCGAGATGGTTTCGGGGTCGGCAACGAAATTGCCCCGGTCGGCGTTGCGGGTCAGGGCCCGAAAATCCTCGCCGGGCATGACCATGGCCAGGTCGTGCTCTTCCAGCTCAATGGCGACGGCGGGCAGATCGTCGACCCGGCGGTCCACCATGGTCGGCCACCCGGTCAGCGATGGCAGTGCTGGCAGGGCACTGAGGCCGGCCCGCTCACGCACCCGCAGCTGGTCACGGCGTTTCATCAGGCGCAGATCCCGACCCAGGCGCTTGTTCAGAGCCTCAAGGTCGATCAGGTCATCCTTGCGGCAAATCACCTGCAGGTTACCGCCGGCGTCGCACAGCAGCATCATCCTCAGGCGTTCGCTCTCTTTGGCCTGGTTGGCGCTCCGCAACGACACCCCCGAGGCTGAGTCTCCCAGTGCCTGCTGGACCGAGACAGGTAGTTCCATAGTCTGCTCCCAATTCGTGCTGCAGGCCGGAACCCGGCCGATTCCTAAAAGTTCAAGGTCAGTATAGGGCAAGATTCCGGCCTGATCCCTGTCCGCCCGACCACACAGCGGACCCGATCACACATCGCCGTAGCGAATCTTTTCACCGAGCCAACGCCGGATCAGGGCCGCCACCACCTCCCGATTGGGCATCAGGCCCGGCGCCATTTCCCGAATCGGCTCGATCCAGCCCTTGTCGCGCTCAAAGTCGGCGAGCCGGAACTGCATCATCCCGGTCTGCCGGGTACCCAGGACCTCCCCGGGACCGCGGATCTCCAGGTCCTTTTCGGCGATGAAGAACCCGTCCTGACTGTCCCGAAGCGCCTGCAAACGGGCCTTGCCATTACTGGACAGGGGCGGATGGTACATCAGAACACAGAAGCTGGCCTGCTCGCCACGCCCGACCCGTCCGCGCAGCTGATGCAGCTGGGCCAGGCCCAGGCGCTCCGGATTCTCGATGATGATCAGCGAGGCGTTGGGCACATCCACCCCAACCTCGATCACCGTGGTCGCCACCAGCAGGTCGAGCTCGCCGTTCTTGAACCTGTCCATCACCGCCGCCTTCTCGGCGGCTTTCAGGCGGCCATGGACCAGCCCGACCTGCAGGTCCGGTAACCGGTCCGACAACTCCTGAGCGGTCACTTCCGCGGCCTGGCACTGCAGGGCCTCGGATTCCTCAATCAGGGTACACACCCAGTACGCCTGCCGGCCAGCGGCGCAGGCACTGCGCACCCGCTCGATCACATCCTCCCGGCGCCCGTCGGGAATAACGATGGTCTCGATGGGCTTGCGCCCGGGGGGCAGTTCGTCGATGACGGACGTATCCAGGTCGGCGTAGGCGCTCATGGCCAGGGTCCGGGGAATGGGGGTGGCGGTCATGATCAGTTGGTGCGGCGCCAGGCGGTCGCCAACGCCCTTCTCCCGCAGCGCCAGACGCTGGTGCACGCCGAAGCGGTGCTGTTCATCGACGATGACCAGAGCCAGCCGGTCAAACACCACGTCGTCCTGGAACAGGGCGTGGGTGCCAATGGCGACCTGGGCGGACCCCGAAACCACGGCCGCCAGCGCAGCCTCCCGGGCCTTGCCTTTGACCTTGCCGGACAGCCACGCCAGCTCGAGCCCCAGGGGCTCGAGCCACTGTCGGAAATTCTGGTAATGCTGCTCCGCCAGAATCTCGGTCGGCGCCATCAGCGCCACCTGGGCGCCGGCTTCAATGGCCTGCAAGGCGGCCAGGGCGGCCACCACGGTCTTGCCCGAGCCGACATCACCCTGCACCAGCCGAAGCATTGGCAGGGGCTGGCTCAGGTCCTGACGGATGTCGGTCATGACATGCCGCTGGGCCCCGGTCAGCTGGAACGGCAGGGACTCCAGGAAACGCTCGGCCAATTCGCCACGGGGCAGCAATGGCAGCGCTTCCCGGGCCTGGATCTGCTCCCGAACCTGCAACAGGCTAAGCTGGTGCGCCAGCAATTCTTCCATCACCAGGCGCTGCTGGGCCGGGTGGCGGCCTTCCATCAACAGGTGCACCGGGGCATCCGCCGGCGGCGAATGCACCAGCTGGACCGCCTCACTGATGCCCGGCAGCTGATAGTCCGCCAACAGGGACGGGGGCAGCCAGTCCCGGATCGGGTAACGCTGGAGGTATCCCAGTGCCTGCTGACACAGTCCCCGCACCCGGGGTTGCTGAATGCCCTCGGTGAGCGGATACACGGGGGTCAGGGTGGCCTGGCCTTCGGCCGGCATGGGGGGTGGGTTGACCTGGTATTCCGGGTGATAGAACTCATACCCGGCCCGACCCGGTCGCACCTCGCCGAAGCAGCGCACCCGGGCACCTTCGGCCAACTGGTTGCGCTGGGCGGCGTTGAAATGGAAGAACCGCAGCACCAGGAAGCCGCTGCTGTCCTTGAGGGTGACCTGCAGGCTCCGGCGCCGTCCCATGACCAGGTCGGTTTTCATCACCTCCCCTTCGGCCACCGCCACATCGCCGATGCGCAGACTGCCCATGGGTACGACCCGGGTGCGGTCCTCGTACCGATGGGGCAGATGAAACAGCAGGTCCTGCAGCGAGGCGATCCCCAGCTTGCCCAGTTTCTCGGCCAGCGCCTGGCCGACGCCCTTGAGCTGGGTAACCGGGATGTCATCCAGTGACGTCATGCCGGAACTCAGGCGCTTTCGGCCACGGCCGGGGTATCGGATTTCGCTTTTTCAATCACCCGGCACTGACTGGCTGCCAGGGACAGCATGTCGATGGCCTTGGGCCGCGGGAAAGTCACCCGCCAGGCCAGGGCCACGGTCCGGAAGGGCACCGGCGGAGCGAACGGGCGCACCGCCAGGATGTCCTCGTGGTACTGCATGGCCGTGGCCGCCGACAGCGGCAGCACGGTAATCCCCAACCCGGACGCCACCATATGCCGGATGGTCTCGAGGGAGCTGCCCTCGGTCACCAGTGCCGGCGCCTCGGTGTCGACCCGGCGGGTGACGGCGTCCACCAGCGGCGGACAGGACTCCAGCACCTGATCCCGGAAACAGTGGCCGGGGCCGAGCAGCAACAGTTGTTCCTTGGCAAGCTCCTCGGCGGTCAGCTGCTCTTTCTTGGCCAGCGGGTGGCCCGCCGGCAGCAGCACCACGAACGGCTCATCGTACAGCGGCAAGGTCAGCACCTCCGGCTCCTCGAACGGCAGCGCGATGATGATGGCGTCCAGTTCGGACTGGCGCAGCTTCTGCCGGAGCGTGGCGGTGTAGTTTTCCTCGATGTACAGGGGCATTTCCGGGGCCGCCCGACGGAGTTCCGGCAACAGGTGCGGGAACAGGTAGGGGCCGATGGTGTAGATGGCCCCGACTTTCAGGGGCGAGTTCAGCTGGTTCTTGCCGTCCTGGGCCATGTCCTTGATGACCCCGACCTGATCCAGGACCCGCTGGGCCTGCTCGATGATGCGCTGGCCGGTCTCGGTGACCCGGATACTGCTCTTGCTGCGCTCGAACAGGGGAATGCCGAGCTCGTCCTCCAGCTTCTTGACGGCGACACTCAGGGTCGGCTGGCTGACGTGGCAGCGCTCGGCGGCGCGGCCAAAATGCCTTTCACGGGCAAGCGTAACGACGTATCGTAACTCGGTGAGAGTCATGGTGAGCTCCGGTCAGATCTGTGCGGGGCAAATTCACTAATTTATGGGTTCAAGCATAAGGATTGATATTGGCTATGGCAATGACTGAACACACGACATCTCCCCGGATCCTGGTCGCCGGCTGCGGCAAACTCGGGGGCGCCATTGCCAGTCTGCTCACCGACGCCGGCACGGTGTTCGGACTGCGCCGCAACCCGGACCGGGTGCCACCCGGCGTGCAGGGCCTGGGCGCGGACCTGACCCAACCGGAGACTCTGGCCACGGCGGTCCCGGACAACCTGGACATCGTGATCTACTGCCTGACCCCAGCCGCCTACGACGAGCAGGGCTATCGCGATGCCTATGTCACCGGGCTGACCAATCTCCTGGCCGCCCTGCCACAGCAGCGGCCCCTGCAGCGTCTGATTTTCATCAGCAGCACCAGTGTCTACGCTCAAGACGACGACAGTTGGGTGGACGAAGACAGCCCGACCACGCCCCGTCGGTTCAGCGGCGAACAGATTCTGGCCGGCGAACGGACCGCACTGGACAGCGGCCATCCGGCCACCGTCGTGCGCTTCAGTGGCATTTACGGCCCGAGCCGTCGACGCTTCCTGGAGGAAGTGATCGAGGGGCGGATGGATCCCCAATCCCCGGCCCCGTTCAGCAACCGCATTCACGAGGACGATGCCGCAGCCGCCATCGCCCATCTGGTGCAGCGGGCCCTGCAGGGCCAGGCCCTGGATGACCTCTACGTCGCCAGCGACTGCGAGCCGGCGCGACTGGACGAGGTGGTGCAATGGGTGCGCCAGCAGACCGACTGCGCCAGCCCCCAGGCCAACGCCCGCAAGGGTGGCCGGGCCGGCAGCAAGCGCTGCAGCAACCGACGCCTGCTGGCCACCGGCTTCCAGTTCCGGTTCCCGGACTTCCGGGCCGGTTACCAGGCCATGATCGACCCGGCTTGACCGGCGAACAGGCACAAAAAAAGGCGGCACTGGCCGCCTTTTCTTCTCGATGATGCCCGCGCTTAGCTGAGCACCATGACCGCTTCCATCTCGATGGGCACGCCCTTGGGCAGCGCCGCCACACCCACGGCCGCGCGGGCCGGATAGGGTTCTTCGAAGTAGGTTGCCATGATTTCGTTCACCGTCGCGAAGTTGGCGAGATCGGTCATGTAGATGTTGAGCTTGACGATGTCCTTGAGCTCGCCACCGGCGGCTTCACAGACTGCCTTGAGGTTCTCGAACACCTGCCGGGTCTTGGCGGCAAAATCCCCGGCCACCACTTCCATGGTTTCCGGTACCAGCGGAATCTGACCGGACAGGTACACCGTGTCACCGGCTTTCACGGCCTGTGAATAGGTGCCAATGGCCTGCGGGGCGTTCTCGGTCTGGATGACGGATTTGTTGGTCATGACTTGGGAATTCCTCTCGTTCAAAACGCCAATCGTCACCCCTGGGCGCCGCCACTGTCAACCAGACAATGGTGCGGTCAGTGGCGGACCCGGCCAATGTGACTCACCGCCCGGATGTTGCGCACCCGGCGCATGACCCGAGCCAGGTGCCGGCGCCCATTCACATGCAGCACCAGGCTGACGATGCTGAACTTGGCGTTCTGGTCCTCGACGTTGATGCGCTCGATGTTGCCGTCGGCCATGGCCACGGCGTTGGCCACTTCAGCAATCACGCCACGCTGGCGTTCCAGCTCGACCCGAAGCTCGACGGAGAACTCGTCGGTGATGTCCTTGGCCCACTTCAGGTGGGTCAGGCGGGCCCGGCCTTCGTCGTCTTCCGGCAGGCGCGAGCAGGTGTCGGAGTGGATCACCATGCCCTTGCCGGAGTCCATGATGCCCACCACCGGGTCGCCCGGAATCGGCTTGCAGCAACTGGCGAAGCGCACCAGCAGCCCTTCGGTACCACGGATGGTGACCGGGCTGTGGGCGCCGGCCTGATTGGCTTCGGTGGCAACGTCGGTGCCGATGCCGCTGTCGGCACCAGTAATCAACTGGCGCGCCACCAAGTAGGCCATCCGGTTGCCCAGACCAATGTCGCTGATCAGGTCATCCAGGCTGTTGACCTGATTGTGGTTGACCACCGCCTGCACCTGGACGTCGCTGATGTCGGCCAGGCGGGTACCAAAGCCCTTGAGGGACTTCTTGAGCAGGGTTTTGCCCAGGTCCAGGGATTCCGCCCGCTTCTGGCTCTTGAGCACGTGCCGGATGCTGCTCCGGGCCTTGCCGGTGACCACGAAACTGAGCCAGGCCGGGTTTGGACGGGCGCCGGGCGCGGTGATGATCTCCACGGTCTGGCCGCTCTGCAGTGGCTGGCTCAGGGAGCTGAGGTTGCGGTTGATGCGACAGGCCACGGTGGCGTTGCCGATGTCGGTGTGGATGGCGTAGGCGAAATCCACCGGGGTGGCGCCACTGGGCAATTCCATGATCTTGCCCTTGGGCGTGAACACGTAGATCTCGTCGGGGAACAGGTCCACCTTCACGTGCTCGATGAACTCCAGGGAGTCGTCGGCCCGCTCGCGCATTTCCATCAGCCCTTTCACCCAACGGTCGACCCGGGCCTGGTTGGCGCTGGAGACACTGGTGGGCTCGCTCTTGTACATCCAGTGCGCGGCGATCCCGTTGTTGGCGATGTGTTCCATCTCCTCGGTACGGATCTGGATCTCGATGTTCACGTGCATGCCGAACAGGGTGGTGTGCAGGGACTGGTAGCCATTGGCCTTGGGCATGGCGATGTAGTCCTTGAACCGGCCCGGCAGCGGCTTGTACAGGTTGTGCACGGCACCGAGGATGCGGTAGCAGTCGTCTTCGGTGTCGGTGATGATCCGGAAGGCGTACACGTCCATGATTTCATGGAAGGATTTCTGCTTGAACTTCATCTTGTTGTAGATGCTGTTCAGGTGTTTCTCCCGCCCCAGGATGCGGCCGGGCAGTCCCCGTTCCTCCAACTTTTCCTGCAGCTTGCCGCGGATCTCCTCGATGATTTCCCGGTGGCTGCCGCGCAGCTTGTCGACCGCCTTGGAAATGTACTTGGAGCGCATCGGGTACAGGGAGGAGAAGCCCAGGTCCTCCAGCTCGGTGCAGATGGAGTGCATGCCCAGGCGGTTGGCAATCGGGGCGTAGATGTCCAGGGTTTCGGTGGCGATGCGCTGGCGTTTCTCGTAGGGCATGGGGCCCAGGGTACGCATGTTGTGCAGGCGGTCCGCCAGCTTGACCAGGATCACCCGGATGTCCCGGGCCATGGCCAGGGTCATTTTCTGGAAGTTCTCGGCCTGGGCCTCGGCGCGGGAGCGGAATTCGATCTGGGTCAGCTTGCTGACGCCGTCCACCAGTTCCGCGACATCGTCACCGAACTGCTCGGCCAGGGCGTCCTTGGGAATGCCGGTGTCTTCGATCACATCGTGCAGCATCGCCGCCATCAGGCTTTGATGGTCCAGCCGCAGATCGGCCAGGATGTGCGCGACCGCCAGGGGGTGGGTGATGTAGCGGTCGCCGCTCTTGCGCATCTGCCCTTCGTGGGCCTGTTCGGCGTAATAGTAGGCTCGTCGCACCTGGTTGATGCGATTGGTATCCAGATAGGTACTCAGCTCTTTCGCCAGACTTTCAACCGTAGCCTCTGCCGACACCGCGCCTCCGTATAGTCACAAACTGCGGGGACAAAAAAACCCGAATGCATGCATCCGGGTCCTTCCTGATCCTGCCAATCAACGTTCTAAGAACAGACTATAGAAGCGCGGGGGCAGATTTCAATGCTTTTGCAGAACGGGTACGTACTTGTACCCGCATAGCCGTCACTCGTCGTCGTCTTCCTGCAGCAGGTCGCGACCGACCTTGCCTTCGGCGATTTCGCGCAGGGCGATAACGGTGGGCTTGTCGTTCTCTTCGGCCACCATCGGTTCGGCGCCTTTGGTCGCCAGTTGACGGGCACGCTTGGTAGCCAGCATCACCAACTGGAAGCGGTTATCAACGTTTTCCAGACAATCTTCAACGGTAACTCGTGCCATAACTTCCCCGAAAATAAAATGACTGATTCAGCAGACCGCGTAGTTTACTGCGGCCGGCTCAATTTGTATACAGTACCGAGCGCGATTCCGGCTAGCGGGACAGGCCCGCCAGCAGGGCGCCGTGACGGTCCTGCTGGACCGCGACCCGCAGGCGCTGACTGCGCACAATGGCCAGCAGATCCGCCAGCGCCACCTCGAACTGGTCGTTGACCACCAGGTAGTCGAATTCCAGCGCATGCCGGCACTCTTCCGCGGCCTCGGCCAGGCGGCGCTCGACCACCTCCGGCTTGTCGGTGCCCCGCCCCACCAGGCGCTCCCGCAGCACCTCCGGCGACGGCGGCACGATAAAGATGCCGACGCACTCGGGCATCAACCGGCGCACCTGCTCCGCGCCCTGCCAGTCGATTTCCAGGATCACATCCTGGCCGCCGGCGAGCGTGTCGCGTACCCAGCTGTGGGAGGTGCCGTAGTAATTGCCGAAAACGTCGGCGTGTTCGAGGAAGTCGCCCTGGCCAATCATGGCTTCAAAGGCATCCCGGCTGACGAAGTGATAGTTCACGCCATCCTGCTCACCCTCGCGCATCGGCCGGGTGGTGTGGGATACCGACACCCCAAGCTTTTCGTCATTGCGCAGCATGGCTGCCACAAGGCTGGTCTTACCGGCGCCCGAGGGCGCGGAGATGACGAACAGCGTACCCCGTTCAACTGCCTGGTTCATGAACTAACAACTCCAACCTGCGTGTATTCGGAGGGCGGCGGCGTGGACCCGCGCCCGGAATGCGCCGGATTATACGGGCTTCGCCTCGGACGCGCACCTCACTCCAGATTCTGCACCTGCTCCCGCATCTGCTCGATCAGCACCTTCAGGTCCACCGCCGCCCGGGTCACCCGGGCATCGATGCTTTTACTGCTGAGCGTGTTCGCCTCCCGGTTCAGCTCCTGCATCAGGAAATCCAGTCGGCGGCCGATCGGCTCATCGCTCTGCAGGGTGTCGGTAACCTCGGTGATGTGCGCCGACAGCCGATCCAGCTCCTCTGCCACATCGCTCTTCTGGGCCAGCAACACCATCTCCTGGGCAACCCGTTCCGGCTCCAGCTCCACCTGGGCTTTTTCGAACCGGCTCCGTAGATTCTGCTCCTGGGCGGTCAGCAGATCCGGCATCAGCGTACGCACCTCCGACACCAGACCGGTCATGGCGGTCAGACGCTCCTCGAACAGCGGCCGCAGGCGTTCGCCCTCGCGCTCGCGCACCACGACCAGCTCGGCAACCACGTCCTCAAACAGCTGCGTTGCCGCTGAGCGCACCGGCCCGAAGTCCTGCTCCGGCACCGACAACACCCCGGGCCAGCGCAGGATATCCAGGGCGCTGATGTGGGCCGGGTTATCGAGAATCCGGTTCACGTGATTGGCGGCCTCATTCACCGCCTTGGCAACCTCGTCGCTGATCTCGAAACGCTGCCCGCTGTTCTCCGCCAGCTGCAGGCGCATCGACACATCCACCTTGCCCCGCTTCAGGCGGCCACGTAACGCATCGCGCAAGCCGGTCTCGAGTTCGCGCAGGGCGTCCGGCAATCGGAACGACGGTTCCAGGTACCGGTGATTGACCGTACGAACCTCACAGGTCAGTGACCCCCAGTCTCCCTGGGCATCCTTGCGGGCGAATGCCGTCATGCTTCGGATCATGGCAACTCCGTTCTGGCTGATGGTAATGCTTGGAGTTTAACAGGCTGCAATCGCCAACGGCGAGCGCCACCCAGGACGAACACAGCGAGCCTTGAACGACGTGTTATACTCGCCAGCCTTTCAACAAGTCACCCGGGCCTGTGCCCGGACACCCATCCAAGACTTCAGGAATGACTATGCGACCAAGCGGCAGAACGCCCGAGCAACCCAGAGACATTCGAATCACCCGGAACTACACCCGCCATGCCGAAGGGTCGGTCCTGGTGGAATTCGGTGACACCAAGGTCATCTGCACCGCCTCCGTCGAGAACAAGGTCCCGCCGTTCCTGCGTGGCGAAGGCAAAGGCTGGATTACCGCCGAATACGGCATGCTGCCCCGCTCCACCGGCAGCCGCATGGGACGCGAAGCGGCCCGCGGCAAACAGGGTGGCCGCACTGTGGAAATCCAGCGCCTGATTGGCCGGTCCCTGCGGGCTGCGGTTGACCTCAGCGAACTGGGCGAGCACAGCATCACCATCGATTGCGACGTCATCCAGGCCGATGGCGGCACCCGCACCGCGGCCATCACCGGTGGCTGCGTGGCCCTGGTGGATGCCCTGAACCACCTGGTGGCGGAAAAGCGCCTGAAGAAATCACCGCTGAAGCAGATGGTCGCGGCCCTGTCGGTTGGCGTCTACAAGGGCACCCCGGTGGTCGACCTGGACTACCCGGAAGACTCCGAAGCCGAAACCGACATGAACGTGATCATGACCGACCAAGGCGGTTTTATCGAAATCCAGGGCACCGCGGAAGGTGCACCATTCGTGAAGGAAGAGCTGGACAGCATGCTGGATTTGGCCAAACAGGGTATTGAGCAACTGTTTGAGATCCAGAAAGCGGCACTGGAAGGCTAAGCGACGTTACAGACCAATCTGGGCGGTGGCGGCGATGCCACGCCCCAGAATGTCGGAGGCCATGGATGGCTGTTGTTAAAAACCGATGTCGATGTCGTAATCCATGATCACCGGTGCGTGATCGGAAAACCGGCTTGAGCCATCAATCCAGCCGTCCCGGATAGTATTGCGAATACCCGGGGTCAGCAGCTGGTAGTCCACCCGAATACCCGCACTGCGGCGAGCACCCTCGGCCTGCTCCGGCCACCAGGTAAACTGATTGCTCTGCTTGTTGATCTCACGGAAGGCATCGACACAGCCCATTTCATCGAACAGGCGGTCCAGCCATGCCCGCTCATGGGGCAGGAATCCGGAAAAGTCGTGCTTGTGGTACAGGGGGCTGGCGTCGGTCACGTGATGGGCGGTCTGCAGGTTGGCGCAGAAAATGAACTGACGCCGCTTGCGCAGGGTTTTCTGCATGTGCAGGCCGAAACCGTCCAGGAACTCATCCTTGTGGTCGAGTACCGTCAGGTCGTCCTCGCCCAGCAGCTCTTCTTCCCGACCGAGGGCGCAGGGCGCCAGCACACAGGCGACCGACACCTTGTCGAAATCGGCCTGGATAAAGCGCCCTTCCCGGTCCGCCTGCTCGTTGGCGAAACCGTACATGATGGCTTTGGGAAAGTGACGGGTGTAGATGCCCACGCCGCCGTCCTCGTTTTTCTCACCATCGATGAAGTAGGCTTCGTAGCCCTCGGGGATGAGGTTGTAGTCCTCGATTTCGTAGGCGCGCATGCGGTGATCCTGGACGCAGACAACGTCCGCATCCTGGTCGGCCAGCCAGTTGAAGAATCCCTTGTCAACGGCTTGGGCGAGCCCATTGACACTGATTGAAACTACCCGCATACGTGTTCCCTGATTCGGTTTGTGTGTATGATACCGTTTTTACGCACTAATTAAAGATCCACACCCGCCAGAAGCCTTGTCATGCACGACTATCAGCAAAATTTCATCGACTTTGCCATCCGCCGGAACGTCCTGCGATTTGGTGAATTTACGCTCAAATCCGGCCGCACCAGCCCGTATTTTTTTAACGCTGGGCTGTTCAACACTGGCGACGATCTACTTCAGCTAAGCAAGGCTTATGCCGCCGCCATAGAACGCAGCGGTCTCAATTATGACATCATTTTCGGACCTGCCTATAAGGGCATTCCGTTGGCCACCGTGACCGCCATGGCGCTGGCTACAGACGGTAACAGCAAACCGTTTGCCTTTAACCGCAAGGAAAAGAAAGATCATGGCGAGGGTGGCAACATTGTCGGTGCACCGCTGCAGGGCAAGGTGCTGATCGTGGATGACGTTATCACTGCCGGTACCGCCATTCGCGAGTCCATTGACCTGATTCGTGCGGCCGGCGCCGAGCCTGCCGGTGTGCTGATCGCCCTGGATCGCCAGGAAAAGGGCAACGGCGAGCTGTCCGCCATCCAGGAAGTGGAACAGGAATTCGGCATTCCGGTCGTGAGCATCATCCGTCTGGAGCAGGTGCTCGACTACCTCAAGGCCAACCCTGACTTTGCCGGCCATGCCGAAAACGTTGCCAAGTACCGGGATCGATTCGGAGTCTGATCAATGACCAACCGCCCAGTCTGTTTCCGAGCTGCCGTTCTCGCTGCGGTCATCGGCGTAGCCGCGACGGCCGAGGCGGGCATGTACCGGTACAAGGACGACAATGGCCGGTTGGTGATCAGCAACACCATTCCCCAGGAAGCCACCAAACGCGGTTACGACATCCTCAACAACAGCGGCCGGGTTGTTGAAACCGTGGCCCCGGCGCCCACCGAAGAAGAACTTGCCGCCCGCGAAGCCGAGAAGCAGCGTCAGAAAGCACTCGAACGGCAACAGGAACAGGACCGCCAGTTGCTGAAACGCTACAGCCACCCGGACCAGGCGGTACGCGCCATGCACCGCAAGATCCGTGAACTGGAAGGGCTGATTCAGCTCAAGCGCGGCAACATCTCGGTGATTTCCAGCCAGCTCGACAGCGAACAGAGCCGGGCCGCCGATATGGAACGGGCCGGCCGCACCATTCCCGACGCCACCCTGGAGAAAATCCGGCGCCTGGAGTCCCAGATTCGGGACCTGGAGCGGGAAATCAGCATTCAGACCCGGGAAATCAACGAGCTGAAGGCCGGCTTCGAAGCCGACATCGAACGGCTCGAAGAGGTAACCGGCAAACCCCGGACCATCACCCTGGACACCCTCAGCAGCGACTGACCGGCTGGCCACAAAAAAGGCGGTGGTTGGAAAACCACCGCCTTTTTGCTGGTGCCGGCCAACGACTGGCTGGCACTCAGGCCTTAGGCAGAAGCCGTGGACTTCTTGGCAGAAGCCGTGCTCTTGCGCGCAGTCGTCTTGCGGGCAGCCGGCTTCTTGGCCGTTGCGGAGGCCTTGGCGCTCTGAGCAACGCTGGTCACTTCGTCAGCGGTCTCGGCAACGGTTTCAGCCGCTTCTTTTTCCAGCTTGGCCACCAGGTCGGAAGCAAAGCTGCCGAAACGGGTGTTCAGGCTGCGCAGCTGCTCGAACAGGTTCTCGCTGTAGCCGTTGTAGGCCTTGCGCAGGTTCTTGACGCTGTATTCACGCGCTTCGGTTTCCAGCTTCTCGGCGTAGTCGAACGGCTTGGAAGCCAGCTTCTTCTGCTGCTCTTCCGCTGCGTTGATGCCCTTCTCGACGACTTCCTGAATCTGCTCCTGGTATGACTTAAGTTTACCCATGTCTCTTCTCCTGAGGTTTGCTGAAAGCATTTCGTCCAGCGGCCAAGCGTGACAACACTGGCCTTGTCTGAATTTCGACTCTCAAGGTACGGGTAAAAATTAGAATGTTCATACTAAAAGCCGGGATCCGTCCGGTACGCAGTTATACCGACCCGAACCTACCAGCGGAACAGCAC
Organism: Marinobacter qingdaonensis; assembly: GCF_034555935.1. Lineage (NCBI taxonomy): Bacteria > Pseudomonadati > Pseudomonadota > Gammaproteobacteria > Pseudomonadales > Marinobacteraceae > Marinobacter > Marinobacter qingdaonensis. The sequence continues at coordinate 62,936 of NZ_JAYDCJ010000003.1, forward strand.
CCAACTGGGGATGAGCATCTCGGACTCGGCCTCCCGAATCCAGCCGCCGCCGTCCGATGGCACCAGGTAGTATTCCGGACCGGCCTCGGGCACGACCTTGATTTCCATCAACTGGCCATTGACCCGATACTCGTAGAACACTTCCCGCTCGCCCGGGCGAATGACGATTTGCGGGCCTTCACTGGTGGGCTGGTAATCGGAAATTACCACCGGTTCGTCCGGCGTTTCCACCAGGGTTTCGTCCAGGGCACCGTCTTGCTGGGCGAACACCGCCACCGAGTAGCAGGCCAGCAGCGCGGCCGCCGAACAGGCGAATCGTTTCATATTCGTGGTACCCTCATGCCATTCGAATTCCTTACAGAGTTGCATAAGCCAACCCACGCTTCAATCAGAATCCGGACCCGCTGAGACATGACTGATCAAAAGACCCCACCCGTGGTTCTTGTGGACGGTTCGTCCTACCTTTTTCGCGCCTACCACGCGCTGCCGCCACTCACCACCAGCAAGAACCAGCCGACCGGCGCCATCAAGGGCGTGATCAGCATGCTGCGCCGACTGGAACAGGACTTTCCGGGTTCCAAGATGGTGGTGGTGTTCGATGCCAAGGGCAAGACCTTCCGACATGACATGTACGAGGAGTACAAGGCCAACCGGCCGCCCATGCCGGAAGACCTGGGCAGCCAGATCGAGCCGATTCACGAGATCGTCAAGGCCATGGGCCTGCCGCTGCTGATCGTACCCGGGGTCGAGGCCGACGACGTCATCGGCACCCTGGCCCATGAGGCCACCAGCAAGGGCATCGACGTGGTGGTCTCCACCGGCGACAAGGACATGGCCCAGCTGGTCAGCGACCACGTCACCCTGATCAACACCATGACCGAAACCCGTATGGACCGCGCCGGCGTCATCGACAAGTTCGGGGTCACGCCGGAGCAGATCATTGACTACCTGGCCCTGGTCGGCGACAAGGTCGACAACATCCCGGGCGTCAACAAGTGCGGCCCGAAGACCGCGGTGAAGTGGCTGGAAAGCTATCAGGACCTGGACACTGTGATGGCCCACGCCGATGAGATCAAAGGCAAGATCGGGGAATACCTTCGGGAGGCAACCGACACCCTGCCCCTGAGCCGGGAACTGGCCACCATCAAGACCGACGTCGAACTGGAGTTTGGCCTGGAAGACCTCCAGCACCGGGAGCAGGACGACAGCCAGTTGCTGGAACTGTTCCGGGAGTATGAGTTCCGGACCTGGATTGCGGAACTGGAAGCCGGTGACGATAAGGACGCCGGTGCCAGCGACAGCGCGAGCAGTGACACCCCCGCCAAGGCGCCGGTGGAAAAGCAATACTCGGTGATCACCGACCAGCAGGAGCTGGACGACTGGCTGGCCCGACTGAAGCAGGCGCCCCTGTTCGCCTTCGATACCGAAACCACCAGCCTGCGCTACAGCGAGGCCGAAATTGTCGGGGTGTCGTTCGCCATCGAACCGGGCGAGGCCGCGTATGTGCCCCTGGCCCACGACTACATGGGCGCGCCCGAGCAGCTGGACCGCGACGCGGTGCTGAACCAGCTCAAACCGCTGCTTGAGGATCCGGAGCAGGCCAAGGTCGGGCAGAATCTGAAGTACGACAAGAACGTGCTCGCCAACCATGGCATCACCCTGGAGGGCATTGCCGAAGACACCATGCTCGAGTCCTACGTGCTCAACTCCGTGGCCAGCCGCCACGACATGGACAGCCTGGCCCGCCAGTACCTGGATGAGACCACCATCACCTTCGAATCCATCGCCGGCAAGGGCGCCAAGCAGCTGACCTTCAACCAGATCGAACTGGAAAAAGCCGGCCCCTACGCGGCCGAGGACGCCGACATCACCCTGCGCCTACACCAGACCCTGAAGCCGCTGCTGGAGCAGACCGGGCGCCTGGCCTCGGTGTATCGGGACATCGACCTGCCGCTGGTGCCGGTGCTGTCGCGCATGGAACAGCGGGGCGCGCTGATCAATGCCAGCACCCTGCGCCGGCACAGCCAGGAATTGGCCGAACGCATGGCCGAGCTGGAACAGGAAGCGCACGAAGTGGCGGGCGAGACCTTCAACCTGGGCTCTCCCAAGCAACTGCAGAGCATTTTCTACGAGAAGATGGGCCTGCCGGTGATCAAGAAGACGCCGAAAGGGGCACCGTCGACCGCGGAACCGGTGCTGCAGGAACTGGCCCATGACCACGAGTTGCCTCGGCTGATCCTGGAACACCGCAGCCTGAGCAAGCTCAAGTCGACCTACACCGACACCCTGCCGGAGCTGATCAGCCATCGCACCGGCCGGGTCCATACCTCCTACCATCAGGCGGTGACCGCCACTGGCCGGCTGTCCTCGTCCGAACCCAACCTGCAGAACATCCCCATCCGCAGCGAACAGGGCCGGCGCATCCGTCAGGCCTTCGTCGCCCCGGACGGCTACAAGCTGGTGGCGGCCGACTATTCCCAGATCGAGCTGCGGATCATGGCCCACCTGTCCGGTGACAAGGGCCTGCTGACCGCCTTTGAAAAGGGCGAGGACATCCACCGGGCCACCGCCGCGGAAGTCTTCGGCGTCAGCGTCGACGAGGTCTCAGCCGACCAGCGCCGCAGCGCCAAGGCCATCAACTTCGGGCTCATCTACGGCATGTCCGCGTTTGGCCTGTCCCGTCAGCTGGACGTGGAACGCAAGGTGGCTCAGGAGTACATCGACCGCTATTTCGACCGCTACCCGGGCGTACTCAAGTACATGGACAACATCCGCAAACAGGCCCACGACGACGGCTACGTGGAAACCCTGTTCGGCCGGCGCCTGTACCTGCCCGAGATCAACGCCCGCAACAAGCAGATGCAGCAGGCGGCCGAACGCACGGCCATCAATGCGCCCATGCAGGGAACTGCGGCGGACATCATCAAGCGGGCCATGATCGACGTGGAGGCCTGGCTATTGAAGGAACACGCGGACGAGGCCCGCATGACCATGCAGGTCCACGACGAACTGATTCTCGAGGTCAAGGAATCGGCCGTGGACCGGATTCGCGACGGCCTGATCCAGCGCATGTCCGCGGCCGCCGAGCTTGACGTCCCCCTGCTGGTGGAAGCCGGCGTCGGCGACAATTGGGATCAGGCTCACTAATCCACCCCCGGATCCGCGGCATCGGCTCGGGCGATGCCGCGCCCACCAAAACGGGGCATTCGTCCCGAATACGCACCGTTTGAAGGCGTGACACGGTCCCCTGGCGCCACTGGCCGATAGTCCGCCTGCGGCCCAGACCGCAGCCCATGGGCGAAGCCGCAGAGCCGGCCCGAAGCGGCACGATATTCGCACAGGTTTCACCGTCGGCAGCCCTCCACCGAATCGCTGGAGCCGCTGCCAGGTTGTGACACCCACTGCGAGGCCGACATCATGACATCCCTGGCATCTGAACGAAGCTGGTTGCTGGACCCGGGCCTGCTCAAACTGGTACACCAGTGCCGGCGCCTGATCCACTCCGAGTTCGGGGTCAAACTGCACCTTACCGAAGAGCATCTGGAACAGCAGCTGGCCGACTACGCGCACAAGACGCGCTCCAGTCATTTGACCCGCACCTGGGAGGCGCTACGGGCGCAGGTCCCACAATTGCCGGAGGCCAGCGTCGCGCCGGAAGCGGACCAACCCCAGAAGCGCATGTACCGCGGCCAGGAAATTGTCGAGGACGACCGGCCGGTCAAACAGACCGAGGCCCTGGGAGAGGAAACCTCGCCGCGCAAGAAAAAGGTGATCTATCGCGGCCAGGTGGTTGGCTGACCGACGCACGCCGGTCAGCCTGAGGCAGGATCAGAAGGCCTTGCTGACCTGGACGGAGGCACTCCAGGCACTCAGTTCGTAGGAACCCCGGTAGTTGGCCGCTGTCGCCGGCTCGGTCGGGTTCTGGTGGGTGTATTCCCGATCGTTCACCTCGGCATCGTCGGCGAATATCAACGTGCCCACCGCCGCGTCTACGGTCCAGCCATTGCGCAGGTCACGCCACTGGGTCCCCAGCGTCAACCAATGCCGGTCCTCGGACGGGATCCGGGCGGTGACGTACTGGTCCACCGGCGACTCGTCCCAGGCGTACCCGGCCTTGAACGCCCACTCCGGGCTGGCCTGCCAGATACCCCCCAGGTTGAACTGCCAGGTGTTCTTCCAGCGTTCGGTAATGTGGGTGAGGTAGGCTCCGGGCTCGGGCGACCGGGTCACCTCGCCATTGGCCTCCCGGCTGATGATATCCAGCTCCTCGAAACGCCCCCACTTCGCGTAGGTGGCCCCGGCCAGGACGGTGACGGTGTCGGTCAGACGGTGCCGGGCACCGAAGGTGATGCTCTCCGGAATCGCCAGGGGCACCCTCACCTTCTCGTTCAGGGTGGTGGTCTGCGTGAAGGTGGGTGGCACCGGGGTGTTGCTGATTTCCGCGTCGCCTTTCAGGTTCAACTCGGTGCCGGTCTGGGCCGTCAGCCCGAACTGGGTGCGGTTGGACAGCTCGTACAGGAACCCGACCCGTAAGGTCACGCCCACGTCGTCCCCCTCGATGTCCGCGTAGGGCTCAGGCAGGGCCAGGGCCGCCGCGCCTGCGGTGCCACTCAGATCCTGGTAGCGGGACAGGCGCCCCTCGGCGTAGATGATGCTCAGCCCCGCGCCCATGGACAGGCCGGAACCATTACTGATGGCGATCGACGGCGTGAAGGCAATGGCGGTGAGCTCGGTCTTGTCGGCAAAGAAGCGGCCGGCAAATTCGTTGTCGTAATCCGCCGCCAGGCCATAAGGCGCGTGGATACCGAAACCGACATCCACCGAGTCGTTAACCTCGTGGGTCAGGTAGAAATTGGGCAGCACCGCCGGGTCGGCGATATCGCCGCCGTTGGAGGCGGGCTGGACCGGCACGGTTGGATCCTGGCGGGTGGTGGCAATGCTGTCGCGCTTGGCCTCGGCATCGATATCCAGAACGGAGGCGCCAAACGAGATGTTGGTCCCGGACAGCTGGCTCATGCCGGCGGGGTTGAACAGGACGGTGGTGGCATTCTCCGGATTGGCCGCGGCGCCGGCGTTGGCGGCGCCCATGGCACTGGCGCTTTGCTCGTTCAGGGCAAAGCCACCGGCGAGCAGGCTGGCGGGGGCCGACAAGGCCGCCAGTGTGGTGACCCGGATGGCTCGGGCAAGCAGTGAGGATCTCATGTGCAGGTATCTCCTAGTAAAATCGGCGCGGAGTATACGCAGCACGGGGGATTGGCCTCAAATGCCAAATCTATCAGTTAGTTATGCTAACCAACTACGACCTTAGTTTAATCGTCCTGGATCGACAGCCGGTCCACCGTCGATGACAGCTGATCGGCACCCTGGGCGTCGGCGCCGAGCTTGATCATCAGGCGCAGGTCGTTGGCCGAGTCGGCGTGAGCCAGGGCGTCCTCGTAGGTGATGGAGCCTTCGGCGTAGAGCTTGTACAGGGCCTGATCGAAGGTCTGCATGCCGGATTCATTGGACTTGGACATCAGCTCCTTGAGCTTGTGCACCTCGCCCTTGCGGATCATGTCGGCCACCAGCGGGGTGTTGACCAACACCTCGATGACCGCCTTGCGGCCCTTGCCGTCCGGCGTCGGCACCAGCTGCTGGGCCACGATGGCCTTGAGGTTCAGGGACAGGTCCATCCAGATCTGGTTGTGCTGCTCCGGCGGAAAGAACTGGATAATCCGGTCCAGCGCCTGGTTGGCGTTGTTGGCGTGCAGGGTGGCCAGACACAGGTGGCCGGTCTCAGCGAACTGCACCGAGTACTCCATGGTCTGGCGGGTCCGGACCTCACCGATCAGGATCACATCCGGGGCCTGACGCAGGGTGTTCTTCAGCGCCACCTCGAAGCTTTCGGTATCAATGCCCACTTCTCGCTGGGTCACGATGCAGCCGTGGTGCTGGTGAATGAATTCGATCGGATCCTCGATGGAAATGATGTGGCCACGGCTGTTGCGATTGCGGTGCCCCAGCATGGCCGCCAGCGAGGTCGACTTACCGGTGCCGGTGGCGCCCACGAACATGATCAGGCCCCGCTTGGTCATGGCCAGATCCTTGATCACGTCCGGCAACGCCAGGTCGTCGATCTGCGGGATCTTCACCTCGATGCGACGCAATACCATGCCGCACAGGTTGCGCTGGAAGAAGGCGCTGACCCGGAACCGGCCAACCCCCCGGGCGCTGATGGCAAAGTTGCACTCGTGGCTGTCCTCGAACTCGGCCCGCTGCTTGTCGTTCATGGCACCATACACGAATTCGCGGGTCTGCTCCGGGGTCAGGGCGTTCTTGGTGACCGGCAGGACCTTGCCATTGACCTTCATGCTCGGCGGTACACCGGCGGTGATGAACAGATCCGAGCCGCCTTTCTCAACCATCAGACGGAGCAGCTTTTCAAATTCCATAGGAGCACCTGTGCGGATTCTTGCGTCTTGTTAGTCGCCGATCAGAAGTTGTCCGGCATCTTGGCCTTGGCCCGGGCCGCTTCACGGGAAATGAGCCCTTTCTGCAGCAACCGCTCCAGGCACTGATCCAGGGTCTGCATGCCCAGGGAGCCACCGGTCTGGATGGCGGAGTACATCTGGGCGATCTTGTCTTCCCGGATCAGGTTCCGGATGGCGGCGGTGCCGATCATGATCTCGTGGGCAGCAATCCGGCCACCGCCCATCTTCTTCATCAGGGTCTGGGAGATGACCGCCTGCAGGGATTCGGACAGCATCGAGCGGACCATGGACTTCTCTTCCGCGGGGAAGACGTCCACCACCCGGTCGATGGTCTTGGCCGCGGAGGTGGTGTGCAGGGTGCCGAACACCAGGTGACCGGTTTCCGCGGCGGTGAGCGCCAGGCGGATGGTTTCCAGGTCCCGCAGCTCGCCCACCAGGATGATGTCGGGGTCTTCCCGCAGCGCCGAGCGCAGGGCTTCGTTGAAGCCCAGGGTGTCCCGGTGCACTTCCCGCTGGTTCACCAGGCATTTCTTGGACTCGTGCACGAATTCGATCGGGTCTTCGATGGTCAGGATGTGCTCGTAGCGGGAGTCGTTGATGTAGTCCATCATCGCCGCCAGGGTGGTGGACTTACCGGAACCGGTCGGACCGGTCACCAGCACCAGGCCCCGGGGCACCGAGGAAATGTCCTTGAACACCTGGCCCATGCCCAGGTCTTCCATGGTCAGCACCTTGGACGGGATGGTCCGGAACACCGCGCCGGCGCCACGGTTCTGGTTGAAGGCGTTGACCCGGAAACGGGCCACCCCGGGCACTTCGAACGAGAAGTCGGTTTCCAGGAATTCCTCGTAATCCTTGCGCTGCTTGTCGTTCATGATGTCGTAGATCAACCCGTGCACTTCTTTGTGCTCCATGGGGGGCAGGTTGATGCGGCGGACATCGCCGTCGACACGAATCATCGGCGGCAGACCGGCAGACAGGTGCAAGTCGGACGCACCCTGTTTGGCCGAGAAGGCAAGCAGTTCAGTAATATCCATAGGAATCCTCGGAAGGCTTTTTCTTTTATCCCGGAAGCCTGGGCCCGGCGGATTTCCCGGCGCGGTTCACTTGGCATTTCAGTGACCTGCGGGTAACGTGTCACCCTATTGGTGACGGACCGGACGTGGCGATCTCACACTATGAGCAGCATAGCAGACAACATCGGGAGCGTAACCCGACGCATACAAAAAGCAACATTGCAGGCCGGCCGCGGTGCCGGCTCTGTGCGCCTGTTGGCAGTCAGCAAGACCCGTTCGGCCGACGACCTTCGAGCGGCGATCGCCGCCGGCCAGAAAGCCTTCGGTGAAAACTACCTGCAGGAGGCGCTGGACAAGATCGATGCCCTGGCCGACGAAGCCGACATCGACTGGCACTTCATTGGCCCGATCCAGTCCAACAAGACCCGCCAGATCGCCGCCGGATTCAGCTGGGTGCACAGCGTTGATCGCCTGAAAATCGCCCGACGCCTGAGCGAACAGCGCGCCCCGGCCCTGGGCCCGCTGAACATCTGCCTGCAGGTCAACATCAATGAAGAGGACAGCAAGGCCGGCTGTGGCCTGGACGAGCTGCCCGACCTGGTGGCCGCCATTGGCGAGCTGCCCAATCTGTCCCTGCGCGGGCTCATGGCCATCCCCGACCCGGATCAGCCGGAGGCGGACCTGCGCCTGAGTTTCCGCAAGCTGGCCCGGACCCTGCACGAGCTGAAAGCCCAGCATCCGGACGCCGGGCCGCTGGACACCCTGTCCATGGGCATGTCCGGCGACCTGGAACTGGCCATTGCCGAAGGCGCGACCTGGGTTCGGGTCGGCACCGACGTGTTCGGCCCCCGCCCTCCGAAGAGCTGAAGCCACCGGATCCTGCTATGATCAGGTCCGGACGTTTAACCGATCAACCGTTGGAGTGAACCTTGAGCACATCACCAACCATTTCATTCATTGGCGCCGGCAACATGGCCAGCGCCATCATTGGCGGTATGCTGGACAGCGGCTATAAGGCCGCTGACATCTGGGTCAGCGCCCCGGACGATGGTCACCTGCAGTCCATCCGCAAGAAGTTCGGGGTGAGCGTCACCACTGACAACCGCTACTGCGCGCAACAGGCCGACATGGTGGTCCTGGCGGTCAAGCCCCAGGTGATGGCCGATGTCTGCCGCGACATCGCTCCGGTGGTTCAGAACACCCGTCCGCTGATGGTCTCCATCGCCGCGGGCCTGACCGTCGACACCCTGGATGAGTGGCTGGCCGGCGGCCTGCCGCTGGTCCGGGTCATGCCCAACACGCCCTCCCTCGTGGGCAAGGGCGCGGCCGGGCTGTTTGCCAACGCCCAGGTAAAAGAGGCGCAGAAGACCATGGTCCAGTCGGTGTTCGAAAGCATCGGCTCGGCCCTGTGGGTCGAGGATGAAAACCTGCTGCACGGGGTGACTGCCCTCTCCGGTAGCGGCCCCGCCTACTTCTTCCTGATGCTGGAAGCCCTGGAAGCGGCCGCCACCGAGGCCGGCATTGCCCCGGACACCGCCCGTGAACTGGCGATCCAGACCATGGCCGGTGCCGCCGAGATGGCCGCCCGCAGCGAACACGACCCCGGCCAGCTCAAGCGCAACGTCATGTCTCCCGGCGGCACCACCGAGCAGGCCATCAACACCTTTGAGGAGGGCGGCCTGCGCGATCTGGTGCAGAAAGCCTATGGCGCCGCGTTCAAGCGCTCGGAAGAAATGGCCAAAGAACTGGCCGGCAAACAGTAACCGATAACGGAGACACGGCTTCATGCTGGCAGAAATCCTCATTACGATCCTGCTCATTGCATCCACCTTTTACATGACCATCGTGCTGCTGCGTTTTCTGCTGCAGTTGGCCCGAGCCGATTTCTACAACCCGATCTCCCAGTTCGTGGTCAAGGCGACCAATCCGCCGCTGCGCCCGCTGCGCCGGGTCATCCCCGGCTGGGGCGGGGTCGACGGCGCCTCGCTGGTGCTGGCCATCGCGATCCAGGCGCTGACCTTCTTCCTGATCCTGATCACCCTGAACGGCGGCATTCCGGCGTTCAACCCGATCACTCTGCTGGTCTGGGCGGTGCTGAACGTGCTGGACCTGATCGTCAAGATCTACTTCTGGTCGGTGATCGCGGTGGTGGTGGTCAGCTGGATCGCGCCCGGCAGCGGCCACCCGGCCATTCAGCTGGTCGCCCAGATCACCGAGCCGGTGATGCGCCCGGTCCGCAACATCATGCCGTCCATGGGCGGCCTGGACCTGTCCCCGATCATCGTGTTCCTGATCCTGAACGTGATTTCCGTGGTCATCGAGCACATGAAAATGGCCGCCGGACTGGGCTCCATCGGCCTCGGACTGTAAACCAGATCTCACCGATACAATCGGTAACAGTTCTCTTTACCCCAAAAATAACCGGCGCTGCAGGATCATCACATTGATTTTGCAGCGCTTTTTTATGCCCGCCTGACCATCTTGACGACAGTCTGCGACCCGCTCGGCTTCACAGCTCCGGGGAACAGGATACTATTACCGGTTAGTAATCCGTCGCTTGGGAGGATTTTGCCCCACGCACCCGGAAGTCGCGCAGAAGGAAAGTCCAATGAATCAACAGGGAACTCTGTCGCAGCAGGTAGAGGCGTACCATAACTGGAAGAAGGAACTGATCCGGCAGATCGGACGGTACCGGCTGTGGCTCCAGGACAACAATCTGTTCTCCGACGACGTCAGCACCCGCATTCGTCACGGGCTGGAACTGCTGGTCGAGGACGAGCTGACCATCGCCTTTGTCGGCGAATACTCCCGCGGCAAGACCGAACTGATCAACGCGCTGTTCTTTTCCGATTACGGCCAGCGCATGCTGCCGTCCCAGGCCGGGCGCACCACCATGTGCCCTACCGAACTGTTCTTCGACCGCAGCGCCAACCAGAACTACCTCCTGTTGCTGCCGATCGAGACCCGTACCGGCGACCTGTCGCTGCAGCAGCTGCGCAAGCAGCCGGAACGCTGGGTCAAGCACGAACTGGATGAGCGCGACCCGGAGGTCATGCGCGAGGTGCTGGCGGAAGTGGCCCGGGTCAAGAGCGTGCCGCCGGACGAGGCGCGCGGCCTCGGCTTCGACGAGGACATGCTGGAGATCGACCGCAACAACCCCGGCAACGTGCTGGTCCCGGCCTGGCGCAACGCCCAAATCAGCATCCGCCACCCGCTGTTCGAACGCGGGCTGCGCATCCTGGATACCCCGGGCCTGAACGCCCTTGGCTCCGAGCCGGAGCTGACCATCAGCATGCTGCCCCGTGCCCACGCGGTGATCTTCGTGCTCAGCGCCGACACCGGCGTCACCGCCAGTGACATGACTATCTGGAAGGATCACATCGACACCGAGCACGCCGACCACCGGGCCGGCCGCTTTGCCGTGCTCAACAAGATCGACGTGCTCTGGGACGACCTGCAGGGCGACAAGCACACCCAGGACGCCATCGAGCGGGTCCGCACCTACACCGCCGACCACCTCGGTATCCGCCAGCACGACGTCATTCCGCTGTCCGCCAAGCAGGGCCTGCTGGCCCGGGTGCGCAAGGACGAGCCGCTGTTCGAGCGCTCCAACATTGGCCGGCTGGAGCAGCTGATCATCCAGCGCATCCTGATGCACAAGGAACAGCTGATCACCCAGAGCCTGATCAATGACCTGCTGGGCATGCTGCAGAACAGCCAGGCCGCGATGCAGATCCGGCTGGAGGCGCTGCAGGAGGAGCTGACCGCCTGTTCCGGCACCAGTCTGGACAAGGCCGCCCTGGGCAAACTCGCCGAGCGAGCCCAGAAAGACTACGACTTCTACTACAAGAAACTCATCACCCTGCGCTCGAGCCGACGGCTGATGGACTCCCAGGGCGAGATGCTGAAACAGCTGGTGAGTGAGGCCAAGTTCGAGGCCCACGCCAGCCGCATTCGCGAATCCATGTCCAAGAGCTGGACCACCGCCGGCATGAACCGGGCAATGGACCGCTTCTTCGAGCTGCTGGAGAGCGACCTCACCAACCTGATGAGTGAAGGCCACCTGGCGGAAAAGATGGTGGCCGCCATCTACCGCCGCTACAACGAGGACACCCGGGCCCGCCACCTGGAGCCGATTCCGCTGCGCGCCGGCCGGCACGTCATCGCCATCCGCGAGCTGCGCAAGAAGGCGCGTCGATTCCGGATCAGCCCCAAGAACCTGCTGACCGAGCAATCGCTGCTGGTCCGCCGCTTCTTCAATGTGATGGTGGGCGAGGCCCGCACCCTGCACGCCCGGGTGCGCGCTGACGTCGAGCGCTGGCCCCAGGAAGCGCTGCTGCCGATCATGCAGTACTCCATGGAACAAAAGCAGCTGCTGGAACACCAGATCCGCCGGCTGCGCGACATGGTGCGCAACGATCGGGACAGTCGGGCCGAGCGCGTACGGCTGCAGAACACCATTGCCGACCTGGAACGCCAGCTGGAACTGGCCGATGCCATGCAGCGCCAGATCCGGAAACCGGCTCCGACCCTGATCCAGCAGAAAGTGGTCAACATCTCCGGGGCGCTCTGAGCCCCGACCAGGCCTCGACGCGGCCAGTTGCAGCCATGCCGGCCCGGCTTTAAACTGCTGGGCTGGCAATGGCTCTGTCGTTGCTGTCCCAGACACTCACGGACCGAACCAGGAACCTGTCGCGCCAATGCCCGATTCCCTGCCTGCGGATTCTGTCGGGATTGTTTCCCCGCAGACGTACCATTTTGACACCCCCATCGACCTGGCCTGCGGTCAGGCGCTGGACAGCTACGACCTGGTGGTCGAGACCTACGGCACCCTGAACGCGGACGCCAGCAACGCCGTGCTCATTTGCCATGCCCTGAGCGGCCACCATCACGCCGCCGGCTACCATAGCAAGGACGACCGCAAGCCCGGCTGGTGGGACAGCTGCATCGGCCCCGGCAAACCCATCGACACCAACCGCTTCTTTGTGGTCAGCCTGAACAACCTGGGCGGCTGTCACGGCAGCACCGGCCCGAACAGTACCAACCCGGCCACCGGCAAACCCTACGGCCCGGAGTTCCCGGTGATCACCGTCGGTGACTGGGTCAAGAGCCAGGCGCTGCTGGCGGACCGGCTCGGCATCCAGTGCTGGGCCGCGGTGGTGGGCGGTTCCCTGGGCGGTATGCAAGCGCTGCAGTGGAGTCTGGATTACCCGGACCGGCTGAAGCACGCGGTGGTGATTGCCTCCACTCCCCGGCTGACCGCCCAGAACATCGCCTTCAACGAGGTGGCCCGGCAGGCCATCACCTCGGACCGGGAGTTCCACGACGGCCGCTATTACGACGACGAGGTGGTGCCGCGCCGGGGCCTGATGTTGGCGCGCATGGTCGGGCACATCACCTACCTGTCGGACGCCTCCATGGGCGAGAAATTCGGCCGGGAACTGCGGGACCAGGCCTACAAGTTCGGGTACGACGCCGAGTTCCAGGTCGAAAGCTACCTGCGCTACCAGGGCGAGCGTTTTTCGGAATCCTTTGACGCCAACACCTACCTGCTGATGACCCGGGCGCTGGACTATTTCGATCCCGCCTACGATTACGGCGGCGACCTGTCCAGGGCTCTGGCCGGGGCCCAGTGCGAATTCCTGGTCCTGTCGTTCAGCACCGACTGGCGCTTTACCCCGGCCCGTTCGGAGGAGATGGTCAACGCCATGATTGCCGCCCGCAAGAAGGTCAGCTATTCCGAGATCGATGCGCCCTGGGGCCACGATGCCTTCCTGATTCCGACCCCCAGGTACACCGACATCTTCACCGCTTACATGGCCCGGGTCGCCAGGGAGGTGGGCGCATGAGACCGGATCTGGACATCATCCAGCAGTGGATCAAACCCGGCTTCCACGTGCTTGACCTCGGCTGCGGCGACGGCACCCTGCTCGACTACCTGCAGCGGGAGCGGGGCGCCAGCGGTTTTGGCCTCGAGATCAACCCGGACCACATCACCACCTGCATGGGCAAGGGCGTGGCGGTGATCGAGCAGAACCTGGACACCCAGGGCCTGGGCAATTTCGACGACGGCAGCTTCGATACCGTGCTGATGACCCAGGCACTCCAGGCCGTGCGCCGGCCCGACAAGGTGTTGGATGAAATGCTGCGGGTCGGGCGCGAAGGCATTGTCACCTTCCCCAACTTCGCCCACTGGCGCCTGCGTTGGGGGTTGGCCCTGAGCGGTCGCATGCCCGAATCCGAGGCGCTTCCGTATAAGTGGTACAACACCCCCAACATCCGGCTGTGCACCTTCAAGGATTTCGAGGCCCTGTGCCGGCAGAAAGGCATTCGCATCAAGAGCCGGCGGGTGGTCGATGGCCAGCACCAGAATAGCTGGCTGGCGCGACTCTGGCCTAATCTGTTGGGAGAGATTGCCATTTACCGAATCACACGGGAGACCGAGCAATGAACACCCAAAGCCTCCAACGTCTTACTCTTGTCCTGCTGTGGCTGGTCTTTGCCGCCCAGGCCCAGGCCGCCGGCAACAAGGACTTCGGCGAGTACCGGGTGCACTGGAGCGTATTGCCGAGCACCTTCCTCGCGCCGGAAGTGGCCCAGGCCAACGGCCTGCAGCGCAGCAAGGGTATCGGCGTGATCAACATCGCGATCATGAAGGAAAACGAGGACGGAACTCTGACGCCGGTCGGCGGTCAGGTGGAAGGCAAGGTCACCAACGACATCCAGCAGGTCCGGTTCCTGGCGTTCCGCCGTATTCAGGAGGGGGATGCGGTGTACTTCATCGCCGAGTACCAATACAGCTCGGCCGAGTTGATGACGTTCAACATCACCGCCCGCCCCACCGGCGCCCAACAGGACCTGCCGATCCGTTTCGCCCACACACTGTTCAGCGACTGACACTGCCCATGACCGACCGACTCGTAATCGCCAGCAACAACCGGGGCAAAATTGCCGAACTGACCGAACTGCTGGCGCCGCTTGGCATGCAGCCGGTGGCTCAGGGTGAACTGGGCGTCAGTGAGGCCGAAGAGCCCGCGGTCACCTTTGTCGAGAACGCCCTGCTCAAAGCCCGCCACGCGGCCCGCAGCACCGGCCTACCGGCCCTGGCGGACGACAGCGGCCTGGCGGTTGACGCCCTGGACGGGCAACCGGGCGTGCGTTCGGCCCGCTATGCCGGCGACCAGGCCAGTGACCGCGACAACATCGACGCCCTGCTGGCCGCCATGGCCGAGGTCCCGGAGGGCCAGCGCGGCGCGCAATTTCACTGTGTGCTGGTGTACCTGCGCCACGCCGATGACCCGACCCCCATCATTTGCCACGGTCGCTGGCCCGGCGCCATCCTGACCGCACCGGCCGGCGACGCCGGCTTCGGCTACGACCCGGTGTTCTGGGTCCCCGAGCACGACTGCAGTGCGGCCGAGCTGTCCCGGGCCGACAAAAGCCGGATCAGCCACCGGGGCCGCGCCCTTCGCCTGCTGACCCAGCAACTGCCGTCCGGAGCCTGAACCCATGACCGCCCCGACCGTGGCGGTCCGACCGCCCCTGAGCCTGTACCTGCACGTGCCCTGGTGCGTGCGCAAGTGCCCGTACTGCGACTTCAATTCCCACGCGGTGAAGGGGGAAATTCCGGAAACGGCGTACTTGCAGGCTATGCTGGAAGACCTGGACCAGGACCTTGCCCTGACCGGATCCCGGTCCATCGAGACCGTGTTTATTGGCGGCGGCACCCCGTCGCTGATGAGCGGCGGCTTCTATCGCAGCCTGTTCCGGGAACTGCGGGCCCGGCTGAACCTGACCCCGGACGCCGAGATCACCCTGGAAGCCAACCCGGGCACCCTTGAGGAAGGCCGGTTCGAGGCCTTTCGCGAGGCCGGCATCAACCGGCTGTCCATTGGCGTCCAGAGCTTCAACGCCCGGCACCTGAGCACCCTGGGACGCATTCACGACAGCGCCGCCGCTCACCGGGCGATTGAGACCGCGCGCCAGGCCGGCTTTGACAACTTCAACGTCGACCTGATGCACGGCCTGCCGGAACAAAGCCCGGCGGACGCCCTGGCGGATCTGGAGGCGGCGCTCGGCCACAAGCCACCGCACCTGTCCTGGTATCAGCTCACCCTGGAGCCCAACACCGAATTCTACAGTCGTCCGCCCGATCTGCCGGACGACGACCGGCTCTGGGAGATCTACCGTTCAGGCCGCGACCTGCTGCACCGCCACGGCTTCCGGGATTACGAGGTGTCGGCCTGGAGCCAGCCGGGGCGGGCGTCCCGGCACAACCTGAACTACTGGACCTTTGGCGACTACCTGGCCTTGGGCGCCGGCGGCCACGGCAAGGTCAGCCAGGCCGATGGCCAGATCCGGCGCTACTGGAAAACCCGCCAGCCCGAGGCCTACCTGAACCGCATCGGTAGCCGCACCGCGGGCAGCGAAGTCATTGCGGTGGACGACCTGCCACTGGAGTTTCTGATGAACGCCCTGCGCCTGACCGACGGCGTCGAGGAACGGCTGTTTCAGGAGCGAACAGGTTTACCCCTGTCGTCAGTTGCGGTAAAACTTGAGGAGCTGCGTGACGAGAAGCTGCTGGAGCAGCACCGTATCCAGGCCACGGACCTGGGCCAGCGCTACCTGAACAGCCTGTTGGAGCGATTCCTGTAATGGACTGGGGCAAAGAACTCGCCGAACTGCCGAAGCGCCTGCGCGTCACCCTGATTGCCAGCGCGGCCCTGTTCCTGGTGCTGGTGCTGGTCAACCAGCCACTGCAGACCGGCTCCGCCCCACAGGGCATCGTCAGCTTCCAGATGGCCGGCACCGCCGATCAGGCCCACGCCATTCTCCGCAGCTGGCGCGCGGACGGCCAGTTCTGGGCCCAGGTGTCGCTGTGGCTGGACTTCCTGTTCATTCCCACCTACGTGCTTGCGCTGATCCTGCTGACCCGCCACTTGGTGCGGGATCGGCCGGGGGTGCGCGAGCGCATGGTGGCCCGCTGGATCAGGGCGCTGTTCGTGGCCGCCGGCCTGAGCGACGTGGGCGAAAACATCCTGCTGCTGAACAACTTCAACCCGCCCACCGACCTGACCAGCCTGTCGGCCACCATTTGCGCCCTGGTGAAATACACCGGCCTGACCCTGGGCCTGGCCGGCCTGGTGGTGGTCCGGGCGGCGCGCCGGCACCCGCTGGCGCACGGCTAGCCCGGTTCGCCAGACGTCAATTGGTGCGGTGGAACAGCAGATCCCAAACGCCGTGCCCCAGGCGCTCGCCCCGTTTCTCGAACTTGGTGATGGGACGGTCATCCGGCCGGGGTGAGAACTCGCCGGCCGCCTCGGTATTGGCAAAGCCTTCGGCGTCGGACATGACCTCCATCATGTGCTCGGAGTAGTTTTCCCAGTCCGTGGCCAGATGCAGGATACCGCCGACCCGCAGCTTGTGGCGGATGCGCTGGACAAATTCGGGCTGGATCAGGCGACGCTTGTGGTGACGCTTCTTGTGCCAGGGGTCGGGGAAGAACACCATGACCCGATCCAGGCAGGCGTCCGGCAGGCACAGGTCGATCACGTCATTGGCGTCGATGCTGTAGACCCGGACGTTTTCCAGCCCGCGATCCTCCACTTCCTTGAGCAGGGCACCCACGCCCGGCAGATGCACCTCAACCCCGATGAAGTCCTGCTCCGGCGCGGCCTCGGCCATGTCGGCCAGCGACTTGCCCATGCCGAAACCGATTTCCAGGTTGAGCATCGCCTCGCGCCCGAACACCTCACGGGGATCGATCATGCCGTGCTCACGGGTCAGACCGTAGACCGGCCAGCTCCGCTCGTAGGCTTTTTTCTGGCCCTCGGTCATCCGGCCCTGGCGCAGGACAAAACTGCGAATGCCCCGACGGGTGGTCACCGGCGACTCCGGCCCGGTGTCTTTCGAGGCGTTCGGGTCTTTCTGATCGGTCATCTGTCATCCTCAACCGCGGACTGCGGGTCTGATTGAACGGGAAACGGGCCTAAGTTTACCAGAGTCGGCCCGGTCACGAAGACACCAGGGCGTTGCGGCCCTGTTGCCGGTCGAGCTGGCGATAACCCAGGGCCTCGACCAGATGGCCCTGACCGACCGGACCGCTGCCCTCCAGGTCGGCCAGGGTCCGGGCGACCCGAAGAATCCGGTGCAGCGCCCGCGCCGACAGCCCCAGCCTGTCCATGGCCCCGGTCAGCAGGCGCTGGCCCTCGGTGTCCAGGGCACAGGCGCGCTCCAGATGCCGCCCGGCCAGGCTGGCGTTGGCGCCGCCCCGCCGGGTCTGACGCGAACGGGCCAGGTTCACCCGCTCGGCCACCACAGCACTCGACTCCCCGGCCGACCCCGACTGCATCAGCACCTCCCCACCCTGCACCGGCACCTCCACGTGTAGATCAAACCGGTCCAGCAGCGGCCCGGAAATCCGGGCCCGGTAGCGGAGCACCTGCTGGGGCGCGCACTGGCATTCGATGCTGGGATGGCCGTGATAGCCACAGGGGCAGGGGTTCATCGCGGCGACCACCTGGAACCGGGCCGGAAACCGGACCTGACGGGCGGCCCGGCTGATCGCGATTTCCCCGGATTCCATGGGCTCGCGCAGGACCTCCAGGACCCGGCGCTCGAATTCCGGCAACTCGTCCAAAAACAATACGCCCTGGTGCGCCAGGGAGATCTCGCCCGGGCGGGGGTGGCTGCCGCCACCAACCATGGCGATCGCGGAGGCCGTGTGATGGGGCGCCCGGAATGGCGGCCGGTGCCAGCCGCTGGCTGCCATGGCCTGGCCCGCCACCGAATAAACGCTGGCCACTTCCATGGCGGCGTCGTCTGCCAGCGCTGGCAGAATCCCCGGCAAACGGCTCGCCAGCATGCTCTTGCCGGTCCCGGGCGGGCCAAACAGCAGCAGATTGTGCTGGCCCGCGGCAGCGACTTCCAGGGCCCGCCGGGGCACGTGTTGACCGCGAATGTCGGCCAGATCCAGCAGCTCTGCCCCCGGCTCCGGCGCCCCGGCGCCCCGGGCCAAAGGCACCAGCCGGGCCCGCTGCGCCAGGTGCTCACACACCGCCAGCAGGTGACTGGCGGCCAGCACGTCGTCGCGGCTGGCCAGTGCGGCCTCGGCGGCGTTGGCCTGGGGCACCAGCAGGGTCCGACCGGCGTCCCGGGCGGCCAGGACCGCGGGCAATACGCCAGTCAGCGGGCGCAGGGCACCGTCCAGGGACAGTTCGCCAACGAATTCGTGCCGGTCCAGGGCCTCACCCGGGAGCTGGCCGGAGGCCGCCAGGATACCCAGGGCAATGGGCAGATCGAACCGACCGCCCTCTTTCGGCAGGTCGGCCGGCGCCAGATTGATGGTGATGCGGCGGGCGGGAAACTCGAAACCGGCGTTGAGCAGGGCGCTGCGCACCCGTTCCCGGGCCTCGCGCACGCCGGTTTCCGGCAGGCCGACGATGGACAGGGCGGGTAAGCCGCCGGACAGGTGGACTTCAACGGTTACCGCCGGTGCGGCGACCCCGACACTGGCGCGGGAATGGACAATGGCAAGCATGACTACCTTCCGTGGTACGTTGGTGAGGTTCGGGCGCCGCTGTGGGCGACCGGGCCCGGCTTCCTGCCTGGCCCGCTACTCGTTTATCTGACGCGGCTTTTTTATTTCTGCTGCAGCTTCTGCTCCAGCTCGGCCACCCGCTGTTCCAGTGCCTCGACCTTCTCCCGGGTTTTCAGCAGCACCGCCTGCTGGCCATCGAATTCCTCCCGGGTGACCAGCTCCAGCTTGGCCAGCACGGCCATGACCGTGGCCCGGGCCTGGGTCTCAAAATCCTCGCGGGCCGCACGGGCCATATCCGGGACAAACTGGCCAAACTGGCCCTGCAACTGGGCAAAAATATCCTGCGGACCTTTCACGCATCACCTCTCTGGCTCAAATAAAGACGGGTTTCGACCAAAGAACTGGGCCGTCAACCGGTTGCGGGAGTGTAACACACACGCGGCCCTGCCATACTGTACCGCGACGGCCGTATAATGACCGTTGCCGCCCGCTTGAGCCCGCTCCAATTTGGCTCATTTGCGGGCGCAAAGCCCCGTTTTGGTGCACGGTTTTGCTCCAATCTGGGACAGGCAATACCTAACCATATGTTATGCTTGCATTTTTTTGCGTTGGCATACCCGATGCTAAAGCCCTCGTACGCAATCCGCACAATTGGTGTGCGAGGTAGCAGCATCCCGACCTTAACCGCGGACCAACGAGTCCAGACGTTGAGACGGCTTTACCAAGGAGAAAGCAATGAAACTTGTGACAGCGATCATCAAGCCTTTCAAGTTGGATGATGTCCGTGAGGCACTATCCGAGATTGGCGTTCAAGGCGTTACCGTCACCGAAGTCAAAGGCTTTGGTCGACAGAAGGGCCACACCGAGCTCTACCGGGGCGCAGAGTATGTCGTTGACTTCCTGCCCAAGGTCAAGGTGGAAGTGGCCATTGGCGACAACCTGCTCGACCAGGTTATCGAGTCCATCACCAAGGCGGCCAACACCGGCAAGATCGGCGACGGCAAGATCTTCGTGACCGAACTGGAGCAAGCCATCCGGATCCGGACAGGCGAAACCGGCGAAGAAGCGGTCTGATCCAGCTCAGTTAACCAGTTGCCAACGCAAAAAAATTTAAAAACCTGAAAAGCCTCGTGCGGAGGGCTTCACATGGAAAGCAATCTTAATCATATCTTTGAACTGCAGTACGCAATGGACACCTTCTACTTCCTGGTGTGCGGTGCCCTGGTCATGTGGATGGCCGCGGGTTTCGCCATGCTGGAAGCCGGTCTCGTGCGTGCCAAGAACACCACTGAAATCCTGACCAAGAACGTCGCGCTGTTTGCCGTCGCCTGTACCATGTACCTGATCTGCGGCTACGACATCATGTATGGCGGCGGTATCTTCCTGAGCGGCATCACCACCGTTGCTGAAATGGACGACGCGGCCATCGCCGGCGTCATTGCCGCTTCGACCGAAGCCGGCTTCGGCGACATGGGCGAATACAGCGGTGCGTCCGACTTCTTCTTCCAGGTAGTGTTCGTGGCCACAGCCATGTCCATCGTCTCCGGTGCGGTTGCCGAGCGCATGAAGCTCTGGGCCTTCCTCGCCTTCGCCGTGATCATGTGTGGTGTGATCTACCCGATGCAGGGTTCCTGGACCTGGAACGGCGACGCCGTCTTCGGTCTGTATGAGCTGAGCTACAGCGACTACGCCGGCTCCGGTATCGTGCACATGGCTGGTGCTTCTGCGGCCCTGGCTGGCGTGCTCCTGCTGGGCGCCCGTAAAGGCAAGTACACCGCCGATGGCCAGATCAAGGCTATCCCGGGGGCCAACCTGCCGCTGGCTACCCTCGGTACCTTCATCCTGTGGATGGGCTGGTTCGGCTTCAACGGCGGTTCTACCCTGAAGCTGGGTGGCATCGGTGTGGCCAACGAAGTGGCCAACGTGTTCCTGAACACCAACGCTGCTGCCGCTGGCGGTCTGATCGGCGCCCTGATCGTGGCCCGCATCATGTTCGGCAAGGCCGACCTGACCATGGCCCTGAACGGCGCCCTGGCCGGTCTGGTTGCCATCACCGCCGAGCCGGCTGATCCGTCTCCGCTGCTGGCCACCTGCATCGGCGCCATTGGCGGCATCATCGTGGTCTTCTCCATCGTGACCCTGGACAAGCTGCGGATCGACGATCCGGTCGGTGCCATCTCCGTGCACGGTGTGGTCGGTATCTGGGGTATCTTCGCGGTCCTGCTGTCCGACGCCGACGCGACCTTCATGGGTCAGCTGGTAGGCATGCTCACCATCTTTGTCTGGGTCTTTGTCACCAGCCTGATCGTGTGGAGCATCCTGAAGGCGGTCATCGGCCTGCGCGTCTCCGAAGAAGAGGAGTACGAGGGTGTGGACCTGTCCGAGTGTGGTATGGAAGCCTACCCGGAATTCGTCAGCAGCAAGTAAGCTGGTCGACGAAGCCACAAAAAGGGCGCCCTCGGGCGCCCTTTTTCATTGCTCTGAAGTGTCTCAGCCGGCCCCGCTGAACAGGGTATCCTCGGCGTGACGAAGGTACAGCAACAATTCCAGTTCCGCCTCCCTGACACTGTCGAACGGCCCTTCCAGCGACCCCTCGCGGGTCTGGAAATACCACTGGCCATTCACCAACTCGAACCGGTCACTGCGAAACCAGTGACGCTCCGCCTCTCCCTTGCGCACATCCATCGCCAACTCCTCTGCTCGCCCTACAGGGTACTGTTCACTTTCTGAACACACCCTTCAGTGTAGACGAGGTCGACCGTGTGTCGAGGCGGACCCTCGCTCAGCCCTCCTCGGGGCGCACTTCATCCTCCAGGGCATCGACCATGAACTGGGGCATGGCCAGGGCACCGTGATGGATGCCGGCGTTGTAGTAGCGGGTGACAAAGGGCCGGTTGTCGACGTCCTCCTCCCGGAAGTAACGCACCGGCTTGTTCTTGCCCGCCATGGTGCAACTCCACCAGCCCGTCGGGTACACCGGCTGCGGGAACGGCAGGGTCTGGATGTGGTCAAACCCGGCCTGGCGCATGTCGTCGTGGATGGACTTGATAATGGTGTCGGTGTGCAGCAGCGGTGACTCGCTTTGCTGCACAATCAGACCGCCCTCGCGCAGGGCCAGCATGGCGTCCCGGTAGAAGTCGAGGGCGAACAGCCCCTCCGCCGGTCCCACCGGGTCGGTGCTATCGATGATGATGAGGTCCAGGCTGTTGGGCTCGATGTCGCGAATCCACTGGATGCCGTCACCAAAGAAGAAGTTGGCCCTGGGGTCGTCGTTGGATTCGCACAGCTCCGGGAAATACTTCTCGGACATGCGGGTCACCCGCTCGTCGATTTCCACCTGCCAGGCCTCTTCCACACCCGGATGCTTGAGCACCTCCTTCAGGGTGCCGCAGTCACCGCCGCCAACAATGACCACTTTCTTCGGGTCCTTGTGGGTAAACAGGGCCGGGTGGGTCATCATCTCGTGGTACAGGAAGTTGTCCCGGGTGGTGAGCATCACGCAGCCGTCCAGCACCATCAGATTGCCGAAGGTCTCGGTCTCGTAGATTTCCAGCTTCTGGAAGGGGGTCTGCTCCTCGTGCAGCTTGCGCTTCACCTGCAGGGAAAACGCCGTTCCCTGATCCTGGAATACTTCGGTAAACCAGCCGTCGTTCAATGCCGTCATGGTGTGTCTCCTGCTGTGGGCCGTGAGCCGGGTTAAAGGGCGTATTGTAGGCATGGCACCGGAGCAGCTAAAGCGTTAATCGCCCAGCCGGGCAGGTATTTTCCACAGCAGGTTCTTTTAGCCCGACTGCGGAATCCATACAATGCGGCCATACGCCGGCCCGGGCCTGAGCCCGACCGGCCCCGGTTTCCTGACAGGATAGCAAGCATGAGCGAAGCCAGCGGCACCGCTGCCCACAAGGTTTACAACATCGCCCACTGGAGTGACGGCTACATTGGCGTCAACGACCGGGGTGAGGTCCTGATTCGCCCGGATCGGGGCCATAGCCAGGCCCGCATCAATCTGCCGGACCTGACTCGCTCACTGGTCGACGCCGGCGTCCAGCTGCCGGTGCTGATCCGCTTCACCGACATCCTGCACGACCGGGTCAACAAACTGTGCGGCGCGTTCAACAAAGTCGCCGGCGACCAGGGCTACCAGGGCCGCTACACCGCGGTCTACCCGATCAAGGTGAACCAGCAGCGCCGGGTGGTGGAGGAACTGCTGGCGGCGGAACCGGCAGCCAGCCAGGGCCAGGTCGGTCTCGAGGCGGGCAGCAAGCCGGAGCTCATGGCCGTGCTGGCGCTGTCCCGGCGGCCGGGCTCGGTGATTGTCTGCAATGGCTACAAGGATCGCGAGTACATTCGCCTGGCCCTGATCGGCCAGAAACTCGGCCATCGGGTGTTCATCGTGGTCGAGAAGCAGTCGGAACTGCCGCTGATCCTGGCCGAAGCCAAGAGCCTGGGCGTATCGCCGCTGATCGGCGTGCGCGCTCGCCTGGCCACCATCGGCAAGGGCAACTGGCAGAACACCGGCGGCGAAAAATCCAAGTTTGGGCTGTCCGCCAGCCAGGTGCTGGACGTGGTGCAGACCCTGCGCGAGGCCAATGCCCTGGACACCCTGCAACTGCTGCACTTCCACTTGGGCTCGCAGATCGCCAACATCCGCGACATCCAGACCGGCCTGCGCGAGTGCGCCCGCTTCTACAGCGAACTGCGCCAGCTGGGCGCCCCGATCGGCACGGTCGACATCGGCGGTGGTCTGGGCGTTGACTACGAGGGCACCCGCTCCCGCAGCAGCTGCTCAATGAACTACGGGGTGCACGAGTACGCCTACAACGTCATGCACATCCTGCAGAGTGAATGTGACCGCCACGGCATTCCCCACCCCGACCTGATCAGCGAATCCGGCCGGGCCCTGACCGCCCACCACTCGGTGCTGGTCACCAACGTGATTGACCGCGAGGTGCCCGACAACCGCTCGCCCCAGGCCCCGACCGACGAGGCGGCGGCACCGCTGCACGACCTCTGGCGCGACCTGCAGAGCCTGGAGGACGCCGACACGCCGCGCTCGCTGGCGGAAATCTACCACGACGTGTTGCACGCCATGAGCGACGTCCACGCCCAGTTTGCCCACGGAGTCCTGAGCCTGCAGGAACGGGCCCAGGCGGAAACCCTGTACACCCGCTGCTGTCGCCTGCTTCGAGGCCAGCTCGACAATGCCAACCGGGCGCACCGGGAAATCATCGACGAGCTGAATGAAAAACTGGCGGAGAAACTGTTCGTAAATTTCTCGCTGTTCCAGTCCCTGCCCGATGTCTGGGGCATCGACCAGATCTTCCCGGTCATGCCCATCAACGGCCTGGACCGCCCTCTTAACCGGCGCGCGGTGATCCAGGACATCACCTGCGACTCCGACGGGCGCATCGACCAGTACGTCGACGGTCAGGGCACGGAAACCACCCTGCCACTGCCGGACCATGACGCCGGCGAGCCCCTGCTCATGGGTTTCTTCATGACCGGGGCCTACCAGGAGATCCTGGGGGACATGCACAACCTGTTCGGCGACACCCACTCGGTGGATGTCCGACTGAATGCGGACGGCGGCTTCGAGACCGGCACCCCGATCACCGGCGACACCGTGGCCAAGGTCCTGCGCTATGTGAACTTCGAACCGGCGGCCCTGCTTCGGGCCTATCAGGACAAGTTCGAGGCCAGCGAACTGGCCCCGGATACCCAGACCGATCTGCTGTCGGAACTGACCGCGGGCCTGGAAGGCTACACCTACCTGGAACACTGATCCGTCGCGGCGCTCCGGCCCGGGAGCGCCAACCTCCCTGCCCCGGATTTGCCCGCCACTTTTTTTACCGCTGCGCTGATCCGCTCCTGCCCTTGAGCCGTAAGTCCTGAAACTGACAAACCCGGGACGAGTGCATAGAATGATGAATACCAACAATTCAAGCCATGCGACAGTCAAGGAGCGTCCAGTGAGCACGCTGGAGAAGAAGCCCACCGGTACCGAAGGTCGAAAGGACCCCTGGAGTCAGCTGCTTCAGAAAGTGGGCAAGAATCAGGATCGTGAGGCTTACCACGCTCTGTTCGAGCATTTCGGGCCTCAGATCAAGTACTACGCCATGGCAAATGGGCTGGCCAGTCACGCCGAAGAGCTGGTCCAGGAAGTGTTTGTGTCCATCTGGCGCCGCTCCTGTCTGTACGACTGGCGCAAGGCTGCCGCATCGACCTGGATCTTCACGATTGCGCGGAACCAGCGCATCGACATGCTCCGGAAGATGCAGCGCACCAGCGCCGAAATGGCGGTTGAAACCGAGGATCTGTGGCAGATCCCGGGTGAGAACGAAAACGAACCGGTAACGTCGCTGCATCGTCTGATGTCCGAGCGGCGCATCCGCGAGTCGCTCAGTCATCTGCCTGAAGAGCAGATCACGGTGATTGCCAAGGTGTATATGGAGAACAAATCCCACCAGATGGTGGCGGACGAACTCGACATTCCCCTTGGCACGGTAAAGAGCCGGGTTCGCCTGGCTCTGAATAAATTGAAAGTGATTTTGCAGGACCAGAACGTATGACACGGCATCATCCCGACAGCCTGAGTTTGATGGAATACAGCGCAGGCAACCTGAGCGAACCCCACGCTCTGTGCATCCGGCTGCACCTGGACGAGTGTCCTCAGTGTCGCAGTCGTGTCGATACGCTCGACAGTCTGGGTGCGGTCATGATGGAACAGCAGCCCAAGGTGACGGTGTCTGACAGCATTTTCGACGCGATCCTGTCGAAGATTGACAGCGCGCCCTCGGAGGCGGATCTGCCGTCCATGGCCGCCTCGGCCGCGGCCAAGCTGGGCCCCTTGCAGAAACTCCTGGGCGAGGACATCAACAAGCTGCCGTGGAAGCGGCAACTGGGTGATGTCAGCGTGCTGGACATCAGCGATCGCTTCCCCGGCCAGCGCGAACAGGTGGTGTTGCAGAAACTGGCCGCCGGCGGCAAGGCGCCCGCGCACACCCACCGCGGCGAGGAGACCACGATCGTGCTGCAGGGCGCGTTCGCCGACCAGAAAGGCGTCTTCAACCAGTGGGACTTTGTGGTTCTGACCGATCAGGACGAGCACAAACCCGTGGCGGTCGGCTGTGAGGACTGCATCACCCTGTCCGTGCTGAGTGCACCGGTCAAGCTGACAGGCACCTTCACCCGCATGCTGAATCCGTTCATTCGCTGATTCGACGGCGGGTCGTCACCAAGCCACCCGGGGCAGCGCGTGGCATGGACAAGTGGCTGAAATCGAAAAGGGCGATCGTTGATCGCCCTTTTTTTATGCCCGCACCAAACCGGCCACCGGTTACCAGGGCAGCTCCGAACCATCCCAACTGAGAAACCGGCCGTTGTCGTCCTGATCCATGCCCCGCAACACGGCCAACAGGTTGTCCGCCGTCTGGGCCGGGCTGTGCACCTGCAACTGCGCCAGGGACTGGCGGAAAGGTTCGCTCAACGCCGACTCCGTGGTGCCCGGGTGCAGGGCCACGCAAGCCACCGGTTTGCAACGCCGGGGCAACTCCACTGACAGCCCCCGCACTAGCATGTTAAGCGCGGCCTTGGAGCTCCGGTAGGCGTACCAGCCACCCAACCGGTTGTCGGTGATGGAGCCGACCTTGGCGGACACGGCGGCGATGCGCTTCAGCTCCCGGTGTCGCAACCAGGGGACCAACGCCCGTACCAGCAGGCCAAAGCCGGTCGCGTTGACCGCGAAGGCCCAGGCCATGGCGTCGGCCGACAGATCCTCCAGGCGTTTTTCCGGAAACATCTGCTCCGCATGCAGCACCCCGGCGGCGTAGATCAGGGTGTCGATGCCGGTTCTGCCGGGGATGACCGACTCCAGTTCGCCAATCATTCCGTCCAGCGTTGCGGCATCGCCGGCATCCCAGGTCAGCAGGCTGACCCGATCATGGGTGTGCAGCGCCGTCGGCGCCCGATCCGGATGCCGACACAACCCCACCAACTGACACTCGGGGTAGTCCCTGAGGATGGCCTCGGCCAGGGCCGTTCCAATGGCGCCGGACACGCCGGCAATGACCACTCGCTTCATAGTTCCTCCACGGTTCGCCGTCTTGGTCGGGCCCATCGGCCCGTCCCTACTGAGGAATACGAAATATTTATCGGCTAGACCGGCGCGCCTGGTGAACCGGAAAATTTAAACGGCCGTATGAATCGACTGTTCCATTTGCACAACGGATATCGGGTGCCCCACCCGATGCCGCACCAACAAAGCACAGTGAGGAGAGTACTCCATGCAATATCAGGCGCCTGCGAACGACCTTCGCTTTCTGTTGTTTGATGTCCTGGGTGTAGACCAACTCCACAATCTGCCGCCCTACGCCGATGCCACCCCGGACCTGATCTCGGCGGTGATCGACGAGGCCGGCAAGCTGGCGGCCGAGGTCATTCAGCCCACCAATCAGATCGGTGATCGCCAGGGCTGCAGCTACGACCCCGAGACGCATTCGGTCACCACGCCCGAGGGCTTCAAGGAGGCGTACCGGAAATTCGTGGAGGGTGGCTGGACCGCGCTGGATGCGCCCCTGGCATTCGGTGGTCAGGGTCTGCCGCACACCCTGAAGTTCGTGGTGGACGAAATGGTGTGTTCCACCAACCTGTCACTGGGCATGTATCCAGGCCTGACCCACGGCGCCATCAGCGCGCTGCACGCCCACGGCTCGGACCAACTGAAGCAGACCTACCTGGAGAAGCTGATCTCCGGTGAGTGGACCGGAACCATGTGCCTGACCGAGCCCCAGTGCGGCACCGACCTGGGCCTGATCCGGACCCGCGCAACGCCGAACGAGGACGGCAGTTACGCCATCGAGGGTACCAAGATCTGGATCACCGGGGGTGAGCACGATCTGGTCGACAACATCGTGCATCTGGTGCTGGCCAAGCTGCCGGGCGCACCGGACACCACCAAGGGCATTTCCCTGTTCGTGGTGCCCAAGTTCCTGCCCGACACCGGCGAGCGCAACCCGGCCCTGTGTGGGGGGCTGGAACACAAGATGGGGATCAAGGGCTCCGCCACCTGCGTGATGAATTTCGAAGGCGCCAAAGGCTGGCTGGTGGGTGAAGCCAACGACGGCATGCGGGCCATGTTCACCATGATGAACGAGGCCCGCCTGATGGTCGGCATGCAGGGCCTGGGTCTGGCCGAGATGGCCTACCAGGAGAGCCTCGGCTTCGCCCGGGAGCGGCTGCAGAGCCGGTCCCTGAGTGGTCCCAAGAATCCCGATGGCCCGGCCGACCCGATCCTTGTGCATCCGGACGTGCGCCGCATGCTGATGCGCCAGAAGGTGCTGAACGAGGGCATGCGGGCCCTGGCGCTGTTCACCGGCCATCAGCTCGACCTGTCCGTGGCGCACACTGATGAAGCCGTGCGCGAATCCGCCGACGACCTGGTGCAACTGCTGACCCCGGTGGTCAAAGCCTTCCTGACCGACGAAGGCTTCAACAACGCCAACACCGGTCTGCAGGTGCTGGGCGGCTCCGGCTTCACCACCGACTGGCCGCTGGAGCAACTGGTGCGGGATGGTCGCATCGCCCGCATCTACGAAGGCACCAACGGCATCCAGGCGATGGACCTGGTGGGCCGCAAACTGGGTCTGAAAGGCGGCCAGCTGGTCCGGACCCTGTTCGGGGTGCTCACCGGGTACCTCAAGGACCACCCGGAAGCGCCGCATCGGGAATCCTTGAAAGGAGCGATCAGCGCTCTGGAAGAAGCCACCATGTGGCTGGCCAGCAACGCGCCCAAGGACCCGGAACAGGCCGGCGCCGCCGCCACCCCCTACCTGCGGCTGATGGCGCTGACGGTGATCGGCTACCTCTGGTCCCGGATGGCCGGTGTCGCCGAGGCCCAGCTGGCGGCCGGCGACGGCAACACGCCGCTGCTGGAGGGCAAGCAGGTATCGGCCCGGTTCTACTTCGAGAAACTGCTGCCGGAAATCCACTGGCTGCTGGCCGACATCAAGACCGGCAAGGACAGCCTGATGGCCTTTGACGACGACCACTGGGCCGCCTGACGCCCATCCTGGCCGGGAACCCCGGCCGCCGATGCAAAGCCACGCCCTGCGTGGCTTTCGCATTTTTCAGTCCAGCCCGGCTCTGAGTTACAATTGCCCGCTTCGATTCAGAACGGTCCGGCAGCGTCCGGACCCCAGCGGAGGCCGCATGAACGCCGACGATTACGCATTCCGCTTCGGCGGCATTGAACGACTCTACGGACGACGCGCCCTGGAGGCCTTCCGGTCCGCCCACATCGCCATCGTCGGGCTCGGCGGCGTCGGCTCCTGGGCCGCCGAAGCCCTGGCCCGCAGCGGCGTGGGCACGATCACCCTGATCGACATGGACGACATCTGCGTGTCCAACACCAACCGCCAACTGCACGCCCTGGAAACCCAGTACGGCCGGACCAAGACCGACGCCATGGCCGAACGCCTGCGGGCCATCAATCCGCACGCCGATATCCGGGTGCATTTCGGGTTCCTGACCACCAAGAACGTCGGTGACCTGATCACCACCGACATGAGCGGCGTGGTCGATGCCATCGACAGCGTCAAGGCCAAGGCCGCGCTGATTGCCCATTGCCAGCGCCGCAAGCTGCCCATCGTCTGCGCCGGGGGCGCCGGCGGGCAAATGGACCCGACCCAGATCCAGGTCGCGGACCTGAGCAAAACCACCCAGGACCCCCTGCTGGCCAAGGTCCGCAACCTCCTGCGCCGGGAATACGGTTTCTCCCGCAACCCCAAGCGCCGGTTCGGCGTAGAGGCCGTATACTCCCTCGAGCAGCTGACGTATCCTGCCGGTGACGGCGAGGTCTGCCTGCAAAAACCTTCCACCGATGGCCCGGTGCGCCTGGATTGCGCCTCGGGCTTCGGAGCGGCCAGCCCGGTCACCGCCAGCTTCGGCTTTTTTGCCGCCTCGCGGCTGCTGAACCGGCTGGCCCGACGCGCCAACCAATAACCAAAAGGATCGATTGCCACCATGCCCGTCAGTACTGTCCTGCTTCTTGCCAGCATCGGCGTTCTCTCCCTCTTCTGCCAGTGGCTGGCCTGGCGGGTGCGCATGCCCGCGATCCTGTTCCTGCTGGCTGGGGGCATTGCCGCCGGGCCCATGCTGGGCTTCCTGGCCCCGGAGGCGGTGTTTGGCGAACTGCTGTTTCCGGTGATTTCCCTGGCGGTCGCCATCATCCTGTTCGAGGGCAGCCTGACCCTGCGCCTGGCGGAAATCCGCGGCCACGGCAAGATGGTGCGCAACCTGATTCCGGTCGGCTCCATCGTCACCTGCGTCATCGGTACCCTGTCGGCGCGCTGGCTGCTGGAGGTGTCCTGGCCGGTGGCCCTGCTGTTCGGCGCCATCTCCATCGTCACCGGCCCGACCGTGATTGCGCCCCTGCTGCGCTCGGTGCGCCCGACCGCCAAGCTGGCCAACATCCTGCGCTGGGAGGGCATCATCATCGATCCGGTGGGCGCCCTGCTGGCGGTCCTGGTGTTCGAGGGCATCGTGTCCTGGGGCCAGGGCAACGTGTTCAGCCATTCCCTGTATATCTTCGGCAAGACCCTGCTGGTGGGCTTCCTGATCGGCGCCCTGGCCGGCTACCTGAACGGCCTGGTGCTGCGCAAGCACCTGATTCCCCAATACCTGCACAACGCCGGCACCCTGACCTTCATGCTCGGGGTCTACGCCATCTCCAACGAGTTGGCACACGAATCCGGCCTGCTCACGGTCACCATCATGGGCATCTGGATGGCCAACATGAAGCAGGTACCGATCGAGAGCATTCTCGAGTTCAAGGAATCCTTGAGTGTCCTGCTGATTTCCGCGCTGTTCATCATTCTGGCGGCCCGGGTCGAATTCAGTGCCATCGCGGAGCTGGGCTGGGGCCTGGCTGTGGTGCTGGGCATCCTGATGCTGGTGGCGCGGCCACTGAGCATTTTCCTGTCGGCCATCGGCACCAGCCTGAACTGGCGTGAAAAGCTGTTCCTGAGCTGGATTGCCCCCCGGGGCATCGTCGCGGCCGCGGTGTCTGCCCTGTTCGCGTTTCAGCTGCAAAAGGTCGGTTACGAGAGCGCCGGCACCCTGGTGCCGCTGGTGTTCATGCTGATCATTGCCACCGTGACCCTGCAGAGTCTGACCGCCCGCCCGGTGGCACGCCTGCTGCGAGTGGCCGAACCGGCGGAGTACGGGTTCCTGGTCCTGGGCGCGAACCCGGTCGCCCGCATGATCGGCCAGGCCCTGAAAAAACAGGAGGTGCCGGTCACCCTGGCGGACACCAACTGGGAAAACGTGCGCCAGGCGCGCATGGACAACCTGCAGACCTACTTCGGCAACCCCGTGTCCGAACACGCCTCGACCCATCTGGACCTGACCGGCATTGGCAATCTGCTGGTGATTTCCCCCTACAAGCACATGAACTCCCTGGCCACCTACCACTTCCTGGACTGGTTCGGCGACAAGAGCGTGTTCAGCCTGGCCGAAGGCGACCAGGACCAGAAGGCCCGCCACCAGACCGCCGAGAAGATCCAGATGACCCGCGGCCTGTTCGGGGGCGTGAGCTACGCCAAGCTGGCCAGCCTGGCCAGCCAGGGCTACACGGTGCGGACCACCCAGTTGAGCGACGAGTTCAGCTACAGTGACTTTCTGGAGAAGTACCAGAAGCAGGCGTTGGTACTGTTCGTGTTCGACGGCAAGGGCCATGTGTCGCCGGTGCAGGACATGGACGAACTCAAGCCGGAAGCTGACTGGATGCTGATCAGCCTGGTGCCGCCGCAGGCGCCGAAGGAGCGCAAGGACAAGGAAGGCTCTGACCTGGCCGCCCCGGACAACGGCAACCTGGCCGACGCCCTGCCCCAGTAGGGCAAGGGCCGGCTGGCATTACCGACAGTCGAGCACCAGCTTGCCGCGGACGTGGCCGCCTTCGAGTAGGTCGTGAGCGTCGGCCGCCTGCGCCAGGGGGAAGGCGCGATCGATGTGGACCCGGACATCGCCGTCCTCGATCAGCTCGGCAATTTCATCCAGGTGGAACGCATCCGGGCGCACGGTCATGCCATGGGCCCGGAGCCCCATTTCCTCGGCCGCGCTGATGATGTCGTCGGCGGTGACGGTGGGAATGGTCACCAACACCCCCTGTTCGCCCAGGGTGTGGAGCGAGCGCATGCCGGTCTCGCCGCCCACCAGGTCGAGCACCACATCCAGACCGTAGCATTCCTCCGCCACGTCGGTGGTGCGGTAATCGATGACCTCGTGCACACCCAGCTCGGCCAGGAAATCCCGGTTGGCGGCGGACGCCGTCGCCACCACATGGGCACCACGCTCGAGGGCAAACTGGACGGCAAAATGACCGACGCCGCCGGCGCCGGCGTGAATCAGTATCTTCTGGCCGGCTTCCAGCTTGGCCACCTCAAACAGCGCCTGCCAGGCGGTCAGGGCCGCCAGCGGCAGGGCCCCGGCGGTTACCAGGTCCAATTCCTCGGGCACGATGGCAAACTCGTCGGCGTTGGCCACGGCGTGGTCGGCGTAGCCCCCACCCCCGGCCGGGAAGCCGATCATGCCCATGACCCGGTCCCCAGGGGCGAGCGTGGTGACGTCGTCCGCCACCGCCACCACTTCCCCGGCGATGTCATAGCCCGGCGTCCAGGGCAGGCTGTTTTCAATCTGCCGTGCGGCAAAGCCCAGACCGCGCCGGGTCTTCCAGTCGATCGGGTTGAGGCCCGCGCCATGGACGCGCACCAGCACTTGTCCGGGCCCGGGCTCGGGCACCGCGGACTGGCCCAGCTGCAGCACATCCGGCTCGCCAAAGCGGTCGTAGCTGACGTGGCGCATGGGGGTTTCGGTAGTCTGGTCTTCGGGATCTGCCATGGCGGCCTCCGGACAGCAGCGGTTGGGGACAGGGCTTGTTTCAGACTAGCAGAAGATGGCCGGGCCGGTTGTTCAATCCACCGCCAGGCCGGGGCCTCCGGCCACCACCGCCGACCCGAGAATCTCGGCAAAGGCCTTCGGAGCCCGGGCCGGACGCTGGCTCTTCAGGTCCACGCAGGCGTGGGTGGACAGCGCCCGCACCAGGGTCTTGCCGTCGGCCGGGCGCACCAGCTGGAATTGCCGGGACGACCGGAAGCGGCCGTCGTACCCGGTTAGCCAGGTGCCCAGCAGCAGGCGGTCGCCGGCGTTGGCGGACGCCAGGTAGTCAATCTCGGTCCGGGTGATGGCCATGGCCTTGCCGGTTTCCTCGTGCAGGGCCCAGGTCATGCCCAGGGACTCAATGTGGGCCCAGCTCACGTCCTCCAGCCAGCGCACGTACACCACGTTGTTGGCGTGTCCGAGACGGTCGGTGTCGTCGTCGCTGACGGTAATCTCGAGGCAGAAGGGTTCGGGCAGATCCCACTCAATGGCGCGCTCGCCTGTCATGCTTCGTCGTCTCCAAGGCCGGGAATGGCCTGCAACGGTAGCCGGCCGATGCGGTCGTTGTGAAGTGAACCAAAGTATAGATAGCCATCGTGGGGGGTGACCGAGGTGATCTCCTGCAGGTGGCTGCCCTTGGTGTCGTGCAGGCTGGTGATGACCTCGCCCTTGCGGTCGAAGGCCACCACCAGGCCGTATTGCCTGGGCTTGGGTTTGAGGCTGTCCGGCAGCTTGGCGACCAGATCCTTCAGCCAGGGATTGCGATGCAGGGCGTCGACCTGGGCATTACGCAGGCTCGGAAAGGCCACCCAGTAGCGGCCCTGGCGATCGACCGCCAGATTGTCGGGGAAGCCCGGCAGGTTGTCGGCAAACACCTCGGCCTGACCCGCTTTCGGGCCGGTGATCCAGTAACGCAGGGTACGGTATTTCCACGTTTCGTTGACCAGCACGTAGGCACCGTTGGGCGCCACCGCCACGCCGTTGGCGAAGTGCAGGTTGGCCAGCAGGACTTCGGCCTTACCGGTGTTCGGGCTGTAGCGCAGCAGGCGGCCATGGGGGCGCATTTCCAACAGGTCGAGCCGGTAATCCGGGTGCCGGAAGCGGGAGCTGGCGTCGGTAAAATAGATGCGGCCGTCGGGGCCGATATCCACGTCGTCGGTGAACCGGAACGGGGTGCCCCCGGCTTCCCGGGCCAGCACGGTCACGGTCTTGTCCGGGGCAATGGACAACAGGCCGTTGACGGCGTCGGCGACGATCAGGTTGCCGGCCTGGTCAAACACCAGACCCAGGGGCCGGCCGTCGGTCTTGAGCCAGGTCTCGACCCGGCCATCCGGGAACACCCGCACGATGCGGCCGTCCCCGGTGCCCGAATACACCACGCCGTCGGCACTGACGGTGGTGTCCTCCGGACCGTAAACCTGGCCCCGGGCCAGCAGGTCGGCCAGGCGCAGGCGCTCATTGGGTGACAGCGGGCCGGTCAGGGGCCGGGGATCGGGTGGTTGCCAGGCCTTGCTGTCGATGGGCGAGGGCGTGAGCAGGAAGCCACCGAGCAGGAAAAACAGGGCCAGCACCCCGACCATCAGCCATTTCATCATTCCTGCCCGCCCGTTTCTGTTGTCGATGGATTTGCCAGCCCAGACTTAACCTTAGCAGACGGTTCCACGGTCTTGAAAACGCGCCGCCGGCCCCTAGTCGCCGGCCAGGAATCGGCGGCACAGGGCCGCAAAGGTGTCCGGTTTTTCCGCGTGCAGCCAGTGCCCGGTGTCCTGGATGACCCGCAGCTCCGCGGCCGGGAACAGTTGCTGGATGGACTCCCGGTGCTTCTCCTGGATGTAGGCGGAATCCGCGCCCTTCAGGAACAGCACCGGCCCCTGGTAGGGGCCCTCGCCTTCTGGGGCCTGGGACAGGTTGCCGTAGCAGGCGTCGATCACCGGCAGGTTCAGGCGCCAGCGGAACAGCGGGCCACCCTCCGACTGTTCGTCCCGGGGCACCCGTTCGAGGTTTTTCAGCAGGAACTGCCGGGTTGCCAGGGCGTCGACCTGCTCCGCCAGGCGCTGGTCGGCGTCCTGGCGCGAGGCGACCGCATTCAGGTCGATGCTTTTCAGGCCTTCAAGGATGGCATCGTGGCGGGGCTTGTAACTGACCGGCGCGATGTCGGCAACGATGACCCGCTCGACCCGGGCCGGTGCCTGCAGGGCCACCTGCATGGCCACCTTGCCGCCCATGGAATGGCCCAGGATGCAGGCCTTGTCGATGCCCTGGCGATCCATGTAGGCAATGACGTCCGACGCCATCGCCGGGTAATCCATGGTCTCGGTGTGCGGCGAGCTGCCGTGATTGCGCTGGTCCAGGGAATGAATCTGCCAGTCGTCCTGCAGGCGCCGGGCAATGCCGCCCAGGTTTTCCAGGGACCCGAACAGGCCATGCAGCAGGATCAGTGGCGCACCTTCGCCGGTGATACGGTGGTTCAACTCTACGCTCATGGACGATCAGTCTCCGGATTGGCTCATTTTTCGAAACCGACTACATTACCACTGACAGTGTGGCGAGCAAGTTTGGTGCAAGGCAGGTGGGGGCCGCCCCAACGAAAAAAGCCGGGCTGGGCCCGGCTTCAAGGTCATAGGCAGTACGCCTGTCTGATCAGCAGTAGTAGATGCTGTTCAGGTATTCCGCGAGTGCCATCACGTTCTGGCGCTCGATTTCACTGTGGGGTACGAAGATTTCCTGTTCCATACAACAACCTCCTTTAACAACCAATCCATTGCTTCAACCTGATATTTCAATGCTATCGTTGTTGCCATGACAAACCGTTGACAGGCGGTATCATTCACTTGACATTTTGTATCAGTCAGCATGAAAGGTTGTTAACCATCGGAATCCAGCTGTGATACCAGCCCAGTCCCAAGACAGCAGCGCGCCCCTGGTCGCCGCCTCCAGCACCCTCGCCCTGGTCCACTACCTCGAATGCCAGGGGGTGCTGGACCCGGAACGGGTGGAACAACTGGTGGGTGTCGACCTGCAAGCGCTCAGGGACCCGGACCTTCGGGTCCCGGCCCAGGCCCATTACCGCCTCTGGGACCACGCCGAGCAGGTCACCGGCGACCCGGCCGTGGGCCTGCACGCCGGCACCCTGGTGGACCCGGAACGGATGGGTCTGGTGGGGCATGTGTTCTTCAACTGCGACACCCTGGGCGAGGCCGTTACCCAGTACGTGCGCCTGCACCGACTGATCAATGAGTCGGTTACCCTCAGCTTCGAGCAGACCGGGGAGCTGGCGATCCTGAGCTGGCAGCCGGATACCCCAAGCCACTATTGCCGCCAGGACATGGACCGGACCCTGGCCGCGGCCATCAGCCGGACCCGGCATTTTATCCTCCCGGACATCGGCGCCGAGTGGGCGGACATTGCCCACCCCCGGCCGGACTACGCCAGCGAATACCAAACCCTGCTGGGCGGGCCGGTACGCTTTGGCTGCGCCGCCACCCGCCTGGCCTTTGATAGCCGGCACCTCAGCCACCCCATCCCCCGTCGCAACCCCTACGTCTATTCGGCGGTGTTGAAGCAGGTCAATTCGGTGCTGGCCCGGCTGCAACCCCGGCGCTCGTTCGGACGCAAGATCCGACGGCTGATTTCCAAGCAGATGGCCACCGACCGCATCGACGCCGACAGTCTGGCCCGGCAATGCCACATGAGCCGACAGACCCTGTACCGCCGGCTCAAGCGCGAGGGCCTGAGTTTCCACGACCTGGTGGAGCAGGTGCGCAAGGACAAGGCCCTTCGCTACGTCGCCAGCGACCAGTACGCCCTGGGGGAAATTGCTTTCCTGCTCGGATTTTCCGAACTCAGTGCCTTCAGCCGAGCCTTCAAACGCTGGACCGGCTCGGCGCCGGCCCAGTATCGGGCCAGCCAGCTGGCGTCTGCTGACGACCGGCCCACCCCACCAACCGACACGGACCCGCCCGCACCATGATGGAACCCTTTTCCCTGGTCGCCATTGCGGTCGGTCTGCTGTACCTGGCGGCGCTGGGCTGTGTCTACCGGATCCTGCTGACCTACCGCACCGCCCAGGGCGCCATTGCCTGGATCATTGGCCTGCTGGGTCTGCCCTACGTGGCGGTGCCGCTGTTCCTCCTGTTCGGGCGCTATCGGTTCGGCGGCTATATCCGGGCCCGCCGGATGGGCGACCAGGCACTGACCAACCTGCTCAACCGGTTCGAGCAGCAGACCACCTCGATCCCGGCCCCAGCCGACGACTACTTCACCGACGAACTCCAGGTGCTGTGCAAGCTCGGCCGGCAGCCGTTCACCGAGGGCAATCGCTGTACCCTGCTGCGGGACGGGGAGGCCACCTTCGAGGCGCTGTTCGAGGCCATGGAAAACGCCACCCGTTACATCCTGCTGGAGTTTTACATCATCCGCTCGGACCGGGTCGGCCAGCGCATCAAGGCGATCCTGGAACGGAAACTGGCCCAGGGGGTGCAAGTCTGGTTCCTGTACGACAACATCGGCAGTGTCTGGCTACCCCGCTCCTACCTGAAACAGCTGGCCGCCGCCGGCGCCCGGGTGGCGTCCTTCGGCGATGGCAACGTGCGCCGGCGCCGGTTCCAGATCAATTTCCGCAACCACCGCAAACTGCTGGTGTGCGACGGGGTCATCGGCTTTGTCGGCGGCATCAACCTGGGGGACGAATACCTGGGCACCGCCATGGACCAGGAACCCTGGCGCGACACCCACTGCCAGATCGAGGGCCCGGCGGTGACCGGCCTGCAACTGACCTGGCTGGAGGACTGGAACTGGGCCAGCGACGAATTTCCGGAGCTGGACTGGGCGCCGCCCGCCACCCAGGCCGGCAACGACCGGGTGCTGATGCTACCCACCGGACCCGCCGACGACTGGGAAACCTGCTCCCTGTTCTTCCTGAACTGCATCAACAATGCGCGCCAACGGCTGTGGATTTCGTCGCCCTATTTCGTGCCCGACTTCCAGATCATGAACGCGCTGCAGCTGGCCGCCCTGCGCGGGGTCGATGTCCGGGTCCTGATCCCGGAGAAATCCGACAGCTGGCTGATCGGCCTGGCGGCCTACTCCTACCTGGTGCAGGCCTGCCAGACCGGCATCAAGATCTACCGCTACCAGCCCGGGTTCATGCACCAGAAGGTGATTCTGGTGGATGACCGTTACGCGGCGGTGGGCACCGCCAACCTGGACAACCGCTCGATGCGCCTGAACTTCGAAATCAGCGCCGTGACCACCGCGCCCCACTTCATCGCCAGCGTCGAGTCCATGCTGGAGGAGGACCTGGACAACTGCCGGCTGATGCACGAATGCGACTACAACGACCGGTCCACCCTGTTCCGGCTCAGCTGCCGCGCCATCCGGCTGCTGGCTCCGCTGCTGTAATGGCCTCCCGATAACTGGTCGGCGCCGGTACAAGTGTGCGACTATGCGGACTCGTCCCAGCCAGCATGCCGTAGCGACCTGACACCATGAACGCCTTCCGTCCCAGAGAGACCCTGACCGAGCAGGTCGCCCGCCACATCGAAAACCTGATTGCCTTTGGCCAGCTGGGCTCCGGTGAGCGCATCTACGAGGGCGCCATGGCCAAGCAGATGGACGTCAGTCACGGCTCCATCCGGGAGGGGCTGTTGCTGCTGGAGAAACGGCATCTGGTCAGGAACGTGCCGCGCAAGGGCGCGTTCGTCACGCCGCTGGACGAATTCTTCGTGCGCAGCCTGTACGAGACCCTGGAACTGTACCTCACCCACACCGGCCGCAAACTGGTGCGCCAGTGGCAGCCCGCGGACATGGAACGGCTGGAGTCGCTGTACGCGCAGATGGCAGCCAGCTTTGGCAAGGGCGACCTGATGGCGTTCCTGGAGCTGGGCATCGAGTACACCAAGGCCTCCCTGGTCTACGCCGACAACTACTTCATCGTCGCCGCCATCGACGACCTCTGGCCGTCCGCCAAGCGCTGTGCCTTTGTCGCGTTCCAGCAGGGCGGCAGCCACGTGATCGAAGACAACCTGGCGCACATGCAGCAGTCGATCCAGGCCATCAAGGACCGGGACGAGGCCCGGCTGACCGAGATCCTGCACCGCTACGCCATGCAGCAGTGCCAGCAGGTGCTCGAGGCCATCGCCAGCGCCAACCGGCGCGATTCCCAGTAGCGATCTCAGTCGTAGAACAGCTGGGTAAACGAGAACCCGATGTTCAGGTAGGCGGTCCAGTCGTCGCGGTTGTTGTAGGCGGTGGCCAGCTGGATCGGGCCGAGAAAGGTGTCGACGCCGGCAAACAGACTCCAGGACCGGACCGTGCTGTTCCAGTCGGCGTCGTCGAAGGATTCCCAGGCGTTGCCGGCCTCGAAGCCGATGCCGGCGAACCAGGGCACGATCGGCCCACCGAAGGCCTGGCTCGCGTAGAGTGACCCCAGCAGCGCGTTGTCGCCGGTGATCTGGCCCGGGGCGTAGGCGGACAGCCGCCGGAAGCCACCCAGCCGAACGGCATTCTCGATGCCCGGCTCACCGCCAGTCACCGCCTCGCCGAACAGCAATCCGGTCAGGTTGAACCCCCGCCAGCTGTCCGTGCCCAGCACCATCCCGGTCACCGATTCGAAGTGCCGGTCCGAGCCCAGGCCCTTGCGCTCGAACTGCCCGCGCAGGCCGGCGAAAGCGCCATGGCGGGGGAAGAAGGCGTCGTCGAGGGAATCGTGGACCAGTTGCAGGCGCAGGCCGCCCTGGTGCACCGAATCTTCGCGGACCAGCGGCTGTCCTACCTGTTCATCGATGGTGGCGTAGCCACGCACGTATTCCAGCCGTACCTCGGCGTTGCCGCCCAATTCCATGCCCAGGCCCAGGTCCACTTCCCGATAGGTGACATCGACCTCCGCCACCGGGCTGGTGCCGCCGTCGAAGATCCCGAGGGTGTCGCGACTGTACTCGCCGCCGACCACCAGAAAACGCTGGTAGCCGTAATCCAGGGGCTGGTACCACTGGGTCCGTAGCCAGGGATCGGTGCCGAGCTGAACCCCGGTCTGCCATTCGGCGCCAAAGTCATTGAGTTCGGTCATGCGGAGCGACGAGGCCAGGTTGAACAGGTTTTCACCGTCGAAGTTGTCCTCGTAGCTGAGCCCGAAGGAGAGGTAATTCGGCCCCCAGCTTTTTTGCTGGACCCGGATGGTCAGTACCGTCCCGTCCGGGCTGGGCGCCAGGGAATAGGACACGGTTTCGTAGTAGCCGAGGCCGTAGATGCGCTTGAGGTCGGCCTCCAGCACCTCGACATCCAGGGGCTCGCCCTCCTTTTGCTGGATCCGCTCCCGCAGGAAGTCGTCGCTGAGTGCCCGACCATGCTCGATCTCGATCCTCGCAATGGGACCTGCGCGGTAGCCCCGAGACGCCATCTGCGCCTTGTAACCGGTCCATTCGGTGCGGGACACGGTCAGCGGCCGCAGCTCCACCGCGTGTTCCCGGGCGCTGGTCGCGCCCAGCTCGAACAGCATGGTGGCGTTGTAGAAATCCGCCGAACCGAACTCCTCGAGATCGGGCTGAATCAGGATGTCCTGCTCGGTCAGCAGCGCCAACTGCTCGTCGGTGTTGCGGCGGGTCATCATGGTGGTGAGCTGGCCCACCACGGAAAAAGCCTCGCTCAGCTCCTCCCGGTCCAGCAGCGGATCGGTAATGTCGACAGCAATGATGACGTCCGCCCCCATGTCCCGAGCGACACTCACCGGCAGGTTATTGGCGACGCCGCCGTCCACCAGCAGGCGGCCGTTACGCTGGACCGGGGCATAGACCCCGGGGATGCTCATGCTGGCGCGAATCGCTTCGGCGAGGTTGCCCTGCCCCATGACCACCTGCTCACCGGTTTCCAGATCGGTCGCCACCGCCCGGAACGGAATGGCCAGGCGATCAAAGTCCTCCACCAGGGCGGCGCTGCGGGTCAGTTCATTGAGGATAAAGCCGAGATTCTGGCCGGCGATGATGCCGCCGCCCACGTGCAGCCCGTCCGCCCGCAGCCCGATGCCCGGGGTGATCGGGAAGCGCACTTCCTCCCGTTTGCGCCGCACCGGCTTGAACACCCGGCCGGGGTCATCCTGGAAGCTGGACAGCCAGTCCATCTCGATGAACCGGCGTTCCATGTCGGCCACCGGCATGCCCGAGGCGTAGAGGGCGCCAACCGCGGACCCGGCGCTGGTGCCCACCACCAGGTCCACCAGGATGTTCATTTCCTCCAGTACCCGCAACACACCGACGTGGGCCATGCCCTTGGCACCGCCGCCACTGAGCACCAGCCCGACCGTGGGCCGGTCGCCGGCCACCAGCGGACCGGCCAGCACCAGGGCAACGGCCAGGGCCAGAACCCGAACCAGGCCGGCAGGCATGGCACGGGGGCGAACGAACTTACCTGACGCCACCACGAACTCAGGCTTTGTTCTTGGGGTCGTCGTCGGCCAGCGACAGATGGGACACATCCGGCACCACCGGGGGCGGCACCTCCCTTTGCACGCCCAGGTCCGAGCCCGCAGGCGCCAGGGTCCAGTCGTCCAGGTGCTGGAACATCGGCAGCTCAACCTCGGTATGTTCCACCAGGGTGACACCCACCGGATCCAGGCTCAGGGCGGAGCCCGTCAGTATGTCATCGACCTTGTCTCCGGCCACGTTCGGGCGGTCACCGGGCTCGGTGCCCGGCACCTTGCCCGGCCCTTGCGCGGGTCTTTGGCCGCTGGCTGGCGCCGATGGGGCCGCCTGCGCACGGGGCTCTGAAGCGGCCGGCCGGGGCGCGGAGGCCGGTGCCGGTTGCGCCGGGGCGGTTCCGGGCATGGGTTGCACGTGGGCAATCATGCCGTGTTTCTGCAGCACCGCCCGGTATTTCTCGGCCTGCACCTCTTCCAGCTTGTTGCGGATGACCACCGGCTGCCCGCTGAACATGCGATCGACCTGCTCCACGCTGGCCTTGAACAGGGTGCGGGCGTTCGTCCGGGCCGTCTCCATGTCGGTACCGGGAGCGCATTCTCCCTTAAAGACGAGCTGAAACATGGGAAATCCTCTTTATCACTGTTGTAAAGACAGAATAGTTGATAGCTTAGCCGCCGCCTGCTCCGGGGCCCGCGCCGGCGTCATCAAACTGAAAAAAATTGAAAAATTCATGTATTGGATCACGCAAAACCTGTTCGACTCTGCAATAATCACCTGTAACGAAACTTTACACTTGGTAACACGGACGCAGAGTGGGTGCCGGGAGTGACCGTCATGAAGAACCTTGCCTCATTTCCGATCGCTTGCCTCGGCCTGCTGCTGCCGGCTCTGTCAGCCCAGGCGGAAAATCTGGACGTGCTAATGAGCCAGGTCTTCCCCCAGGAACAGGCCACCTACATCGGCTACGAAAGCGTTGAGCGAGACGACATTCCCGCATCCTCGGCGATCGAGCGCAAGTACCTGATCGTCGATTTCCGGTTCGAGGCCACCCAGCCCCCGGTCGAGCAACTGCAGGCGAGCGTGCACAAAGTGTGCATGACCCTGCTGAAAGACCGCGACCTGATCCGTCAGCTGTCCGACTCCGGCTACGACATGGTGTCGGTGGCGTTTGACCGCCGTTCCCAGTTCGACTGCCTGTAACCCGGGGTTAACGCCCCAACAGTTTCGGGAAAGCGTCGAGTGCGCTGTTGACCGAGTCCAGGTTGAACGCCTCCACATCCGCCAGCAGCTTTTCCCCATAGTGGGTCACTGACCGGGACCGGAAGCGCTGGCCCCAGGCCTGGACCCGCCGGGCAAAGTCCTTCATCTGCTCGGGGTCGCCACTTTCCCGGACGGTCTGCCACTCGTCGCCAAAATCCGCCGCCAGTTGCTCCCGCAGCCAGCCCCGCTCCTGAATGCTCAGGGTCTGGGCCAGCAAGCGCTCCGACTCCTTGGGCGCGCCTTCCTCCTCGGCCACATCGCCGGTGGCCTCCACCTCCGGCAGCACCACGGTAAACACCGAACCGACACCCGGCTCGCTGTCCACCTCCAGGTCGCCACCCATCATCCGCGCCAGTTTGCGGCTGATGGCGAGCCCCAGGCCGGTTCCGCCGTAGCGCCGGGTGTTCTGCCCCTCCTGCTGCTCGAAGGCATCGAAAATGCGCTCCCGCTGGTCGGCCGGAATCCCGATCCCGGTGTCCTTGACCGTGACCACCAGCCGGTAGTGTTGGCGCTCACCGGTGTCGGACTTCTTGCCGTCTGGCTTGAGCAACGTCGCCGTAGCCCGGACGGTCACCCCACCCTCGTGGGTGAACTTGATGGCGTTGCCCACCAGGTTGAACAGCACCTGGCGCAGGCGAGTCTCGTCCAGCATCATGGCCGCCGGCATCTTGGAATCGACACTCACCTCCAGGGAGATGCCCTGCTCCCGGGCTCGCAGGTCGAAAATGTGGCGGACATCGCCGAGCAGCCGACGCATGGACACCGCGGAATAATCCAGCCGCATCTTACCGGCCTCGATGCGGGACAGGTCCAGGATGTCGTTGATCAGCATCAGCAGGCTTCGGCTGCCAGCGCGGATGGCTTCCAGGTAGGTGCGCTGCTGGGGATCGGTGACCGTGTTGTTGAGCAGGTCGCTGTAGCCGATGACCGCGTTCATCGGGGTCCGGATCTCGTGGGACATGTTGGCCAGGAATTCACTCTTGGCCAGACTCGCGGTTTCAGCCTCCCGGGCCAGGCGTTCGGCTTCGAGCTTGGCCGCGCGTAGCTCGTCTTCGCTACGGCGCAGAGCGTTTTCCGAGCGGATCCGTTCGTCCACTTCCCGGGACAGCTTACGGTTCCAGTACAGGAAGATCAGCACCACCAGCACGGCGATCAGCACCACCCGACGGACCACGGTGTAGTCGGTCTCCTGCTCGATGTCGAGGTGGATCCAGCGGTTGTAGATGGCTTCGGTTTCGGTCACATCCAGGCTGTTGAGCACCTGGTTCAGGATCCGGTGCAGCTCCGGGTTGTCCTTGCTGACCGCCAGGCGAAGGTCGTACTCATAGGGCGTGATGCTGGTGATCCGCAGATTGGACAGGCCGAGCCGGGCCACCGTGTAACTGACCGCCGGAATGTGGGTCACCATGACCTCGAGGTCGCCATTGGACAGGGCCAGCAGGCCTTCTTCCACCGTATCCATCGGGTAGATGTCGAGGTTCGGGTGGTTGATCAGCAGGTAATCGTGGGCGGCGTGCCGGTTCACCACCCCGACGCGCTCGTTCCGCAATTCCCGCAGATCACCAATGAACCGACCGTCATCACGAATGGCCAGGGCGATGGGCACGGTCAGGTAGGCGCGGGTGAACAGGTATTCGGATTCGGTCCTCGGGGTTCGGGACAGGCCCGGCAGGATATCGATCTTGCCGGCCTGAAGCAGCTTCTCGGCAGCCATGCGACCAGACACTTCGGACCGGCTGAAGCGGGTGTTGAGTTCGGCTTCCAGCCGGGTCATCAGGTCCGGCACCAGGCCGGTGGCGCGACCGTCCTGCTCAAACTCGAACGGTGGCCAGTCGGTGCGAAAGGCGACTCGCAGATTGGGGTGGCGTTTGAGCCACTCCCGGTCCGACGCCGATAACTCCAGCCCGCTACGCTCCAGGGCGGGCACATCGGCCTGCAGCCAGGACTGGCGAATGACCCGATGCTCGGTGTGGCTGATCGAGGCCACCGCCTGGTTCAGCACGTGGTACAGGCGGTCGTTGTCCACGTCCACCTGCAACACCACGTCCACGGTGCTCTGATCCAGCAGGGCCGACAGCCCGATGCCATTGATCATCGCCGACTGCAGGTAATCGGACACCACCGGCACCGGTCCCAGGAACGCGTCCGCCTGGCCTGAGAGTACACTGCTCACGGCCTCGCCGATGCCATCCACCGGCACCGGGGTGAAGCTCTCGACCGGGTCGAGCATCGGGTACTGGTTGACGTCGCCATCGATCAACGCGATGCGCCCGCCTTCCAGGTCGGCCAGACTGCGGATCGCGACGTCGCCGGCACTGACAAACAGGCCGTAGGTCAGGGTCATCAGGGG
Source organism: Marinobacter qingdaonensis (assembly GCF_034555935.1). Lineage (NCBI taxonomy): Bacteria > Pseudomonadati > Pseudomonadota > Gammaproteobacteria > Pseudomonadales > Marinobacteraceae > Marinobacter > Marinobacter qingdaonensis. Next base: position 107,914 of record NZ_JAYDCJ010000003.1, read on the forward strand.
TTCGCTGTAGCGCTTGCCCGGGGTCACCCGGGCGTCGGGCAGGCGGGTGGTCAGCACCGCATCGGTGGCCGGCTCCTCAGCCTCGTCGTCCAGGATCACCGGCTCGACCGGTACATTGAGCTTGTCCGACAGGCGGGCCAGGTAATCTATGTAGGTACCCGCCAGCGTACCGTCTCCGGTATCGAAAATGAGCGGCACCTGACCGACACGCACCCCGATACGAAAGCCGTCCTGCTCCCCAAGCCAGGCCAGTTCCTGACTGCCCAGCACCGGTGCCGGAGACGGCTGGGGCGGATCAGCGCGCAGTGGGGATTGAAACAGTGCCAGCAGGAAGCATAGTAAAAGAGGAAGGAAGACCTTCACTGGATATCCTCAAGGGGTCCGCTACATTTCAGGGAACAATACCTGCAAACGACTGTGATTTCATGCAGGCGAACGCCAATCGGGAGAAACCTATCCATGGACACCAGCAAGCACACTTTCACGACGCTGTTCGAGCAACTCGGCCTGGCCGCCGACGACCAGAGCATCGAGGATTTTATCACCCGGTACTCACCACTGCCCCGTGAAATCGCGCTTCAGGACGCGCCCTTCTGGTCAGAGAGCCAGTCCCACTTCCTGGAAGAGGGCCTGGAAGAAGACAGTGACTGGGCCGAGATCATCGACGAGCTGGATGCCCGCATGCGTCACTGATCGCATGATTCCGCGTCAACAACGAGCCGGTTGCGGCCGTCGTCTTTCGCCTGGTACAGGGCTCGGTCGGCCCGGTCCATGACCGCCTCCTCGGTATCCCCCGGTCGAAAGGCCGCCAGCCCCGCCGAAAAGGTGATCTGCACCGGCTCGCCACTGAAGTGGAAAGGCAGCTTGCCAATGTGGTGGCGCAGCTTTTCCATCGCCAGTTTGGCGGCATCCGGCGTCGTTTCCGGAAACAACACCATGAACTCCTCGCCGCCGAATCGGGCGATGAAGTCGGTGGCGCGCAGACGTTCCCGGAGCTCCCTGGAAATCAGCTGGAGCACCCGGTCGCCGGCCTTGTGGCCGTACGAATCGTTGATCCGCTTGAAAAAATCGATATCGAGCACGCCGACCGTCAGCGGGCCCTGGTAGCGTTGCCAGCGGTTGAATTCAAAGGCCAGCCGCTCCTGCCAAGCCTCCCGGTTCGGCAACTGGGTCAGAAGGTCGGTCAAGGCCCGTTGCCGTTCGCGCTTCACATCCGACTGCAACTGCTCCGAATGCGCTTCCATGGCGGCGATCTTTTCCTGCATCACCTCAAGCTGCTCGGCTAAGACCTTTTCCCGTTCGCTTTCCTGGTCCCGGAACCGGCCCAGGGCCTGGCCGATCGATAGCAGGTGCTGACTGACCGAGGCCTTGAGCTCGTGCAGGTCTTCACTGTCCCGGACCTGGTTGCCGGCCCGTTCCAGCTCCTCGCGGATTTCCCGGTCCAGGGCCTCGGACGCGCTCAGACGGTCGGCCTGGGCCGAGGACTGTTCGGCAAAGTGCCCGCGCAGCTGCTGCAGGCGCTCGTCGACTCGCTTCAGAAACGCCTCGAACTCTTTCTGGCTGCGGGTAATCGCTGCAATCACCAGCTCGGCGACCTGATTCAGCCCCTCCCGGAGCTCATCCCAGTCGTTGCTGGACAGCAAGGCCTGTTGTAGACGCCGGGCCTGGGCTTCGGCACCGGATTCCAGTGTGACCTGGTTGAGCAACTGGCCCAAGAGCTGGCCAATTCGGCGGGCAATCCGCAACCGGTTGGTGTTGTCAGTGATGTCGCGGGCGTCGCCCGGCACGCCGTTCGCTTCCGGCATGTCATCGGAGAACGCCTGACCCTGGGGCGCCGTTCCAACCACACCGGCACCGCCCACGGCGGCCGGGATACGCTCATCCAGCAGGGCGACCTGCTGGTCGATCTGCTCCTGCAGTGCCCGCCAGGCATCCACGTCGAGTTCTTTGTTGCGCAGGTCCTTGCGCAGCTGGGCCAGCAGTCGATCCAGTTCGGGCGCCTGGCCCTCCGAGGCCAGACTGGTGCGTACCAGCATCCGTTCCAGGCTATTGCGTTCGACCTTCCATTGCTTTTCCCGTCGATCCGCCGATTCCAGCTCCTGAAGGTACTTCTCCTTCCAGGATTGATCCGATGTCATTGAGCGCTCCCGCTGTGTTATTGCTAACCGCCAGTTCCCGCGATTGTTCCTTGTTACCGGCGGTCACTCGCCGGCGCTGTCTTCTGTCCGCTGCCGACCATCATAGCTTCGCCGGCGAGCCCTGGGGTGACTCTGGTCGTAAATCCGGGCCAAATGTTGGAAATCCAGGTGAGTATAGACCTGGGTGGTGGCGATGTCGGCATGCCCCAACAACTCCTGGACCGCCCGCAAATCACCACTGGACTCTAGCATGTGACTGGCGAAGGAGTGCCGCAACAGGTGCGGATGCAGACGTTGGTCCGCCCCTTTGGCCAGGCCCCAGCGATGCAGCCGGGCCTGGATGCTGCGATGGCTGAGTCGATCGCCCCGCTGGCTGACGAAGAGTGCGCGTTCCTGCTCCGGCACCAGGCCAGCGCGCACCGGCAACCAGCCCTCGAGGGCCAGCCGGGCCTTGCGCCCCACCGGCAACACCCGTTCCTTGCCGCCCTTGCCCAGGACCCGCACCTCGGCCCCGCGCAGGTCCACCGCGTCCACATCCAGGCCAGCCAGTTCCGACAACCGCAGCCCGGACGAATACATCAGCTCGAACATACACAGGTCACGTATTTCCAGGGGGTCGTCCGGCGAGGTATCCAACAGGTGGTTGAGCTGGTCGACATCGGCCACCTTGGGCAGACGTCGGCCACTCTTGGGGGCGCGAATGTCCAGGGCGGGGTTATCGGTGGCCAGCCGCTCGCGCAGCAGGAATCGGTAGAATCGGCGGATGGCGGACAGGTGGCGGGCAATGCTGCGGCCGTTCAGGCCGGCCCGACTCAACTCGGCGACGTAGCGCCTGAGGTCGTGACTGGACACCTGCGGCCACTGGCTCGGGTGCCCGGTCTCGGCCAACCAGGCGGCCAGGCGCTGGAGGTCGCGACGGTAGCTGTCGCAGGTTCGGGGCGAGTGGCGCTTTTCCGCGGCCAGGTGCCGGATGAAATCGGCGACCGGGGTCATCAACTCGGTCGTTGCATCCTGCCCGTCCCTGGCCATGGCGACCTAGCGCGACTCGGTCGCGATATCGGTGACCGGGGCCGCCCCGGTGTGGCGCTGCACCATGGGCGGCAGCAGGCGGCTCAGGGTGTCGCTGATGTAGCTGAGAAACAGCGACCCCATGCTCTGGTCAAAGTAGCCGGCCTGGCAGCTGCCGACGGCGAAGACCCCGACCAGATCGTCACTGCGCAGGGGCACCAGCGCCACCGAGGCAATGGGATCTTCGCGATCCGGGAACAGGAAGTCGCGTTCGCTCTCGCGGAACTGGCCGCACACCGCGCGTTCGCCTTCGAGCAGGCTGCCCAGGCGCTCTCGCGCCTCGGCGGGCCGAACCACATGCAGGGCGCCCTGAGAGGTGCCGGGCAGGTCCAGGTCGGTGAACAGGAGGACGGACGCGGCGTCGAGGCCGAAATCACCGCGAATGCTGTCGTCAATGGCGGAGGCCATGTCACTGAGGCTCCGGGCCTCGATCACCTGCATCAGCAGGCGCTTGCTCTTCTCGAACAGGCGGTCGTTCTGGCGCGCAATGGCAACCAGCTCCACCAGCTCCCGGCGCAGGGTATCCCGCTGTTCCCGGAACAGGTGCACCTGGCGCTCGACCAGGGAAATGGCCCGACCACTGTCGTGGGGCAGGGTCAGGCTGCGCAGCAGCTCATCCTGATCCATGAAAAAGTCCGGGTTGTCGCGCAGGTAGTCCGCCACCTGCTCCCGGGTGAGCTCTCCGGCCTTCTGGCGGGCCGTTTGGTCTGTCATCGCGCTCTCCTGACTGTCAGGACCGTCTTATTGGTCTTCTGTTGTTCCGACGACGACCCTGAGTGTCGCCCGGCAGCCGCAACTGGCCCTCAAAGACGCTGGTCGCGGGGCCTTCCATCATAACAGGGGTCCCCTCACCCTGCCATTCGATCACCAGCCGGCCGCCGCGCAGCTCCACCTCCACCCGGTTATCGAGCAAGCCGCGCAGGCACCCGGCGACAACCGCGGCGCAGGCACCGCTGCCGCAGGCCAGGGTTTCGCCGGAACCGCGCTCGAACACCCGCAGCCGGGCGTGACCACGGTCGATGATTTGCAGGAAACCGATGTTGGCCCGGGCCGGAAACCGCGGGTGGCTTTCCAGACGCGGCCCGAGACTGGACACCGGTGCAGTGTCGACGTCGTCGACCAGCAGCACGCCGTGGGGGTTGCCCATGGACACCGCGCTCAGCTCCACGTTGGTGCCATCAATGTCCACGGTGTAGACGGCCTTGCGCCGGTCGGCGGCAAACGGGATGGCCGGCGGATTCAACTCCGGCACGCCCATATTGACCCGGACCATGCCGTCCTTGCCCACGCGCAATTCGATCACGCCCTTGGCGGTCTGGACCCGGATCACCTTCTTGTTGGTCAGCCGCTGTTCGCGCACGAAGCGGGCAAAGCAGCGAGCGCCGTTGCCGCACTGCTCCACTTCCGAGCCGTCCGCGTTGAAGATTCGGTAGCGGAAATCCACGTCCGGCAGGCCCGGGGGCTCGACCACCAGAAGCTGGTCAAACCCGATGCCAAAGTTGCGGTCGGCCAGCTCCCGAATGTGCTCCGGGCGCAGGCGGAACGGCTGGCTGATGGCGTCAACCACCATGAAGTCGTTGCCCAGCCCGTGCATCTTGGTAAACCGGACCATTGGGCCCTGACCGCGACGTTGCTGATTCATTGCCTGGGTCTCGCTCATTCCGGCAGACAGCTCTCGGGGGCCAGCTGGTCCGCCAGGGTTTCCCGACGGCGGACCACGTGCACCTGGTCGCCGTCCACCATCAGCTCAGGCGGGCGATTGCGGCTGTTGTAGTTGGAGCTCATCACGAAGCCGTAGGCACCGGCGGAACGCACCGCCAGCAGGTCGCCGGCCTGCAGCCGGAGTTTGCGGTCCTTGCCGAGGAAGTCCCCGGTCTCGCACACCGGGCCAACCAGATCCCAGGACTTCTCCTCGCCCTGCTGGTGCGGCGCCACCGGCACGATGGCCTGCCAGGCGCTGTACAGGGCCGGACGGATCAGGTCGTTCATGGCGGCGTCGATGATGGCGAAATTGCGGTGCTCGGTGCACTTGAGGAATTCCACACGGGTCACCAGGATGCCGGCGTTGGCGGCGATGGACCGGCCCGGCTCCATGATCAGCTCCAGCTGGCGGTCACCCAGTCGGTCCGACAGCGCGGTGACATAGTCCGACGGCTGGGGCGGTTGTTCCTGATCGTAGGTCACGCCGAGGCCGCCGCCCATGTCCAGATGGCGGATGCTGATGCCTTGGTCGGCCAGGGTGTCGATCAGTGCCAGCACCCGGTCGAGGGCATCGAGGAACGGCGACACCGAGGTCAGCTGGGAGCCGATGTGGCAGTCCACCCCCTGGATATCCAGATTCGGCAGGGTCGAAGCCCGGGCGTAGACCGCCGGCGCCTCGGCGATGTCGATGCCGAACTTGTTCTCCTTCAGACCGGTGGAGATGTAGGGGTGGGTACCGGCGTCCACGTCCGGATTGACCCGCAGCGACACCGGCGCCTTGACCCCCAGCTCGCCGGCCACCGCGTTGAGCCGATCCAGTTCGGTGTCGGACTCCACGTTGAAGCAGCGCACGCCCGCTTCCAGCGCCCGCTTCATCTCCCACTCCTGTTTGCCGACACCGGAGAACACCACCTTGCCGGCATCACCGCCGGCGCGCAGCACCCGTTCCAGCTCGCCTGCGGAGACGATATCAAAACCGGCGCCCAGCCGGGCCAGCACGTTCAGTACCGCCAGATTGCTGTTGGCCTTGACCGCGTAGCACACCAGGTGCGGCCGATCCTTGAGGGCGTCGTCGTAGGCCCGGTAATGGCGCTCCAGGGTCGCCCGGGAGTAGATGTAGGCCGGGGTACCAAAGCGCTCGGCAATGGCCGCAACCGGCACGTCCTCGGCGTGGAGTTCGCCGTTGCGATAGTTGAAGTGGTCCATGTGTATCCTGATTGGTTTGACGGGGCGGGTTCCGGCGCGTCAGTCGCCGGCTTCCTCATCATCGCGCACGTCCCGGCTGCCGGGCTCGGCGGGGGCCGACGCCGCAGTGCCGGGCACCTCGGCCGGCGCCTCCCGGTACAAGGGCCCTTTCTGGCCACAGCCCGACAGGGCCATCAGCAGGACCAGACCGGTGATCGTTAGCTTTACCGCGCGCATTGTGCCACCCCTGAGTTTGTCATGGCGGCAGTATACCTGAGACCCGGCCCGCGCGGCGAGAACACTAGGACTCGCGATGCAGCGCCTGGTTCAGGGCCCGCTCCAGCACCGAGCGATAGTGGAGGTACTGGCTGGTCTGTATGTCCTGCTGGTAGACCTGCGGGTCCAGGTCGTGGGGCAGATGAACGTCGGTGAGGTAGACCGGGTAGCGCTCGGCACTCTGGCGCAGCGACCGGATGTAATGGGCGACCGCGGGAATCAGCTGGTCGCCGTACTCCTGCACGGTGAACTCCTGGTCGCCGCAGAAGATGTCGAAGCGCACCCGGCGGCCGCCCTCCTGCACGCCCACCGCCTGCACTTCCAGTCCCGGCAGCGCCGGGGCTGCGGGCTGATCGGGCCGGGGCTCGGTCAGCCACCGACCGTCCCGGTTGACCACCTCCAGGCAGCGCACCCCGGAGACCAGGTCCGGCAGGTCGCCACGCCGCAGGGTGCGGCGCTCCACCAGATTTTCCAGGAATCGGAGCAAGGGGCTCATCAGGTAGCGTCGATCCACCACCGGCTGTTCCCAGGCCGACAACGAGCCCAGCTCGTCCACCACCCAGAGTCGGGCCCGCTCGCCCCGCAGCTGGTAGAACACCTGAATGCTGTCCGGCTCACTGGCCTGACACACCGCCCGCAACGCTGGATCCTCGGGGATCGCGTAGCGGTCGAACACCACCGGCAGGTAGCGTTCCTGGGGCAAGGCCAGGTGTTCCATCAGTTCGGCCAGACTGTCGAGCACCACAAACCCGGGTTCGGCGCCACTGAACTGCAACAGGAAATAGCGTCGGTCCATCTCGATGACGTAGCGGATCGGATGCGGTCCCTGGCCGCCGGCGAAGAACTGGCGCAGCACGTCGGTGAACAGTTCCTCGACCCGGCGGGCGATGGCGGTGCCGTGCCCCCGGTTGTGGCCGTGCACCTGGATGCCCGGCAGCGCCGCGGGGTTGCCGGCCACGGACGCCAGCACGTTTTTCAGGCACTGCACCAGGGTGTCGCCGGCGGCGTAATGCTGGAGACTGACCTCGTGCCAGCTGTTGAAGGTGATCTGGTCGATGGTCAGCACCAGGTTTTCCCGGCCGCCACTGAAGCCGAGGGAGTCGTGCCGGGCACTGAGTTTGTGCAGGCCTTTGTCGGTCAGACTGGCCTGGGGATCAACCCCGACGTTCACCAGCAGCAAGTGGCGCAGTGGCACCATCGCCCGGGCCAGGGCCCCACGCTCGGCCGGCACCAGCGGAAACGGCAGGAACCCGGTCAGCGCCTCCAGCATCTCCCGCAGCTCGCTGACCGACGCCACGGTGGTGCCGGCCCGGACGTTCAGCCGGGTGGCCCGGGACAACAGGCCGTTGCAGTAACACCAGACCATCAGCTCGGTCAGATTGCCCGAGCGCCGGATGACCGGCTGCCAGAAGGCGTCGGCCGGATCCTCCAGATCCCGGTACAGCAGCCAGCCGTTGCCGTCTCGGCCCTGCTCGGACTGGTGGTGGAAGGCCAGATTTTCTTCTTCCAGGGACGGCGCCAGGTTCGGGTTGATCTGCTCGATCTTGCCGGCCTTGCGCTGGAAGGCCGCGTACAGTTTGCGCCCGAGCAGGTTGATGTCGTTGGCGCTGATGGCCGCCCGGGTGCCGTGTTCCCGGGCCATCCGGGACAGCAGCCGGTAACTGTGGGTCAGCTCGGTGACAATGGTCCGACGCAGGCTGGTGACCTCCTCGGCGCGCCAGCGCTGGCGGTTATCCAGCTCGGCCAGGGTCTGCTCACCCCAGCCCCAGCGGGTCACCAGCTGTTTCAGCAACCGCACCCGCCACTGCTCCGAGGCCGATTCGGCCCGGGTCAGCGGCAACCCCGCCTTCAGGTACAGACTGCGCCGGACCAGATCCAGCCGGGCCGCGGTTTCCGGTGTCGACAGCCAGTCCTCCAGCCGGTTGTACAGCAGCAGGTACGGATCCAGGGCGTCGACGTCGGTCACTCCCCGGTACACCGCCTGCTTGAACACACTGGACAGCAGCGGCTGATCCCCGGTCTGGGCGTAGCACTCGAGCAGCAGCAGTTTGAGGATGGACTTCCAGGGCGCGTCGATGCCCTTGTACAGCTGCCAGACGCCGGCGCCCAGAAACTCCTCCTGCGGGATGGCGGGGACCGGACCGAAATCGATGTACTCGTCACCCCGGACGAAGCGGCATTCCACCAGCTGTCGCCGGCAGTCGTCGTAGCGGCCCTCCTGCTCGGCCGGGACCAGCCACCACATCGGGACCTGGCCCGCCAGGTGGATACCGGTGCGATAGAACTCGTCCAGTAGCAGGTAATGCTGGGCGCTGCCGCAGTTCTCACCGGTCACTTCGGCGCGCTGGCGACCGGCGCGCCAGTCCTCGGCGCAGAACACAAAGACGTGCAGTTCGACCCCCAGGGAAGCCGCCCACTCCGACAGCCGCTCGGCCTTGCGCTCCAGGCTGCGGATACCGCGCTCCGGCAGATCCTGGCGGTGACACAGCCACAGGTCCAGGTCGCTGGCCACCGAATGCCCGAGGGTACCGGGGCTGCCCATCAGGAACAGGGCGTCGAGATCGGGCCGGCGCCGGCCCTCGTCCCGTACGCTGAAGGTTCGGGCCACTCGGCGCGCGGCGTTCAGAGTCGACGGCGCCGGCTGGTAGTGGCACAGGCCATAGGGGCAGTCGGCATCCTGGTACCCGGGCAGGGACGGGTGATTGGTGTGGAACACCAGCGGCAGGACTTCAAGCACGATCTGCTGACGGTAGGTCAGGGCCGAGCGGGCCCGCTCCCAGCGCTGCTGATTGACCGCCAGGAACCGGTCCCTGAGCCGACGCAGGGTCTTGCGGTCAATGCCCTCGTCAAAGTCCAGGGCAATCGGGGCAACGTGGGCGGTCAAGGCGGCTCCGGGGAGAGGTTCATTTCGATGACAGTATCAGTATGATGGACGCATCCTGGCAAAACCGGCAAAAAAATAAAAGCTGAACCAGAGGCCCGCCCGTCGTGAAAGAATTCGTCATTCGCCGCTACCGTTCCGATCAGCCCAAAGGCTCGGAGCGCAGCACCCTGCTGCGCATCGACGACGAGGGCCTGGTGCTTCACGCCGACCGTCACGCCGAGGCGGTACTGGGCTTCGAGCCGACCGAACTCCAGGGCCGGCCGGTGCACCGGATCCTGGCCTCGCGCCAGGACGACCCCTTCGCCCCAACCAACCGTCACCGGATCGAGCGGGGCCAGGACGTCCTGGTCACTTTCCGCCACAAGGAAGGCTTCTTCTACACCGCGTGTCTGAGCCTGCACCTGGCCATGCGCGACTCCGACAAGGCCGCCAACGCCAGCATCTGCGCCCGCGACACCAACGCCATGGACGCCCGACTGCTGAAAGCGGTCGAGGACAGCACCGGCTCCGGTCTCTGGGAGCTGGACACCGGCAGCAATGAAATGGCCTGGTCCGAGGGTCTGTTCCGGGTTCTGGAACTGCGCCCGGACACCGACATCACCCCGGAACAGGCGCTGTTTTACTGCCAGCATGGCCAGGCCCGGGTCCGGGCCCTGTTCCGACGCTGCATCCGCACCGGGCGGGCCTTCAGCCTGGAACTGACCCTGTTGACCGCCCGCCAGAACCTGCGCCAGGTCCGCCTGCACGGGCGGGCCCTGAAGGCCGACGGACGCATCACCCGTATTGGCGGCACCCTGGTCGACCAGACGCCGCTGAGCCTGAAGGACCAGGCCCGGAGCCAGGCCGACCGGATTCTGGCGGCCACCACCCGAGCCACCCCGGACCTGGTCGCGGCGGTCGACCGCACCCTGACCCTGCTGCACTGCAACCAGCCGTTCCGCCAGCAGTTCGCCGCGGTGTTCGGTATCAGCCCGCAGACCGGCGACAACCTGAAAACCCTGCTGGCCGAGCACCCGAATGAACGCCGCCTGATCGAACGCCTCTGGCAGCGGGCCTTCGAGCGTGACAGCTTCGTGGTGGAAATGCCCCTGGCCCAGCAGAACCGGGAACTGCCGGTGTACGAATTTCATTACCAGCGGCTGACCAATCATCTGGGGGAGGTGTCGGGCGCGGTGCAGGTGGCCCGGGATGTCAGCCAACGGACCCAACCGGGAGCCAGCAAGGAATACCGCATCCGCCACGACCCGGTGACCGGCCTGATGAACCGCCGGGCCTTTCTGGCCCGCCTGCTGCGCACACTGGAGCAGAAAACCCACCGGGAATCCTGCGACAGCCTGCTGTATCTGGATCTCGACCAATTCGAGCGCTTCAACGACCGGGTCGGCAGTGGCACCTGCGACCGCTACCTGCGGGAACTGGCCGGCAACCTGGGCACCCGGGTACGGCAACGGGACGCTCTGGCCCGGCTGTCCGGCGACACCTTCGCCCTGCTGATCGAGAACTGTCCCGAGCCCCGGGCGCGCAAGATCGCCGACGACATCCTGGCCCTGGTCCGCGAGTTCGAGTTCGAATGGCAGGGCGACACCCTGCAGACCACCGCATCCGGCGGGCTGCTGGTCATGGACCAGGACCTGCCCGGGGATCCGGAGCAACTGCTGCGCCAGGCTGCGGAACTGTGCCACACCGCCAAGACCTCGGGTCGCAACCGCATCCACACCGCCCGAGCCCTGGCCCGACACACCGACGACGCCACCGCCAACCATCAGGTGGAGCTGATTCGCCAGGCCCTGGACCGGCAGCAGTTAACCCTGCTGTACCAACCCCTCCGGCCCATCGCCAGCGTGACCTGGGGCGACCACATCGAGATCCTGTGCCGGGTACCGGGCGACGGCGACGAGCCGCTGCGGCCGGAGCAGTTCCTGCCGGTGGCCGAGCGCTTTGATTTGGCCAAGCGCCTGGACCGTCAGGTGATCCGCCAGGCCATCGACTGGCTCGGTCGCCAACGCCTGCTCGAGCCGCGCCTGAAGTACTGTGGTTTCAACCTGTCCCTGGCCAGTGTCCTGGACGAGACCTTTGCCGAGTTCATGGAGGGCGTAGTGCGGGACAGCCGGTTCGATCCGAGCTGCTTCTGTCTGGAGATCCGGGAGGCCCACGCCACCCAGTACCCCGATGATGTGGCGGTCCTGTGCGACGCCCTGCACCGGGTCGGGTGTCGGGTGGCCCTGGACGGTGCCGGAGCCTCGGTGGAGAGTTACAGCCTGGCGGCGACCTTGCCGGTGGACATCATCAAGTTCGATCGGCGCACCATGCAGCACCTGGAACACGACCCGGTGCAGCAGGTCATGGTCGAAGCCCTGCACCGGATCGCCGAGGTGGCTGGCAAACAGACGGTGGCCACCTTCATTGAGAGTGACACCACCCTGGGCAAGGTCCGGACCCTGGGCATCCACTACGGTCAGGGCTTCCGGCTGGCCCGGCCACAGCCGCTGTCAGAGCTGGCGCCGGCCGCGGTCGACCTGAGCACCGGGCGCATCGGCGGCTGACCGGGGCGGCCGGATCAGCCCAGCAGCTTGCGCGCCCGCGCCACCGCCGCGCGCACCTGAGCCGGTGCGGTGCCACCCAGGTGATCCCGGGCCTGGACCGAGCCTTCCAGGGTCAGGACATCGAACACATCCTCGCCGATCACATCCGAGAACTGCTGCAGTTCGGCCAGGGTCATGTCGGACAGGTCGCGCTCCTCGGCCACGCCGAAGGCCACGGACTTGCCGACAATCTCGTGGGCATCGCGGAAGGGCACGCCCTTCTTGACCAGGTAATCGGCCAGATCGGTGGCGGTGGAGAAACCACGCTTGGCCGCCACCCGCATGTTGTCGGCCTTCGAGCGAATGGCCGGGATCATGTCGGCGTAGGCTTTCAGGCAGCCCTTGACGGTATCGACGGTGTCGAACAGCGGTTCCTTGTCTTCCTGGTTGTCCTTGTTGTAGGCCAGCGGCTGACTCTTCATCAGGGTCAGCAGGCTGATCAGATGGCCATTGACCCGGCCAGTCTTGCCGCGCACCAACTCGGGCACATCCGGGTTCTTCTTCTGGGGCATGATCGAGGAGCCGGTGCAGAACCGGTCCGGCAGGTCGATGAAGTCGAACTGGGCCGAGGTCCAGAGCACCAGTTCCTCGCTGAAGCGGGACAGGTGGGTCATCAGCAGCGCCGCAAAGCTGCAGAATTCGATGGCGAAATCCCGGTCGCTGACCGAATCCAGCGAGTTCTCGGTCGGCCGGTCAAAGCCCAGCAGGCGGGCGGTCATGGCACGATCGATGGGGTAGGTGGTGCCGGCCAGGGCGGCCGCGCCCAGGGGCATGACGTTGACCCGCTTGCGACAGTCCTGCAGGCGCTCGCCGTCGCGCACCAGCATCTCGTACCAGGCCAGCAGGTGATGACCAAAGGTCACCGGCTGGGCGGTCTGCAGATGGGTAAAGCCGGGCATGATGGTGTCGGCTTCGCGCTCGGCCAGCTCCAGCAGGCCCAGTTGCAGGCGCTTGAGCTCCTCGGCGATGACGTCGATCTCGTCGCGCAGGTACAGGCGGATATCGGTGGCCACCTGGTCGTTACGGCTGCGACCGGTGTGCAGCTTCTTGCCAGTGATGCCGATGCGGTCGGTCAGCCGGGCCTCGACGTTCATGTGCACGTCTTCCAGGCTCACCGACCACTGAAAAGTGCCGGCCTCAATGTCAGCCTTGACCCCGTTCAGGCCCTCGATGATGGTGTCGCGCTCTTCCTCGGTCAGCACACCCACCGCCGCCAGCATGGTGGCGTGGGCGATGGAGCCGGTGATGTCATGATGGTACAGACGCTGATCGAAGCCGACGGAGGCGGTGAACCGCTCCACAAAGGCGTCGGTGGGTTCGCTGAAGCGTCCGCCCCAGGGTTTTTCGGAGGTTGCGGCCTGGTCCGGCTTGTTCTGATCCGTCATGGTCTATCTTTCCTGCTGACAGCCCGGCATCATCTGGCGGGAATTGGGTACATTGAACGAGGCGGGAGTATAGCATTCTGACCGTTGTAAAGGAGCCACCCCTGCTCACCGACCAGGGCGCGGGTACCAGCGATTTCTTTGTGCCGGACCTGTGCCGGGTCCGGGCCGTGTTCCTGCTGCTGGTCACCAGCGAGTTGCTGGTACTGGTGCTGGCCATCGTCCAGGCCGAGGCGGGCTGGATCGACTGGAACTATTTCGGCCTGCTGTCGCTGTTCGTGCAATGGACCACCCTCACCAGCGCCGCGCTCATCTGCCTGCTGCGGCAACGGCTGGCGCGCCTGTCGGTGGCCCGGGCCAGTCTCAGCATCGTGGCCATCGTGCTGCTGGACGTGCTGGCCTTCAGCCTGTTCGCCGACAGCGTGCTGCACCCCCAGCCCGGGATCGCGGTCTGGCAGGGCATTGCCAAGAAACTGCTGCTGGCGCTGCTGATCGTGCTCATGGTGCTGCGCTACTTTTACCTGCAGCACCAGTGGCAGCAACAGCGCGAGGCCGAAATGCAGGCCCATCTGACCGCGCTGCAGGCGCGGATCCAGCCCCACTTCCTGTTCAACAGCATGAACACCATCGCCAGCCTGATCGCGGTGAATCCGGACAAGGCCGAGGACGCGGTGCTCGATCTGTCGGAACTGTTCCGGGCCAGCCTGCGCACGTTTGACCAGCTGATCCCCCTGGCCCGGGAACTGGATCTGTGCAAGCGTTATCTGGCCATCGAAGCCCTGCGCCTGGGCGACCGGCTGACCCTCGACTGGCAGATTGGCGCCGGCCTGGAGCACCAGGCCATCCCGCCGCTGACCCTGCAGCCGCTGGTGGAAAATGCCGTGTACCATGGCATCCAACCCCGGCCGGAGGGGGGTACCGTGCGCATCGAAGCCCAGGCCCGGGGCAATTTCGTATACTTGCTGGTGCAGAACCCGAAGCCGGACCAGAATGATCGCCAGCACGAGGGCAACCGCATGGCCCTGGCCAACATCCAGCTGCGATTGCAGGCGCTGTTCGGCGAGCCCGCGGTACTGAAGCACAGCCACCAGAACGACATTTACACCGTGACCCTGCGCCTGCCGCGCCAGAGCGCCAATGGCCGGGGCAACGCACGCACAAGGACCTGATTGCACGCCATGTCCACCAGCGCCACCACCACCCGCAGCATCCTGATTGCCGACGACGAGCCGCTGGCCCGGGAGCGGCTGCGGCGGCTGGTGGAGGCGCTCCCCGGCTACCGGGTCTGCGGCGAAGCGGCGGACGGGGACACCGCCCTGAAACAGGTGGCGGCGCTGGAGCCGGACGTGCTGCTGCTGGACATCCGCATGCCCGGCATGGACGGCATGGAGGCGGCCACCCAGCTGGAGAAACTGACCAACCCGCCGGCCCTGATCTTCTGCACCGCCTACGACCACTACGCCATCCAGGCCTTCGACGTGCGCGCGGCCGCCTACCTGCTGAAACCGGTGCGACGGGAGGCACTGGCCGACGCCCTGGCCCGCACCGGCCGGATCAACCGGGTGCAACTGAAGACCCTGACCGACCTGAGCGAGAACGACGGCGAACAGATCGCCGTGCGCACCCACCGGGGCACCGAGCTGATCGATTTGGCCGACATCCAGCACTGCGAAGCCGACCAGAAGTACGTCACCCTGCATCACAGCCACGGCGAAACCGTGTGCGATTACACCCTGAAAGAACTGGAAACCACCTACCCGCGCCAGCTGCTGCGCATCCACCGCCATACCTTGGTTGGGGTCCGCTACATCCAAGCGCTCAAGCGCACTCCGGATGGCCAGAATCTGGTGGTGCTGCGGGACAACCGGGGGCAGTTGCCGGTCAGCCGACGCCACGCCAGCAACGTGCGCCAGTGGCTGCAGGAACACCGCCCGGGCTAGCCCGGCCCCTCGGCATCCCCCGACATCCACCGCGGGACATTTTCGCCGTCACAAGGTAACCTTGGCGGACATTTTTAACACCGGCAGTGAGTGTCATGTCCAAACGAACCCTTCGCATCGCAACCCGCAGCAGCGCCCTGGCGCTGTGGCAGGCGGAATTCATCAAGGCCGAGCTGGAGCGCCTGAACGACAACGTGGATGTGGAACTGGTCAAGATCAAAACCCAGGGCGACAAGATCCTCGACGTCCCCCTGGCCAAGATCGGTGGCAAGGGTCTGTTTGTGAAGGAGCTGGAGGAAGCGATGCTGGACGGCCGCGCCGACCTGGCGGTGCACTCCATGAAAGACGTGCCGATGCATTTTCCGGACGGTCTCGGCCTGGTCGCCATCTGCGAGCGGGAAGACCCCACCGACGCCTTTGTCAGCAACCACTACGACACCGTCGATGCCCTGCCCCAGGGTGCCGTGGTCGGCACCGCCAGCCTGCGCCGGGAAGCCCAGCTGCGCGCCTACCGGCCCGACCTGCAGATCCGGGTCCTGCGGGGCAACGTGAACACCCGCCTGGCCAAGCTGGATGCCGGCGAGTACGAGGCCATCGTGCTGGCCAGCTCCGGCCTCAAACGCCTGGGCTTCCACGACCGCATCCGCTACTGCCTGCCAGACACCATTTCCCTGCCGGCCGTGGGCCAGGGCGCCCTCGGCATCGAATGCCGGCTGGACGACCGCGAACTGCGGGACATGCTGTCGGCGCTCAATCACGTCGACACCTGGGATCGGGTAAGCGCGGAACGGGCCCTGAACCGGCGCCTCGAAGGCGGCTGCCAGGTGCCCATCGCCGCCTACGCCCTGCTGGAAGATGACGACACCCTCTGGCTCCGGGGCCTGGTTGGTGCCGTCGACGGCAGCCAGATTTTCCGGGTCGAAGGCCGGGCACCCCGGGCCGAAGGCGAACGCCTGGGCCGGGAACTGGCCGAGGACCTGCTGGCCCTCGGTGCCGACAAGGTGTTGGCCGATATCTATGGCCACACCCCACGCTGAGTCGCCCGACCTGAGCGGCCGGCGGGTCCTGATCTGCCGGCCCGAACCCGAGGCCTCACGCCTGGCCCGGAGTTTCATCGACGCCGGCGCCGAAGCCCGGGTCCTGTCCCTGCTGGAGCGCACGCCGTTACCGGAAACCCCGGAGCGGCGCACCCTGATCCTCAATCTGGACCAGTTCACCCACGTCATCGCCGTCAGCCCCTACGCCGCCCGGCTGCTGCTGGATGAGCTGGATGCCTGGTGGCCGCAACTGCCCACCGGCATCCGCTGGTACGCGGTCGGGGCGGCGACCGCGAAAGTCCTGACCGACCATGGCCTGAGCGTGCGCCAACCGGCCGAGGGCTGGACCAGCGAAGCCCTGCTGGCACTGCCCTCCCTGGCCCGGGTCAGCGGCGAACGGGTGCTGCTGGCCCGGGGCGAGGACGGTCGCGAGCTGATCCGCGAGACCCTGGAAGCCCGGGGCGCCCAGGTCACCGCCCTGGCCCTGTACCGACGCAGCCAACCGGATCATTCGGCCGACACCGTCAACCAACTGTTCGGCCAGTTCGCCCCGGAGGCCATTGTCACCCTGTCGGGCGAAACCTTGAACAATCTCATCGCACTATGTGCGAATAGCGGCCATAATCTATACGATAGGTTATTGATTGTTCCCGCAGATCGGGTCGCCGAGCAGGCTCGCGTCGCGGGATTCGAACATCCGTGCATACCAGGAAGCCTTGCCGACAACGACATCGTGGCCACCGTTGCAGCGCAACTGAACGGCCGGGACGGTGGCTCCGAATAAGCCAAGTAAGGACGCCCGTGACTGAGACAACAGACCAACTGCCCGCCACCCTCACCCCGGAACCCGCCAAACACCAGAAACTCTGGCCGGTCTGGCTGATTGCCCTGCTGGCACTGGCGCTGGCCATTGCCCTGGCGCTGTGGAGCTGGCAACAGTGGAACAATCACCAGTCGCTGCAACAGACCCTGCAACAACTTCAGCAGGACACCTCGCAACTGGAGGATCTGTACGGTGATCGGGGCAGCCAGCAGGCCCAGCGGCTGCAGAGTCTGGAACAGAAACTGGCGGCCCAGCGCGAACTGATTGCCACCCAGCAGCGGCAGATCGACCACAACGCCCGGGAACTGCTGGAAGCCGGCAACCGGACCCGGACCGACTGGCTGCTGGCCGAGGCCGAATACCTGCTGCGCATCGCCAACCAGCGCCTGCAGATCGAAAAAGACATCCGCGGCGCCCTGTCCGCCCTGGAAGCCGCCGACGAAGTGCTGAACGAGTCCGACGACATCGGCGTCTATCCGGTGCGCCAGCAGCTGGCCAAGGAAATCCTGGCGCTCAAGGGCATCGCCGGCGTCGACCGCACCGGCCTTTACCTGAAACTGGAAGCGGCCATCGACAGCGTCCACCAACTGACCGACCAGGCCCTGATCAACGGCCAGGGGCCAGGCTTCGGCACCGCAGGCACAGGTGGTGATGGTGACACAAGCGCCGCCGACAATGCCCTGGTCGAGGCCTGGGGCGACTTCAAGACCACCCTGAAACAGGTGGTGGTGGTGCGGCGCATGGACGAGCCGGTCAAACCCCTGCTGTCGCCGGACCAGAGTGCCTACGCCCGGCTGAACCTGCAGCTGATGCTGGAAGAGGCGGAAATGGCGGTACTGCGGGGCAACCAACCGCTGTATCAGCGGGCCCTGACCAAAGCCAGCGCCACCATCCAGGACTGGTACGACGACAGCAATCCCCGGGTGCGGGCCATCGCCACCACCCTGGACGAGCTGGCCGAGCGCGACGTGGATCCGACCCTGCCGGACATCAGCCAGTCCCTGGGCCTGCTGAAAGAACGCCTGGCCGGCCGACTGGCCGCCAACAACGGCAACCAGGGTGAAGCCCCGGCGGGCAATCAGGGCAACGGAGGCGACGATTCATGATTCGCCTGCTGCTCATCATCCTGCTGGCACTGCTCATTGGCACCGGACTGTCGCTCGGACTGCAATACGACCTGGGCTACATCCGCGTCAGCCTGGGCCACTACCTGATCGAAACCAATTTCTGGGTCGGCCTGGCCCTGCTGGTCGTGACCGTGATGCTGATTCTGGCCGCCATCGGCCTGATTCGCCGGTTTCGCCGGGGCACCGGCCTGGTCGCCGGCTGGATCGCCCGGGGCAACGAACGGCGGGCCCGCCGGCGCACCACCCAGGGCCTGCTGGCCCTGGCCGAAGGCAACTGGCCCCGGGCCCGCAAGCTGCTGACCTCGTCGGCGAGCAACGCCGACACCCCGCTGATCAACTACTTGGCGGCGGCCCAGGCGTCGTTTGAATCCGGCGACCACGACTCGGTCGACGACCTGCTGCGCAAGGCCTTCGAAAGCACCCCCGGCTCAGACCTGGCGGTGGGCATCACCCAGGCCCAGCTGCAACTGGCCGGCAACCGCCTGGAGCAGGCCCTGGCCACCCTGATCCGCCTGCGCAAACAGTCGCCCCACCACCCGTTCGTGCTCAAGTTGCTGAAGAATACCTACCTGCGGCTGGAGGACTGGCGCGAGTTGTCCAAACTGCTGCCGGAACTGCGCAAGCGCAACGTGCTGCCGGAGGAGGAATTCCACGATCTGCAGCGCCTGGTCTGGCACAACCTGCTGGAGAGTGCGGCCGAGGACTGCCGGCGCCAGCGCAAGGAAGACGCCACCGCCTCCCTGGAGCCGCTGACCCGGCTCTGGGACGAATTGCCGGGCTACCTGCGCAGGGACGAGCACACCATCCGCGATTACGCCCGGCTGCTGGCCGATTTGGGCGACGAGGCCCAGACCGAAACCCTGCTGCGCAAGGTGCTGCGCAATCACTGGAGCGACGAACTGATCAATCTGTACGGACGCATCGAGGGCCAGCGCCCGGACGAGCAGTTGCTGCTGGCCGAGCAATGGCTGAAGGATCGCCCCAACAACCCGGAGCTGTTGCTGGCCCTGGGCCGGCTGAGTTTGCGCAACCAGCTCTGGGGCAAGGCCCGGGAATACTTTGAAACCAGCCTGCGGCTGCGTCGGAGCCGGGAAACCCTGGCGGAATTGAGTCGACTGAATGCCCACATGGGCGAGGAAGAACTCAGCATCAAGCTGATGATGCAGGGCCTCGCCAACGACAACGGACTGCCCGAACTGCCGATGCCAAAAGCCTAGGAGAGACGGGGCCGACCGGCCCCTCTTGGGCCGGATCAGGCCCGGGGCGCGTACTCGAGCACGTCGGAGAAGAACGCGGCCTGGGGCAAACCGGCCTCCACCAGAGCGTCCATCAAGGTGTACACCATGGTCGGAGAACCGCTGGCGTGCACTTCCACATTATTCCAGTCCATGCCCGACGCCAGCACCGCACGCACCAACTGGTCGTGGTGGCCGCCCCAGTCGTTGTCCTCGTCGTCGCCCACCACCGGCAGGAAGGTGAAGCCCGACCACTCCTGCTGCCACTGCTGGGCCATGGAGCGCAGGTACATGTCCTCGTGGCGCCGAACGCCCCAGAACAGCTGCACCGGGTGATCGTAGCGGGTGCCCCGCAGGTAATCGACCAGACTCTTCATCTGGGCGAAGCCAGTACCGGCGGCCACCAGCAGCAGCGGCTTGTCCGGTGCCGCGGCCAGGCAGGCCTTGCCATGAGGCAGTTGCAGGGTAACCTCGCCGCCGGCCATCAGGGCATCCATGACCTTCTGGGCCGACACCCACTCAGGCGATGCCTGGATGTGCAGCTCAATGCGCTCCTGGGACGGCGCGCTGGCGATGGAGAAGTAGCAGGGGTCAGCGTCCGGCAGCACCACCGACAGGTACTGACCGGCGTGAAAGCTCAGCTCCCGCCGTCGCGGCAACTGCAACTCCACGCGATACACGTCGTGACTGATGGAACGCACGTCCACCACCTTTGCCTGAAAGTTGCGAGGCTGAATGTCTCCGGCTGCCATAACGGCGTCTATCTCCAGTTCAAGGTCACCAAGCGCCTGGCTTCTGCACAGCATCAGGGACTCGCCGACCGCTATCGTCTGTTGGTTTCGGGTATTGAGGACCGGGCCGGCCAACAGGCGCGCTTCGCACAACTCGCACACGCCGTTGCGGCAGGCGGACGGTACCTGGACGCCGGCGGCGCCAGCGGCACTCAAAAGGTCATCGCCATCACCGGCCACCACAGTCAGGCCGGCCGGTCGCAGGACCACCCGATGCATCGATCTGCCCCTATCAATCGGGGCGATCGGGGCCAGTTTCAATCCCCAGGCGATCCCACATGGCATCCACCCGCTGCTTGACCTCGTCGGTCATGGTGATTGGCTCGCCCCACTCGCGGTCGGTCTCACCCGGCCACTTGTTGGTGGCGTCCAGGCCCATCTTGGAGCCCAGACCGGACACCGGCGAGGCAAAATCCAGGTAATCGATGGGCGTATTCTCCACCAGGGTCGTGTCCCTGGCCGGATCCATACGCGTGGCCATGGCCCAGATCACATCCTTCCAGTCCCGGGCATTGACGTCATCGTCGGTGACGATCACGAACTTGGTGTACATGAACTGACGCAGGAACGACCATACCCCCATCATGACCCGTTTGGCATGGCCGGGGTACTGTTTCTTCATGGTCACCACTGCAAGCCGGTAGGAGCAACCCTCAGGCGGCAGATAGAAATCCACGATTTCCGGAAACTGCTTCTGCAGGATCGGAATGAACACCTCGTTCAGCGCCACCCCAAGAATCGCCGGCTCATCGGGCGGGCGACCGGTGTAGGTGCTGTGGTAGATCGGGTCCTTGCGATGGGTGACCCGCTCCACGGTGAACACCGGGAACTGATCGACCTCGTTGTAATACCCGGTGTGATCCCCGAACGGGCCTTCCGGCGCCATGTCGTCCGGATAGATAAACCCTTCCAGCACAATCTCGGCACTGGCCGGCACCTGCAGATCACTCAGCCCGGCCTTGACCAGCTCGGTCCGACTGCCCCGCAGCAACCCGGCAAAGGCGTACTCCGAGAGGCTATCGGGCACCGGCGTCACCGCGCCCAGAATCGTTGCCGGATCGGCGCCCAGCGCCACCGCCACCGGATAGGGCTGGCCCGGATTGGCCTTCTGGAACTCCTGAAAATCCAGCGCGCCGCCGCGATGACTGAGCCAGCGCATGATCAGCCGATTGCGACCAATCACCTGCTGCCGGTAAATGCCCAGGTTCTGCCGCTCCTTATGCGGCCCGCGGGTAATCACCAGCGGCCAGGTCACCAACGGCCCGGCATCCCCCGGCCAGCAGTGCTGCACCGGGATCTGGTACAGATCGACCTGATCCTTCTCCAGCACCACCTCCTGGCACGGCGCCGAGCGCAGCACCTTGGGGCTCATCCGCATCACCTGCCGGAACAGCGGCAGTTTCTCGATGGCGTCCTTGAACCCCTTGGGCGGATCCGGCTCCTTCAGAAACGCCAGCAGCTTACCGATGTCCCGCAGCGCGGTGACATTGTCCTGCCCCATCCCCAGTGCCACCCGTTTCGGCGTGCCGAACAGATTGGCCAGCACCGGCATGTCATAGCCCTTCGGATTCTCGAACAGCAACGCCGGTCCACCCGCCCGCAAAGTACGGTCGCAGATTTCGGTCATTTCCAGGTGGGGGTCGACTTCAACCGAGATGCGCTTCAGTTCGCCCAGCCTTTCCAACTGGTCGATAAAGTCTCGCAGGTCGTTGTATTTCATCGCGTACTCCGAAGGTTTCGGGCTTTGTACGGGTCTGGGTAGCTAACGGATGCCTTCCGTGACCGAAGCAGGGAGGAAGGTCGGGGCGCGAACCGGTCACCGTCAGTGCCGGGCCTTCGCGTCCCGGACTGTGTCTTGCCAGGGATGGCAAGACCAAGCCTACAGGGACGTATTAACGGCGTGTCCGGGACGCGAAGGCCCGGCACTGGCCACTCCGGAGCCAGACGCGCAACGGCGCCTGCTCCGGACCAGGCCTATCAACGACGCTTCATCGACTGGAAGAACTCGTCGTTGGTCTTGGTGTCCTTGAGCTTGTCGAGCAGAAACTCGATGGCACCAATGTCGTCGTCCATGGAGTGCAACAGCTTGCGCAGGATCCACACCTTCTGGATATCCGCCTCGCTCATCAGCAGGTCTTCGCGGCGGGTGCCGGAGCTGCGGATGTTGATGGCCGGGTAGGTACGCTTCTCGGCGATCTTACGATCCAGGTGCACTTCCATGTTACCGGTGCCCTTGAACTCCTCGTAGATCACCTCGTCCATCTTGGAACCGGTGTTCACCAGCGCGGTCGCCAGGATGGTCAGGCTGCCGCCTTCCTCAACATTACGGGCGGCACCGAAGAACCGCTTCGGCTTTTCCAGAGCGTGGGCGTCAACACCACCGGTCAGCACCTTGCCCGAGGACGGGATCACGGTGTTGTAGGCGCGGGCCAGACGGGTAATGGAGTCCAGCAGGATCACCACGTCCTTCTTGTGCTCGACCAGACGCTTGGCCTTCTCGATCACCATCTCGGCGACTTGCACGTGACGGGCCGGCGGCTCGTCGAAGGTGGAGGCAATCACTTCGCCGCGCACGGTGCGCTGCATCTCGGTGACTTCCTCCGGACGCTCGTCGATCAGCAGCACCATCACATGGCACTCCGGATTGTTGCGGGTGATCGACTGGGCGATGCTCTGCATCAGCAGGGTCTTACCGGCCTTGGGCGGGGACACGATCAGGCCACGCTGGCCCTTGCCGATCGGCGCCACCAGGTCCAGCACCCGCGAGGACAGGTCCTCGGTACTGCCGTTGCCGGCCTCCAGCATCAGCCGTTCTTCCGGGAACAGCGGCGTCAGGTTTTCAAACAGAATTTTGCTGCGGGCGTTGTCCGGCTTGTCGAAGTTGATCTCGTTGACCTTCAACAGCGCGAAGTAACGCTCGCCGTCTTTCGGAGGCCGGATCTTGCCGGCGATGGTGTCGCCGGTGCGCAGGTTGAATCGACGAATCTGGCTCGGGGATACGTAGATGTCGTCAGGACCGGCCAGGTAGGAGGCATCGGCAGAACGAAGGAAGCCGAAACCGTCCTGCAGAATTTCCAGTACGCCGTCACCGTAGATGTCTTCGCCGCTCTTGGCATGCTTCTTCAGAATCGTGAAGATCACATCCTGCTTGCGCGAACGAGCCAGGTTATCGAGGCCCATCTCTTGCGCAATATCGAGCAATTCGGGCATGGATTTCTGCTTGAGTTCAGTTAGATTCATAGTTTGTTGGATTTTCAGGAATGGAAGTAAACGAATAATGGGATGACAGGGGTGCCCCTGAACGGGTTGATCAAAAGTTAACGTCGTTGAACTTGTTGCTGGCCAGATGGAGCAACCGGGTAGATGGAGTCCGGATTAAATAGGGTCTGAAGCCAGAGAGTGGAAACAACCGCTTCCCGGGCAACAAGGATCATCGACCACCTCACTGGCGAATGTCAAGTAAACTGCCCAAATTAACACCACTTCCCGGCACAGCCGGGTGACTCGCGCCCTGACCGGGCCGGCCCTTCCAATCCCCGGCCGTGATCCGGATACTTGGCAGACCAGTATCTATCGAAGTTTACGGAGACCACACCATGGGCATCGACCTGAACGGCGAATTCAAGCCCCTCAACATCGCCCTGCTGACCGTGTCGGACACCCGCGGCCCGGATCAGGACACCTCCGGCCAGTTTCTAGCCGACAGTCTGCTGAAAGCCGGCCATCAGCTGGCCGCCCGCCGCATCCTGCCGGACGACGTGTACCTGATACGCGCCCTGGTCGCACACTGGATTGCCGACCCGGGCGTGCACGTGGTGCTGATCACCGGCGGCACCGGCTTTTCGGAGCGGGACAGCACGCCGGAAGCGGTCGCGCCGCTGCTGGACAAGACCATTGACGGCTTTGGCGAGGAGTTCCGGCGCCAGTCCGCCGCCGAGATCGCCAGCTCCACCATTCAGTCCCGGGCCTTTGGCGGCCTCTCCAACCACACCGTGGTCTTCTGCCTGCCCGGCTCCACCGGGGCCTGCCGCACCGGCTGGGACGGCATCCTGCGCAACCAGCTCGACAGCCGCCACAACCCCTGCAACTTTGCCGGGCTGGTGCTGCGCAAGCCGGACAAACCCCTGCACCGGGTCAACGAAGCCATCGTAACCCGGGCACCCAACTGAGCCCATTGCCGAACCACCGAGGAGGACCGCGCATGGCCAGCTCTGACCTGACGCCCCTGGAAGACGCCCTGACCCATCTGCTGTCCCGGGCGCCCAGCCTGACCGGCACCGAAACCGTCGCCCTGCCCGAGGCCCTGGACCGCATTCTGGCCCAGGACCAGCTGGTGCCGGCGGATGTGCCGCCGGCCGACAACAGTTCCGTGGACGGCTATGCCCTGCGCCAGGGCGACCTGGCACAAGGCCAGACCATTCCGGTGTCGGCACGGATTCCCGCCGGCACCGCGCCCACGCCGCTGGCCGAGGGCAGCGCCGCGCGGATTTTTACCGGCTCCGAGATACCGGCGGGCGCCGACGCGGTGGTCATGCAGGAGCAGGTGGAGGTGTCGGACGCCGGCATCCGGGTCGGCACCGAGGTCACGCCGGGACAGAACATCCGGCGCCGGGGCCAGGATCTGAAGCAAGGCGATCTGGCCCTGCCCGCGGGCACCCGGCTGCGCCCCCAGGAACTGGGGCTGCTGGCCTCCATGGGCGTGGCCCGGGTCCCGGTCAAGAACCGACTGAAGGTCGCCATTCTGACCACCGGCGACGAGCTGGTGGAACCCGGCGCTCCGCTCGGGCCGGGCCAGATCTACAACACCAACCGCTTCACCCTGCTGGGCCTGTTGCAGCACGCGGCCTGCGAGGTGGTGCTGTGCGAGAGCCTGGCGGACGACCGCGCCGCCACCGAGGCGTCCCTGCAGCGCGCCGCCCGCCAGGCCGACCTGATCATCACCACCGGTGGAGTTTCGGTGGGCGAGGAAGATCACGTGCGGGCGACCCTGGAAGCCTCCGGCAAGCTGTCGCTCTGGCGCCTGGCGATCAAACCGGGCAAGCCGCTGGCGTTCGGTCAGATCGAGGGCACCCCGCTACTCGGGCTGCCCGGCAACCCGGCCGCGGTCCTGGTCACCTTCGCGATGATCGTCATGCCGTTCATCCGCCAGTGCCAGGGCCAGCCCCGGATTCACCCAGTGGGCGAGCGCCTGCCGGCGGGCTTCGAGGTGCCCTCACCGTCCATCCGTCGTGGTTTCTTCCGGGCCCGCAAGGGGCTGGAGGCCGGTGAGCTGCGCCTGTCGGCCTACCCCAACCAGAGCTCCGGCATGCTCAGCTCGGCCTGTTGGGCCGATGGCCTGGCGGTGATTCCGGAAAACGCCGAGGTCCGGGTCGGCGACGTGTTAACCTACTATTCATTCACCGAGCTTCTGGCCTGACCATGACTGCAGACACCATCACCATCCGTTTTTTCGCCCGCCTGCGGGAGGAGCTGGACACCGAACAGCTGACGCTGCCGGCCGAACCCGATCTGACCACTGGCGCCATTCTGGCGACCCTGGCCGAACGGGGCGGTGCCTGGGCCCAACTGCAGGGCGACCAGCCGGTGATGATTGCGGTGAACCAGACCATGGCCAAGCTGTCCACCCAGGTACAAGCCGGCGATGAGGTGGCCTTTTTCCCGCCGGTGACCGGAGGCTGACATGATTTCCATCCAAACCGGTGATTTCGATCCGGCAGCCGAATACCAGCGACTCCGGGCCAGCGGCGCCGGCACCGGCGCCATCGCCACGTTCACCGGCCTGGTGCGGGACAGTGGCGACCTGAGCGGGGTCGAAGGCCTGTACCTGGAGCACTACCCGGGCATGACCGAGCAGGTCATCGAGGGACTGATCGCCGAGGCGTCCTCCCGCTGGGACGTGCGTCAGGCGCGGGTGATCCACCGGGTGGGGCGTCTGGCGCTGCAGGATCAGATTGTTTTCGTCGGGGTGTGCAGTGCGCACCGGAGCGACGCCTTCGCCGCCTGCCAGTTTCTGATGGATGCGCTGAAGACCTCGGCGCCGTTCTGGAAGAAGGAAATAACCGCCACCGGGGAACATTGGGTGGAGCAGAAAGAGTCCGATGTTGCTCGCAGTGACGCCTGGACGCCCGGGAAGTAGCGACGCCTGACAAAAGGCGTTGGGCCTGAACTGAGACTGGCGACCGGCCGCCCTGGCAAAGGCAGGTTTGAAAACCGCTGTGAATACGTCCGTGTACGCTTGGCTCCGCCATCCATGGCTCCGCACATTTTCAAACCTGCCTTTGCCAGGCCGACCTACTTGGGAGTGATAAGCACCTCAGCCCATCCGGGTCACCGACATACAGGCACAAAAAACCGCCCGTGAGCGCTGCCCAGGGGCGGTTTTTTTAACGGACGGCAATCAGAGATTGCTGTCCAGGAAGGCGGCCAGCTGTGACTTGGACAGGGCGCCCACCTTGGTGGCATCGACATTGCCGTTCTTGAACAGCATCAGGGTCGGAATACCGCGGATGTTGAACTTCGGCGGAGTCTGCTCGTTCTCGTCGATGTTCAGCTTGCAGATCTTCAGCTTGCCATCGTACTCGTCGGCAATCTCTTCCAGCACCGGCGCGATCATCTTGCAGGGACCGCACCACTCGGCCCAGTAGTCAACCAGTACCGGAACGTCGGACTGCAGTACGTCCTGCTCAAAAGAAGCGTCGGTTACGTTTACGATATTTCCGCTCATTACCCTTTCCTGATTCGTGCGCCCCACACCCTGGCAGTGTGCGTGTCTTACTGCGGCGGGGCGCTGTTTACTTCGTCGAAAGGCCTCTGGCTCGATGGCCGGCGGCCTTTCACCCTAATCGAGATACGCCATACTTTACGCGATTGGTCCGCAATATGTGAAGCGGTAGATCGGTCTGTCCGTTACTGACAGTCCTGAGGGATTTCGCTTATAGTAGCGCCAAAGCTCATCTTAAAAGGATTTCGACCAACGTGACGGCCGCATCCACCGCCGAAAACGCTGCGCCTTCCTCTTCAGAGGTCCTCGCCGCCATCGACATGGGGTCCAACAGTTTCCACATGGTGGTGGCCCGGCTGGTACACGGAGAGATCCGCACCCTGGAAAAGATGGGCGAGAAGGTGCAACTGGGAGCCGGGCTCGACGAGCACAACCGGCTGACCCCGGAAGCCCAGGAACGGGCCCTGGCCTGCCTGAGTCGCTTTGCCCAGCGCCTGAACGGCATCCCCGCCGACTCGGTGCAGATTGTCGGCACCAACGCCCTGCGGGTGGCCCGTAACGCCCAGGCGTTCATGGACCGGGCCGAGGAAGTGCTGGGCTATCCGGTGGAGATCATCGCCGGGCGCGAGGAAGCCCGCCTGATCTACCTGGGGGTGTCCCACACCCTGTCCGACGACAGTGGCCGGCGGCTGGTGATCGACATCGGCGGTGGCAGCACCGAGTTCATCATCGGTCAGCGCTTCGAGCCCCAGGTCCTCGAGAGCCTGCACATGGGCTGCGTGTCCTTCCGCAACCGCTACTTCCCCGACGGCAAGATCACCCGCCGGCAGATGGACAAGGCCATTACCCACGCCGAGCAGGAACTTCTCAACATCCGCCAGCATTATCGCTCCGTTGGCTGGCAGAGTGCCGTGGGTTCGTCCGGCTCGATCAAGGCCATCTCCAACGCCCTGGCCAGTCTGAAAATCACCGATGGCACCATCACCCGCACCGGCATGCAGGAACTGCGCAAACGCCTGGTGGACATGGGCAAGACCGAGAAACTGGGGGACCTGGGGATCCGGGAAGACCGCCGGAGCATTTTCCCGGCCGGCTTTGCCATCCTGATGGCCGCCTTCCAATCCCTGGGCATTGACGACATGACCTTCGCCGACGGCGCCCTGCGCGAGGGGCTGCTGTACGACATTGCCGGCCGGTTCCGGCACGAGGATGTGCGCGAGCGGACCATTTCGGCGCTGCAGGAGCGCTACCACGTCGATCAGGATCATGGCGCGGCGGTCGAGGCCACGGCCGTGGCGGCCTGGGAGCAGGTCGCCAACACCTGGAACTTGCGCACCACCAGTGACGAGGAAGCCCTGCGCTGGGCCTGTCGGCTGCATGAGATTGGCCTGACCATTTCCCACAGCCAGTACCACAAGCACGGCGCCTACCTGCTGCGCTATTCCGACCTGCCCGGCTTCAGCCAGCAGTTCCAGCGGGACCTGGCCACCCTGGTGCGCGGCCATCGCCGCAAGTTCTCCCCGGCCATTTTCGAGGGCCTGGAACCGGAAGACGAAACCCGGCTGCGCTACCTGTGCGTGTTGGTCCGTCTGGCGGTGCTGATCCAGCATCCGCGCAATCTCGAGCCCCCGCCCCGGTTCCGGCTGAGCGCCGACGACCGCAAGCTGGTGGTGGAGTTTGACGAGGGCTGGCTGGCCGACCGGCCGCTCACCCTGGCCGACCTGGAGAACGAGCGCGACTATTTGGCGAAACAGGACTTCCAGTTGGAGATTGTCGGCGGCTGAGCCGGCCTAGCCGGCCAGCTCGGTCTCCAGGGACTCCACGGTTTCACTGACCTCGAGCCATTCCGCTTCCACCGTTTCCAGTCGGCCCTTGGCCTCGGCCTGCCGGCCCAGCAGTTCCTGCAGCCGGGCCTTGCCGTCGGCGTCGTACAGACCGGGATCGGCCAGATCCGACTCCAGCGCCGTCAGGGTTTGCTGCAACTTGTCCATTTCCGCCTCCAGCGCCGTCTGCTGCTTGCGATAGGGGCTAAGCTTCTGGCGCAGGGCCGCCTCGGCCCGTTTGCGCGCCTTGCGATCCTCGGCACTTTCACCGACCGCGCTGTCCGTGGCGGCCGCACCGTTGGCGCCGTCGCCGTTCTGCGGTCGCCGGGGCGCCTCGGCCTCGTCCTTGCGGCGATCCGCCAGCCAACGTTCGTAATCCTCCAGGTCGCCCTGGTATTCCTCGATCCGGCCCTCGTTCACCAGCCAGAACTCATCCACGGTGTTGCGCAGCAGATGGCGATCGTGGGACACCACGACAATGGCGCCGTCGAAGTTCTGCAGGGCCATGGTCAGGGCCTGACGCATCTCCAGGTCCAGGTGGTTGGTGGGCTCGTCCAGCAACAGCAGGTTTGGCCGCTGCCAGGCGATCACGGCCAGGGCCACCCGGGCTTTTTCGCCACCGGAGAACGACCGGATCGCGCTCAGGGCCTCGTCGCCATGAAAATCGAAACCGCCCAGGAAATTGCGAATGCTCTGCTCGGACGCCTTGGGCGCCAGGCGCTGCAGATGCAGGAACGGGCTGGCGTCCAGATCCAGTGATTCCAGCTGGTGCTGGGCGAAGTAGCCGATGGCCAGGTGCTCGCCACAGGTGCGCTCGCCCGCCAGCAGGGTCTTCTCGCCGCGCAGAGCGTCCATCAGGGTCGATTTGCCGGCGCCATTCGGGCCCAAAAGGCCAATTCGACTGCCCGGCAAGAGCGTAAGATGAATGCCATCGAGAATCGGCGTCGAGCCATGACCAGCCTGGCCGTGTCGGATCGACAACAGCGGGTTGGAGACCTTCTCGGCAACCGGAAATTCGAAGCTGAACGGCGAGTCGACGTGGGCCGGGGCAATCCGCTCCATCCGCTCCAGCGCCTTGACCCGGCTCTGGGCCTGACGGGCCTTGGTGGCCTTGGCCTTGAACCGGTCGATGAACCGCTGGATTTCAGCAATCCGGGCCTGCTGACGCTCGAAGCCGGCCTGCTGTTGCGCCAGGCGTTCACTGCGCTGGCCTTCGAAGGCGGTGTAATTGCCGGTGTACAGCTCCAGCTGCTGGCGATCGAAGTGCACCACGTGACTGGCGACCCGGTCCATGAAATCCCGGTCGTGGGAAATGAACAGCAGGGTGCCCGGGTACCGGCGCAGCCAGTTTTCCAGCCACAGGCAGGCGTCCAGGTCCAAGTGGTTGGTGGGCTCATCCAGCAGCAACAGGTCGGACGGGCGCATCAGCGCCTGGGCCAGGTTGAGGCGAATGCGCCAGCCACCGGAGAAGGCCGAGACCGGACGACCGGTGTCGGCGTCGGAAAAACCGAGACCGCGCAGCAGGGCTTCGGCCCGCCGGGGCGCGGACCAGGCCTCGTGCACGTCCAGTTCACCGTGGAGCCGGGCCTGGGCGTGATCGTCACCCCGGGCTTCGGCCTGGGCCAGCTCCCGCTCCAGACGTCGGAGCTCCAGGTCACCGTCGAGGACAAAATCCCGGGCGCTGCGTTCGGACGCCTCGACCTCCTGGGCCATGTGGGCAATCCGGCAGCCGCCGGGCAGCGACACGGTGCCCTGCTCGGGCGCCAACTGGCCGAGCAGGAGCTGGAACAGACTGGATTTGCCGGCGCCGTTGGCGCCGACAATGGCCACCCGCTGGCCGGGCTGAACGGTCAGGTTGACCGACTGTAGCAACCAGACGCCGCCCCGTTGTAAACTGAGATCCGTTATCGTTAGCATGTGTCTATTTTATCAACGTAAAGTTGTCAAGGAAGGCCCCGTGGTTATGTCGGCTGTTCCAGAAAGCACAACGAAAACACCGACCGATACCGGCCTGGCTTTACCGGCCAACCTGCAGCCCGACAATCCGCTGTGGCGGTTTGCCCTGGCGTTCTGGCAATTCGACAACGTGCAGGCGCAGTGCCTGGCGTTGCAGCAGCAGGGCTGGAGCGTCACGCGCCTGCTGTCGGCCGGTTGGCTGGCGTTGCATGGCCGCCGCTACTCGGGCCTCGAGGACGCTACGGTAACAGAGTGGCGGGAGCGTGTAACCGGTGCCCTGCGGGCGATTCGACAGGCCCTGCCCAAGGCAGACGCCGAGCCGGGGAAATTTCGGGCCGGCGTGGCAAGTCTCGAACTGGATGCCGAACGTATTGAATTGGCACTGGCTTGGCAAACCCTGACAACCAACGATCCGGAAACCGGCGATATGCAAGGAAGCAGAGAACTGATTCGGGCCAATCTGGTGGCCGCTGCGCCGACCGCGGGGGCTGCCGATCGCATGCAGCCCCAACTGAACACACTGGCCGGCACCCTGGCCGCCTTCTCCAAGGGAGACCTCCAGCCATGATCACCAAATGGCTTATACGGCTCTCGTTCCCGGCATTGGGTTTCCTGTTGTTGCTGATCGTCTTCGGCCTCAATGGCCCCGAGCAGGTGACCGAGACCGTCGCCGACGAACCGGAAACCGACATCCCCGCGTTTGAGGGGCTGGTTCCGTCCCCGATTCCGACCGAGGGGCCGTCCATCGTCTTCAAATGGCAGGACACCGAGGGCAACTGGCACTACGCCGATCAGCCGCCGGCCCAGGGCCCCTGGAACACCCTGGCCATCGAACGCTCGGAGAAGGAACTGAGCCGGCGCCGGGCCGTGGATCCGGACACCGATTGGCAGTCCCCCTACAGCGCCCCCTTCTCGATGGCTCCCTCCCCGGGGGTCAATGGCAGTTAAGGGAATCCGTCTGGTTTGTTAACACATGTTCAGTGGCAACGGCCGCGGGAACCCGTTACCTTCTGCGTACTGACACACACTCTTCGGGGCGCTCGCCCCTGCACATACGTTAAAGGATGAAGCAATGAAAAAGACACTGCTTGCACTGGCGATGACTGGCATTGTGGCTGGCTGCTCCACCCCGCCAGAAACTCCGGAAGATCCGCAACTGGAGTCCACCGACCAGAAAGTCAGTTACGGCATGGGTCTGGTGCTCGGTGAGCGTATGAGCAACGACCTGCCAGACCTGCAGATGGACCAGTTCCTCCAGGGCATCCAGCACGGCCACGCCGGCGATCAGGAAACCCAGCGCATGAGCCGGGAAGAGATCCAGCAGGCGCTGATGGCCTACCAGCAGGAGCTGCAGCAGGAGCAGAGCCAGCAGATGGAAGAGCTGGCCCAGAAGAACCAGGAAGCGGGCGAAGCCTTCCTGGCCGAGAACGCCGACCGCGAGGAAGTGGAAACCACCGAGTCCGGCCTGCAGTTTGAGGTCCTCGAGCAAGGCTCCGGAGACAAGCCGGCCGCCACCGACACCGTTCAGGTGCATTACACCGGCGAGCTCCTGTCCGGCGAGGTCTTCGACAGCTCACGGGAGCGCGGCGAACCGGTCACCTTCGCCCTGAACCAGGTCATTCCGGGCTGGACCGAAGGTCTGCAACTGATGAGTGAAGGCGCCCGCTACAAGCTCTACATTCCCGCCGACCTGGCCTACGGCCCGGGTGGCAACCGCGCCATCGGCCCGAACGAAACCCTGATCTTCGACGTCGAACTGCTGGACATCAACCCGCAGGCGGACGGCTCCGAGTAACTCGCAGCCACAAAAAAGCCTCAGCCCGGTGTCCGGTGCTGAGGCTTTTTTTTGCCCGTTCGGTGACTCAGGCGGAAGCCACCTTGCTGGCGTGCACGTTGTGCAGATGCTCGATCAGGAAGTCTTCCATCTCGAAGCGAGTTTCCAGGGTCTCGCCCAGCTTCGACAGCTCCTCGAACAACGCCTTGATGTCGCTCTCGGACAGCGCGCGGCCATCCAGGCGGTCGTTGAAGTTCAGCGCAACCTCGGTGGTCTCGGCAATGCGTGGGTAGACCTTGGCCGCCAGCTCTGTGCCGCCGTCGTTGAATTCCTTGGCTTCCCGCACCAGCTGCTCGTAGATCTCGAAGTGCCCGGTCGACACGTAATCCACCAGCACCTCGCACAGCCGCACGAATTTTTCCTTCAGCGCCTCGGTCTGGGTGAAATCGCTTTCACCGGACAGCTCACAGTAGTAGACCAGCAGCTCCTGACGTTCCTTGAGCCAGCGATCGATCAGTTCGCTGACCCCGCCCCATCTTTCCCTGGCATTCCGGCAATTTTCCAACATGACGCCTGTTCTCCGCTTGGTGATCTGGTTCTACTGATCCGGTCTCGTGTGCATTAAGTTGATTTCAACTTACCCCATGCCTGCGGTCTGCCGCAACCGTTTCAGCCGGCAATGCTGGCAGGCGGTGTTGGTCGACGGAACAACAGCACCAGACCAACCAGCACCAACCCGGTGAAGAACACCGCCGTCCAGCCCGGGATACTCAGGCCCAGGAAGCGCCACACCACTTCCGCGCAATCACCGGTGCCCTTGAGCGCCGTGGCCAGCACGTCGAAGAACGGCAGTACTTCCAGCATGTAGTCCACCGACGGGCCACAAGCCGGCACCTGATCGGCCGGCAGACTCTGCAGCCAGAGCTGACGCCCGGCGATGCCCAGGCCGACCCCGGCGGTGACCGCCAGCAGACCGCCATAGATACGCACGCCCACGCCGGTCGGCCCCTGCAGGAAGGCGAACAGGCTGACCAGTCCGGCCCCCATGAAACCAAAGCGCTGGAGCCAGCACAGCAGGCAGGGTTCCAGCCCCATCACGTGCTCCATGTAAAAGGCCACCCCGAGCAACCCGGCGCACACCAGAAATACCAGCCCGAACACCCATCTGCTTGTCAAAAGAACACCTCGGATTGATTAATTGAACCTGCATCCACACACCGGGCCTGCTATTCTCGGAGCGTCCGGTGGCGTCGCTGATGATTGGCCACTAAACCCTAAACCAGGATCAACTTCAAGCTTATGACACTTCAGCTAAAACCCGTTCTGATGTTGGCGTTTCTCCTGAGTTCCCTGGCCGCGATGCCGCTCCATGCCGAGGACACCGAAGCGGAGGAGGAGACCACCGAGGAACCGGGCATCACCGACTACGTCGCCATGGACCCGCCGTTCGTCACCCACGTGGGCCAGCCCGGCGCCAAGGTCACCTACCTGAAAGCGTCGGTCAGCCTGCGGGTGTCCAGCACCGGTGCCCGGCCTGCGGTGGAGGCGCACATGCCCAGCCTGCGCCACGAGCTGGTGATGTTGTTCGGTGAACAGACCGATGCCGAACGCCTGAGCTCGATGGAGGGCCAGACGGCCCTGCGGGAAGAAGCCAAGACCCGGATCAACCAGGTGCTGGCGGCGCAGGAAACCGGTGAGACGGTCACCGGTGTGCTGTTTACGGAGTTTGTGGTGCAGAAGTAGGTAACCGGGCCGGGTCAGGCGATGCGGGAGAACAGGTCGTCCGGATCCGGTCGGCTTTGCCGGACCGCCAGGTCGGCGTCGTCCCAACCGGCCTCCCAGGCGGCAATCACCACCTCGCCCCGGTACGGGCACCGGGCCTTCTCCAGCCCCATGGAGGCCGCCATATGGCCCTGACGGTACGCCTTGTTCAATGCCTCGACGTCCCAGCCGAGTTTGATATCCCTTGCCATGACCGCTCCCCTGCCCGTGGTGTTACAGACGCTAACCGTAAAGCCACAGTCTGACAGGTTTCTGGTCAGTTTCTGTGCACCAGGTCCACTTCGGAGGCAGGGGCTGCGCTCAGGATTTCAGGTACTGGTCGAGGAACTCGGCAAAGGGCTGACCATCCGCCGCTTCCATGCGCTGCTGCTCGCCCAGTGACTCCCGGGTCATGGTCTGGAACGCGGCCAGCACCTCCGGATCCAGGGTCTCACTGCGCAACGCCTGCTGATGGCGACGGGACTGCTCCATGACCCACTCCCGATGGCCCAAGCCGGAGCTCTGCATGGCCGCCACCACCTCGGCCGAGGGAACGGCCCAGGCGCCGGTGTCCGGCAGTTTCCGGCGCTGCTCGGCCAGGGCCGAGCGATAGGTGTCACCACCGTTCCAGCCGTCCAGCAGTTCCGCCAGCGGCTCCAGCTGATCGAACAGTTCCCGGGCCGCCTGGTCGACCGGGGTGCGGTTCCCGCCCCGGCACAGGCTCAGGTCCCGATACCGGCCCCGGGCCACCACGTCCTTGTAGTTGTCATCCAGCCGCTCGCACTCGGCATCGCCGATGCGGGGGCTGTCTGCCAGCAGGCAGTCCAGCAGGAACAGGTCGAGGAAATCGACCTGGGCTTCGTTCACCCCAACCGGCGAGAACGGGTCCAGGTCCAGGCAGCGCACCTCGATGTACTCCACGCCCCGGGACTCCAGCGCCTGTATCGGTTTTTCCTCGCGCTCGGTGGTCCGCTTGGGCCGCACCGCGCTGTAGTACTCGTTCTCGATCTGCAGCACGCTGGTGTTGATCTGGATGAACTCGTCGCCGCGCCGGGTGCCGATGGCCTCGTAGGCTGGCCAGGTGGTGTGGATGGCCCGGTCCAGGGTCTGGGTGTAGGTGCTGAGTTCGTTGAAACAGATGTTCAGGGACGACTGGGCGTTGTTGTGGTAGCCCAGATCCCCCATGCGCAGGGAGGTGGCGTCCGGCCCGAACCAGGTGTGGGCGTCAAACCGGCTCAGCTCGTGGCTGACGTTGGCGACAAAGCTGGCGTCCAGCGCCGGTGAAGCGCCGAACAGCAGCATCAGCAGCCAGCTGCGGCGGCGGAAGTTGCGGATCAGCCAGAAGTACTGGTCCGACTTGAAGTCTTTTAAGGTCTGTTCATTCCCCAGGGCCTGCTGCCAGGTGCGCCAGAAACTGTCCGGCAGCGACAGGTTGTAGTGCGCCCCGGCGATGCTCTGCATCATCCGGCCATAGCGCACCGCCAGGCCCTGTCGATACACATGCTTGAGCCTGCCGATGTTGGAGCTGCCGTACTCGGCGATGGGAATGCTGGCATCGCCGTCCAGCTCGCAGGGCATACTGGCTGACCAGAACAGCTCGTCGCCCAGGTTCTGCTGCACAAACCGGTGGATGTCCCGCAGCGACGCCAGCATGGCCTGGGTGCTGGAACACACCGGGGTGATCAACTCCAGCAGGGCCTCGGAGTAGTCGGTGGTGATGCGCGGGTGGGTCAGGGTCGAGCCCAGCGCCTGGGGGTGCGGAGTCTGGGCAATGAAGCCGTTCCGGTCGACCCGCAGACCTTCCTTCTCGACCCCTTTCAGGAAGCCATTCCAGTCACTGGCGGCAAACTGGCGAAACACAGAGTGGCGGGATTCAGCCATGGTGAACTCCTGCTCTGGTCCGCGCCGCCTCGTGAGCGGCCTGGACCGATGAAAAGATAGAGAACCGGTTACCGGCCATCCTTGCGCGCCGAGGCCAGGGCCTGGGCCAGTGCGCCCGCCATGGCACCCTGCTGCTGTTTCTGCCCGCCGCCCGACTGGCGCGGGCCACGGCCACCGCCTTTCGACTCGCTCCGGCCACGTCCGGCACCGGCCGGTTTGCCGTCGTTCTTGGCACCGGGCTGGTCATCCATGCGCATGGACAGGGCAATGCGCTTGCGCGGGATGTCCACATCCAGCACCTTGACCTTGACGATGTCCCCGGCCTTGACCACTTCCCGCGGGTCCTTCACGAAAGTATGGGACAGCGCGGAAATGTGCACCAGTCCGTCCTGGTGCACACCGATGTCGACGAAGGCGCCGAAGTTGGTGACGTTGGTGACCGAGCCTTCCAGCACCATGCCGGGCTCCAGGTCACTGAGGGTTTCCACCCCTTCCTCGAAGCTGGCAAAGCGGAACTCCGGTCGCGGATCGCGCCCCGGCTTCTCCAGTTCGGCAATGATGTCCTTGATGGTCGGCACCCCGAACTGTTCT
This sequence comes from Marinobacter qingdaonensis, assembly GCF_034555935.1. NCBI lineage: Bacteria > Pseudomonadati > Pseudomonadota > Gammaproteobacteria > Pseudomonadales > Marinobacteraceae > Marinobacter > Marinobacter qingdaonensis. The sequence continues at coordinate 144,590 of NZ_JAYDCJ010000003.1, forward strand.
GTTACGTAGTCCTGGGGTTTCAGACCACGCAAGAACGCGGAATCGCCGACGATGTCCTCGACCTTGCGGTTGTTCTTGGCGGCGATGGCTTGCACCACGCCGTAGGCCTCCGGGTGCACCGACGAGCGATCCAGCGGGTTGTCGCCGCCGGCGATGCGCAGGAAGCCCGCCGCCTGCTCGAAGGTGCGGTCGCCCAGGCGGGCGACCTTGAGCAGCTGCTTGCGGTTGTTGAACAGACCGTTCTGGCTGCGGAAATCAACGATGTTCTGGGCAATGCTCTGGTTCAGGCCGGACACCCGGGCCAGCAGCGGCACCGAGGCGGTGTTCAGGTCGACGCCGACGCCGTTGACGCAGTCCTCGACCACCGCGTCCAGGCTGCGGGACAGCTGCACCTGGGACACGTCGTGCTGGTACTGGCCGACCCCGATGGACTTGGGTTCGATCTTCACCAGCTCGGCCAGCGGGTCCTGCAGGCGGCGGGCGATGGACACCGCGCCGCGGATGGTCACATCCAGGTCCGGCAGTTCCCGGGAGGCGAACTCGGAGGCGGAATAGACCGAGGCCCCGGATTCGCTCACCACGATGCGCGCCAGCTTCAGTTCCGGGTAGCGCTTGCACAGATCCGCCACCAGCTTTTCGGTTTCCCGGGACGCGGTGCCATTACCGATGGCAATCAGTTCGATCTTGTAGTCCCGACACCACTTGGCCAGCTGCTCGATGGACGGGTCCCACTGGTTCTTCGGCGCGTGCGGGTAGATGGCGCCGTGGCCGACCACCTGACTGGTGCCGTCGATCACCGCGACCTTGACCCCGGTCCGCAGCCCCGGGTCCAGGCCCAGGGTCGGGCGCGGCCCGGCCGGCGCCAGCAGCAACAGGTCTTTCAGGTTGGCGGCAAAGACGTTGATGGCTTCGGTTTCGGCGGCTTCGCGCACCTGGGCCATGAGATCGGTCTCGATCTGGGTCGACAGCTTGACCCGCCAGGTCCAGCGCACCACCTCCGACAGCCACTTGTCGGCAGCCCGGTCGTTGTCCCGGATGTTCCAGTGCGCGGCGATGCGCTGCTCGGCCGGGTGCGGGGCCCGGCGATCCTCGTCGGCGTCGCCCACCACCAGGGTGTAAGCCAGAATGCCCTCGTTGCGGCCACGGAGAATGGCCAGGGCCCGATGCGAGGGCACCTTCTTCAGCGGCTCCACGTGATCGAAGTAGTCGCGGAATTTCGCGCCTTCGGTTTCCTTGCCCTCGATCACCGACACCTTGAGCTGACCTTCCTGCCAGATGAAGTCCCGCAGGCTGCCGAGCAGTTCGGCGTCCTCGGCGAAGCGCTCCATCAGGATGTAGCGGGCGCCATCGAGGGCGGCCTTGGTGTCGTCCACCCCGGCCTCGGCATTGAGGTAGCCCTGGGCGGTGGTTTCCGGGTCCTGCGTCGGGTCCTCGTAGAGGGCGTCGGCCAGGGGTTCAAGACCGGCTTCCCGGGCGATCTGGGCCTTGGTCCGGCGCTTGGGCTTGTACGGCAGGTACAGGTCTTCCAGGCGGTTCTTGGTGTCGGCATCGTTGATGCTGGCACGCAGTTCGTCGGTCAGCTTGCCCTGCTCTTCGATGCTGTTGAGGATGGTGCTGCGACGGTCTTCCAGTTCACGCAGGTAGCGCAGGCGCTCTTCCAGGGAGCGGAGCTGGCTGTCGTCCAGGGATCCGGTGACTTCCTTCCGGTAACGGGCGATAAACGGAACGGTGGCGCCCTCATCAAGCAGTTCGACGGTGGCATTGACCTGTTGTTCACGAACGCCGAGCTCGTCGGCGATGCGCCTGGAAATACTGTTCATGCAACCTCTGTAAACTGGGATCGGTGTCGGATTAAAGGAGGAAAGGTACAGCGGCTTAACGTTGCAGGCAAGCGGACTGTCCGCGGCTGCGCAGGAATTGCACAAGGTCGTGCCAGGGCATGGGACGGGCGTAATAGTAGCCCTGGATCTCATCGCAGTGCTGCTGGCGCAGGAACTCGAGCTGGCCCTCGGTTTCCACACCCTCGGCCACGACACTGATCTGCAGACTGTGGGCCAGGCTGATGATGGCGCGGATGATGTGCTCGGCGTCGGCGGAGTGGCCCAATTCCTGGACGAAGGACTTGTCGATCTTGACCAGGGAAATGGGCAGGTGCTGGAGGTTGCTCAGGGACGAGAAGCCAGTGCCGAAATCGTCCAGCGCAAAGCTGATGCCCAGCTGGTTGAGTTCGCGCAGGCACCGCTGGGCGTATTCGGGGTCGTGCATCATCGCACTTTCGGTCAGCTCCAGCTCCAGCAGGCTGGTGTCGACATTGGCGTTGAAGATGATGCGGAAGATGGTCTCGGTCATCTTGCGGTCGTGGAACTGACGGAACGACAGGTTGACCGCGAACACCAGGCCGGGAAAGCCCAGGTCGGCGGACTCCTGCAGGCGCTGGCAGGCCTGCTCGATCACCCAGTAGCCGATGGGCACGATCAGCCCGCTGCGCTCGGCCACCGGAATGAACTCGTCCGGTCCCACCAGGCCACGCTCCGGATGATTCCAGCGCAGCAGGCATTCCACCCCGCGCACCTCCTCGGTGGCCAGGTCAATGCGGGGCTGGTAGTAGAGTTCCAGCTCCCGGCCCCGCAGTGCGGTCCGCAGGTCGGCCTCCAGGCGCAGCTGATAGCCGGCGGACACGTGCAGGTGCCGGTCGTAGAAGCGGTAGCTGGTGCCCGGGTCGCGCTTGGCTTCGAACATGGCGCGATTGGCCCGGCGCAGCAGGGTCTCCGGGCTGTCCCCGGCCTCCGGGTAGGTGGCCACGCCGAGGCTGGCGTTGACCGCGATGGCCTGGCCATCCAGGGTCACCGGCTCGTCCAGCACACTGACTACCTTGCGGATGATCTGGGTGATGTCGAGGGAATCCTCGACCTTCTCGACGATGATGGCGAGCTCGTCACCGCCGATGCGCATCAGCGAATCGACCCGGCGCAGGGCCTGGCGCAGGCGTTCGGCCAGCCGGATCATCAGCAGGTCGCTTTTCTGGTAACCGAAGGATTCGTTGATGCTGCGGAAATCGTCGATGTTGAGGTGCAGCAGGGCCAGCCGGTCGCCGCCCCGTTCCGCCCGCAGCAACGACTGCTGTAGCCGGTCGAAGAACAGGTCGCGATTGATGAACCCGGTGGCGACGTCGCGGCCCAACTGGCCATGGGCCGATTCCGACAGCTGTTCCCGGTACCAGAGCCCGCGCACGGCCCGGCGCAGGCTCCACTGGTCCAGGCTCTGCCGGCACAGATAGTCGTCGGCGCCGGCCGCCAGCAGGTCCGGCGCACGCGCGCGCTCGGTTTCGGCACTCAGGGCCAGGATGGGCTTTTCGTTGCTGGCCACGGCCAGGTACTGCAGGAAGGCGGACTCGGAACCGGAGTGGAACACGCAGTCCCAGACGATGACATCAAAACTGGCGTTGTGGATCAGGTCGTCACAATCGATCAGGTCCGGACACCAGGTGGCGTCGGGAACCAATTCGGGGTCGCGCGACAGCAGCGCTGTCAGCCACAGAAAATCGACGTAATCCGGAACAAGCACCAACAGACGCAGCTGGCTTGGTCTGACCGTCTCCAGAGGCAATGTCATTCAGCGTAATCCATTCGTGCGTGGCCGTCCGTGATTTCTAGGATAGTCGAAAGATCTTCAAGGTACAGAAAGTCTCGCTGGTGTAGAATAGCCCAAACGTCCGATAGTCCTTTCAGTTCCATTCTGGCCCGTGATTTGTGAGTAAACTCAATCCCAGACAAAGTGAAGCGGTGCGCTACGCTGACGGCCCCCTGCTGGTGCTGGCCGGCGCTGGCAGTGGCAAGACCAGCGTGATCACCCGCAAGATCGCCTACCTGATCGAGCAGCTCGGCATTCCGGGCCGGCACATCGCGGCGGTGACGTTCACCAACAAGGCTGCCCGGGAGATGAAGGAGCGGGTCGGCCGCATTGTCGACCGCAAGCTGACCCGTGGCCTGATTGTCTCCACCTTTCACAACCTGGGCCTGAACATGATCCGGGAGGAATACAGCCACCTGGGTTACCACCCCGGCTTTTCCATTTTCGATGCCGAGGACGCCAAGGCCCTGCTGCAGGACCTGATGCTCAATGCCGGCAGCGCCGAAGCCGGCGACGAGCTGAACGACGTGCAGATGACCATCTCGTCCTGGAAAAACGCCCTGCGCGGCCCCGCTGAGGCCCTGAGCAAGGCCGCGGACGAGCGCGAACAGCGCATTGCCCTGATCTACAAGAAGTACAACGAGTACCTGAAGGCCTACAACGCCGTCGACTTCGACGACCTGATCCTGCTGCCGGTGCAGCTGTTCCGCACCAACCCCGAGGTGCTGGCGAAATGGCGGCGCAAGATCCGCTACATGCTGGTGGACGAGTACCAGGACACCAACGTGTGCCAGTACGAGCTGGTCAAGCTACTAGTAGCCGAGCGCGCCGCCTTCACCGTGGTGGGCGACGACGACCAGTCGATCTACGCCTGGCGCGGGGCCCGGCCGGAAAACCTGGTGCAGCTGAACGAGGACTTTCCCAGCCTGAAGATCGTCAAGCTGGAGCAGAACTACCGCTCCACCGGGCGCATCCTGCGCAGCGCCAACACGGTCATCGCCAACAACCCGCACGTGTTTGAAAAGGCGCTGTGGAGTGACCACACCATCGGTGAGGAACTGCGGGTGATCCGTTGCCGCAACGAAGACGCCGAGACCGAGCGGGTGGCCACCGAGATCCTCGACCAGAAGCTGAAACAGGGCCTGGAGTTCCGGGATTTCGCGGTGCTTTACCGGGGCAACCACCAGGCCCGGCTGCTGGAGATGAAGCTGCAGGCCTACCAGATCCCTTACCGGATCTCCGGCGGCCAGTCGTTCTTCTCCAAGAACGAGATCAAGGACGCCATGTCCTACCTGCGCCTGCTGATCAACCCGGACGACGACGCCGCCTTCCTGCGGGTGGTGAACGTGCCCCGGCGCGAGATCGGCCCGCGCACCCTGGAACAGCTCAGCCACTACGCCCGGGCCCGCAACGTCAGCCTGTTCAAGTCCCTGGGCGACATGGGGGCGGAAACCCACGTCGCCGAGAAGGGCCTGGATCGGCTGCGCCGGTTCGCGCACTGGGTCGACAGCACCTGCGAGCGCTTGCACAGCGAGGACCCGATTCCGGTAATCAAGCAGCTGTTCACCGACATCGAGTACGAGGAATGGCTGCACCAGCACTCGGGCACCCCGAAACAGGCCGAGCGCCGGATGGAAAACATCTGGTACCTGGTGGAGTCGATCCAGCGCATGCTGGACGACGGCAAGGGCACCGCCGACGAGCTGGGCATCGAAGACGCCATCACCAAGCTAATCCTGCGCGACATGATGGAACAGCGGGAAGAGGACGACGACAGCGACAAGGTCCAGTTGCTGACCCTGCACGCCTCCAAGGGCCTGGAGTTCCCCCATGTCTTCATCATGGGCCTGGAGGAGGAAATCCTGCCGCACCGCAGCAGCATCGAGGAAGGCAACATCGAGGAAGAGCGGCGGCTGATGTACGTGGGCATCACCCGGGCCCGGGAAACCCTGACCCTCACCTACGCCGCCACCCGCAAGCAATACGGCGAAAAGATCGAGACCATCCCCAGCCGCTTCCTGGACGAGTTGCCAGAGGAGGACCTGCGCTGGGAAGGCCAGGGCGACCTGGACGTCGAAGCCAACCAGAAGAAAGGCAAGGCCACCCTGAGTGCCCTGCTGGGGGACCTCGGGGCCTGATTTGACAGCCGCCAGATGAAACCTTCCCGCCTCCTGACACGTTGAGTTAATGAGGAATCCGATCCTCTCCAGACAACAACAAATCAGGAGGACGTAATGTCCCGTTTCCACAAGCGTTTTTCCGCAATCACCGGCTCGCTGCTATTGGTGGCCGCCGGTAGCATTCACGCAGATCTGGATGATTCTGACTCAGACGATGCCGAGGATGGCGCTTCCCAAACGACGACACCGGTATTCCAGCCGGGCTACAGCGAACAGGGCCGGTTTGGCTCGCCGTTTGCCGAACCCACCATCGTGGTCGACGGCGAAACCGTGACCACCGACGAAAAATGCGTCGAAAATGCCGAAGGCGACCTGGAATGCAAGCCCGCCGCCGGCACCATGGCCCTGCTCAAGGACGGCCGGATCCTGTACCTGAACGCCCTGGAAGGCACGGAGAATGTGGAGACCTCCATCGTCGGGGAATTCGGCCAGGTCTCCATCAACGACCAATCCCGGGTGCTGGCCCTGGGCGCCGACGACACCCCGACCTGGCGCAAGCCCGATCCATTGCGAGCCGGTGCCAACCCGGACGGCAATGACAGCCAGACCCTGCTGAACGATACGCTGCTGGACGGCGCCATCGACAACGCCGATGAAAGCGCCCACAACGACGGCGCCCTGTTCTGCTCCGACGTCATCGGCCTGGCCAACGGTAACGTGCTGGCCGTGGGCGGCACCGATTACTACTCCGAGCCCGGCATCGACGGCATGCCCCTGGGGGTCGCGGAGCTGGAGGGGATCAAAAATTCCCGGATCTTTGACGAGGCCTCCAACACCTGGACTCAAAGCGGTGATATGAACTTCGGCCGCTGGTACCCCTCGCTGGTGACCCTGGGTAACGGCAATGTGTTCGTCGCCAGCGGTGTGACCAAACTGCTCAAGCCGGTGTACCCGGAAGACCCGGTCAACAGCGGCCGCAATGTCGTGCAAACGGAAACCTACAACCCCTGTGCTGGCACCTGGCATCAGAACCCGTCCACCGCGGACCGGTCGCTGCCGCTGTACCCGCGCATGCACCTGCTGCCCAACGGCCACGTGCTCTACAACGCCGGCGGTCAGGCCTTCAACCCGTTCGGCCAGGGCTACGACCAGGCGTTGTGGAACATCGTCGCCAGCTACAACCCGGACACCCAGCGCTGGAACGACATCGGCTACGCCGGTCTGCCCCTGCGCCTGGACGAGAATGGCCTGGGCCAGCTCAGCAGCACCCTCAACATCACCAACGGCTCGCTGGAACAGGCGGCCGAGTTACTGGGCGGTGTGGTCCGCAGCCCGGCTGAGCTGCGCGAGACCAGCGTGACCGTGACCGCCTCCGAGGAGAGCCTGAAGATGGCCATCGCCGGCGGTATGCGCGGCTCCACCTCCTCGACCATGCTGCCGCTCAAACCGGACGCCAATGGCAACTACACGGACGTGGAACTGCTGACCGCCGGCGGCGTGCCCAGCTACGGCCTGCTCACCAACCCCGGTGGTTACGTGCCGATCGCCCAGAGCCGGATCGACACCATCCGCACCAACGGCGACCAGATCGATTACGAATCCCGACTGACCGGGCCCCTGAACCAGCCGCGCTGGTACGGCACCAACGTGCTGATGCCGGATGGCAGTGTCATGGTGTTCAGCGGCGGCACCCGCGACGGCGTCGCGGCGCCCGGCCTGGAAGGTCCGATCCGCACCGCCGAGCGGTTTGATCCGGCCACCGGCACTTGGACCGAAATGGCCATGGCCAACCAGTCCCGCACCTACCACAACACCGCGGTGCTGATGGAGGATGGCCGGGTGATGATCGCCGGGCACTCGCCGATCAACACCGCCTACCTGTCGTTCGTCGACCTGCAGGACTTCGGTCTGGCGCCCTATGACGGCCGCGATCCAAGCTTCGAGATCTACACGCCGCCCTATGCCCTGCGCAACGACCGCCCGGAGATCAAGCAGGCACCGCGCAGCCTGACCATTGGCGACCGCTTCCGCATCAAACTTGAGGGCAACGCCGAGGACATCGACCAGGCGCTGTTGATTCGGCGCACGGTGATGACCCACCTGATCGACGGCGACCAGCGCGCCATCGAACTGGTGGTGGAAAAGTCCCAGGGCCAGAAGATGACCCTGCGGATGCCGGACAACCACAATGTGGTGCCGGCGGGCGAGTATATGCTGTTTGTCAGCAAGGACACCCCGGAGGGCCGGGTGCCGTCGGTGTCGGCGCCCATCACCGTGGTCAACGAGGGGCTTGAGTGCATGGCGCCGACCCAGGTGGCCGACTCCACCATGACGGTGGACGGCGTCATCGAGTCCACCATCGACCTCCTGTAACCGGGAAAGGAAGCCTGCGTATGCGAGTCGAACCTGACCGGGGGCCGCGCTTGCCGGCCCTGGTGCTGTTCGGCCTGGTGTCCCTGGCGGTCTCCGGACCGGCAGGGGCTCACGGCGCCCCGGACGCGGACAAGGTTCCGGCCGGTGTGGTTAAGGCCAGCATCACCGAACAACCGGGCATTCCCGGGCTCAGCACCTTGATTCTGGACGCGCCACGGCCCGGAATCCTGCTCAGCTACCGGGGCAACGAGCCCATCACCATCCTCGGCACGGAGGGCGAGGCATTCCTGCGCTTCAGTCCGGACCGGGTGGAAGCTTATACCGGCAGTGCCAGTTGGCAGGCCCTGCCCGAGGCCACGGTGTCCAAGGCCGCGTCCACGGAGGCCGGCGCCTGGATCACCCTGTCCAACTCCAACAGCTTCGGCTGGCTGGATCCGCGCCTGAACGCCCTGGAGGGGGCCCACGGCGACGCCGGGGAATTTGCCCAGTGGCGGATTCCGATCCGGAGCGAGTCCGGCCCGGTGCGCCATCTGCGGGGTGAACTGTCGTTCGAAAGCTATTCAACCGCGCCCTGAGCAACCGCCCAGGCACAAAAAAGCCCCCGCAATGCGGGGGCTTTCTCGTTCCGGACGGGTGGCGTCTTACTGGCTCTCGGAGACCAGGAACTCGACCGCGTTGGCGATTTCCTCGTCCGGGCAGCTGGCGCAACCGCCTTTCGCCGGCATGGCGTTAAAGCCGTTGATGGCGTGGCTGATCAGCGTCTCCATGCCCTTGTCGATACGCGGAGCCCAGGCAGCCGCGTCGCCTTTCTTGGGCGCACCAGCGGCACCGGTGGTGTGGCAGGCCATGCACACGGCGTCATACACTTCCGGGCCAGGACGCGGGCCAGAGCTGGCGGTCTGGGCAGGTGCGGCGGCGGCACCGCAATCGTCACCCTGTTGGCAGACTTCGCCGACCGGCGCGATGCGTGACCGAATTTCATCTTCAACGTTTGCCATCACGGCACCGGCAGTAAGGCCGAAACCAAGCAGTACGACAGCCAGGACTCTCTTCATCTTCACAATGCACCTCGCGTTAGCGCGTTATAATCGTCAGTGCCCGCATTATAGCGACTGAACCCTGCCAAAAAAACCAAACGGCAGAATCCGCGGTTCGGTTCAACCGGCTGGATTGCCATTTCGTAAGTCAAACAGCGTTTTGCCGGTCATACGATTACCATAAACTGGTGTTAACTCTCTGAATTCAGGACCCACTATGCCTCAACCCGACATGCCCTCGCCTCACCCGCTGCGCAAGCTGCTGCTGATTGCCGAATTCACCGCCCTGGCCATCCTGCTGGGGTCCATGGCCTGGCTGTCCGGCCAGACCGGGGACGGCGGCCAGATCCAGCCGGCCTGGCTGCTGATTCCGGCGTTGGCCAGCCTGGGCGTATTCCTCAGCTTCATCGGGTTGATGTACCTGCGCTGGGTCGCGGCGGCGGAGACCGCCAACCGGTTCCGTCACAAAGTCATCTTTTCGCTGCTGGCCGTTACCCTGATCGGTGTCTGGGTATACGGCGTGGCCAATACCTGGTTCAGTCTCTCCGCCAGTTAAGGACTCACTGATGCGCTCATTCCTGTCTGTTTCACCGGTTTTTGGCCTGGCCCTGGTGGCCGGCACCGTCGGCGCCCAGCCAGCCAGCAACTCGGAAGACACCGGAGGCCAGGACGATGCGGCCCAGCTGCTGTCGGCCGAGGAATGCGCGCTGATCGAGAACGGGGTGCGCCGGCTGGCCTGCTACGATCAGGTGCTGGATCCCAACCAGGCCCGGGAGCAGGCGCCGCCGGACAAGGTCCAGCAGGTCGAGCAGGAAGCCGACAAGACCTTGCCGAGCCGGGAAACCACGGTGAAGGAAGTGGCCGCGGATGGCGACAGCGACGAGGGCGTGATGGCCGCCCTGGTGGATCGTTACATTGCCGCCGAGAAGGCGGTGTTTTCGTTTTCCGGCAGCTTTGTCGGCTACCGGCCGACCTATATCCTGCCCATCAGTTGGGTCAAGGATCCGAACCCGAACCCCGTCAGCCCCCGCCTGGGCGGCACCGACTACGACTACGATCTGGAACGGGAGGAAGCCAAGTACCAGATCAGCTTCAAGGTGCCGCTGCTCACCGGTCTGCTCGACGACCGCACCACCATGTGGTTCGGCTACACCCAGAAGTCCTTCTGGCAGGTTTACAACCGGGACGAGTCGGCCCCGTTCCGGGAGACCAACTACGAGCCGGAGATCTTTCTGCGCTACCAGACCGATTACAAAATCGGCAAGGGCACACTGAGCGCGGTCACCCTCGGCTTCAATCACCAATCCAACGGCCAATCCGAGCCGCGGTCGCGCAGCTGGAACCGGGTGATGGGCTCAATCGCCTACAGCTACGACCGCTGGCTGTTCATGATCCAGCCCTGGTGGCGCATTCCCGAGGGCGACAAGGACGATAACGCCGACATCGAGCGTTATCTGGGCCACGCCAACTACACGGCGGTGTACAAGCTGTCCGAGGATCGGACCTTTTCCCTGAGCCTGATGAACAACCTGCGGTCGGACAACAAGACGTCGGTGGAGTTTGGCTACAGTTTTCCCATGGGGGATACGGTTAAGGGCTTTTTCCAGTACTACAACGGGTATGGGGAGAGTCTGATTGACTACAACGAGCGGATTGAGCGGATCGGCATCGGGATCATGCTGAACGACTGGCTCTGATTTTTGGCATAGGTGTTTGGGCAAGCGGTCAGGGCCTGCGAGCTGATCGTTTGCCGCCCGGCTGAGGCATGCCAGTCTCTACTTCCCAACTTACCCGTTCAGCCGTTCCATCTCCGCCAGCAACTCTTCGGTCTTCGCTTCCATCAGCGGGATATCAGCCCGCGATTCCACGTTCAGTCGCACCACCGGTTCGGTGTTGGACATGCGCAGGTTGAAGCGCCAGTCGTCGAATTCGATGCTGACACCGTCGACGTGGCTGACCTTGTTGGCGCCGACGCCGTACTTGGCTTCGATGGCGGCAATCACTTTGGGCGGGTCGGCGATGGTGCGGTTGATCTCACCGCTGGCCGGGTAAGCGTCGATGCGGGCGTCAATCAGTGACGACAGGGTCTGGCCGGACTGGCACAGGCGCTCGGCCACCAGCAGCCAGGGGATCATGCCGCTGTCGCAGTAGGCGAAGTCCCGGAAGTAGTGGTGCGCGCTCATTTCGCCGCCGTAGGCCGCGTCTTCGTCGCGCATGCGCTGTTTGATGAAGGCGTGGCCGGTCTTGCTTTCGATGGCTTGGCCGCCGGCGGCCGCCACCAGGTCCAGGGTGTTCCAGGTCAGGCGCGGGTCGTGGATGACTTTGCCGCCGCCGGTCTTGCGCAGGAACTGGTCGGCCAGCAGGCCGACGATGTAGTAGCCCTCGATGAAGCGGCCATTCTCGTCGAAGAAGAAGCAGCGGTCGTAGTCGCCGTCCCAGGCGATGCCCATGGCGGCGCCCTGGGCGATGACCGCGTCCGCGGTGGCGCTTCGGTTTTCCGGCAGGATGGGGTTGGGTACGCCGTTCGGGAAGTGGCCGTCCGGCTCGTGGTGCACCTTGACGAATTCGAACGGCAGATGCTGTTCGAGTTCGTCGATCACCAGTCCGGCGCCGCCGTTGCCGGCGTTGACCACCAGGGTCATGGGCTTGAGGGCGGTGGCGTCGACATAGCCCAGCAGGTGGTCGATGTAGGCGCTCATCACTTCCAGCGGCTCATAGCGGCCCTGCTCCGGCGCGTCGGCAAAGGGTTCCGGCACCCGGTTGCGGATGTCGTTCAGGCCGTTGTCCGAGCTGATGGGCCGGGACTCCGGGCCCACCATTTTCATGCCGTTGTGGTCTTTCGGGTTGTGGCTGGCGGTGACCATGATGCCGCCGTCCATGCCGTAGTGGCTGGTGGCGAAGTAGACCATTTCGGTGCCGCACAGGCCGATGTCGAACACGTCGGCGCCCGCAGCCATCAGGCCGGAGCTGAGGGCTTCGGCGATGTCGGGGCTGGACAGGCGGATGTCGTAACCGACGATGACGCGCTTGGCGCCGGTGATTTCCACGTAGGCCCGGCCGATGCGCTCGGCCAGGGCCGGGTTGAGCTGGTCCGGCACCCGGCCGCGCAGGTCATAGGCTTTGAAACAGGACAGGTCCATGGTCTGAACTTACTCCGCCGAGTCGGACTGCAGCTGGATGTAGTTCTGGATGCCCATCTGGGCGATCAGCTCCTGCTGGGTTTCGAGCCAGTCGATGTGCTCTTCCTCGCTGTCCAGGATGCTGCGGAACAGCTGGCGGCTGCCGTAGTCCTGAACCTGCTCGCAGTAGGCGATGGCTTCTTTCAGGTCGACGTGGGCGGTGTGCTCAATCTTCAGGTCGCAGGCAATCATTTCCTCGACGTTCTCGCCGATCAGCAGCTTGTTCAGATCCTGCAGGTTGGGCAGGCCCTGGAGGAACAGGATGCGTTCGATGAGCTGGTCGGCGTGCTTCATCTCGTCGATGGATTCTTCGTACTCCTTGGCCGCCAGCTTGGTGATACCCCAGTCCTTGTACATGCGCGAGTGGAGAAAGTACTGGTTGATCGCGGTGAGTTCGTTGCAAAGCACCTTATTGAGGTACTGGATGACTTTCTTATCGCCTTTCATGACCGGGCTCCTTGATCAGGGATGAATACGGTCTCTAAGGATAGACGGTTACGCGGTAATAAAAAATTGCAGGCGGGAAACAATCGCAACAAAGCCGGCGCGGCGGCCGGCTTTGGAAAAAACTGAGGCTCTGGCGGGGCTTAGGCGGGTTGCGCCAGCAGGTTGGCCAGTGACAGATAGTCGGGGGTGGTGCACTCGCGCAGGATTTCCCGGGCGGTGCTGGCACAGCGACCGCACTGGCGGCCGACACCCATTTCCTTGCCGAGCTGGCGCATGGACGTTACACCGTTCTCGGCGGCTTCGCGGATCTCGCGATCGGTAACCCCGTGGCAAAGGCACACGTACATAGGACTTCTCTCACTAACGACCAAAAAGTTAGTGATAATTATTGTTATTCGCGTCCGAATTTACAACCCCATGCTGTTAATTTAATGCAACGATCTGTTTCAGCCGCCCGCCTCCCGGGTCAGGTTGCGACTGCCGGCCTCGGTGACCACCACGTTGTCCTCAATGCGAATGCCGCCGCAGCCCCGCAATTCGTCAATCATGTCGCGATCGAGGTGCCGGCCCAGCGGGCCGTCCAGCAGCGGCTCCAGCAGCGACGGTATGAAATAGAGACCGGGTTCGATGGTGACCACCATGCCGGCTTCCAGGGTCCGGTTCAGGCGCAGGAAGGGCGCATCTTCCGGGCTAGGCTGTCGCTCGCCAACCACGTCGTGCACCTGAACACCGAGGAAGTGGCCAATGCCGTGGGGGAAGAAGGCACGGGTCACGCCCTGCTCCACCAGGGCCTGGTCGTCCAGGCCGGACACCAGACCGGCGGCGCTCAGCAGCGCGGCGATGCCTTCGTGGGTTTTGCGGTGGATGGCGACGTAGTCCACGCCCGGCGCCACCATGTCGCACAGCCGGTGCTGCAATCGCTCCAGGCCCTGGACCAGGGCCGCAAAGCGCCCTTCCCCGACGCCCGGGGTGGTGCGGGTGATGTCCGAGCAGTAACCGCGGAAACGCACGCCGGCGTCAATCAACAGGCTGCGGGCCTGAGCGGGCGCGGCGGTGTCGTAATACTGGTAATGCAGGGTGCCGGCGTGCTCGTTGACGCCGATGATGCTGTGGTACGGCGCCTCGGCCTCGGGCTGGCGGGTCGCCTGCTGATAGGCCAGGTTGATGTCGAACTCGCTGCCCCCGGCCAGGAAGGTGTCCCGGGCCGCGGCGTGGCCGGCTACGGCCAGTTCGTTGGCCCGGGCAAGGCAGGCAATTTCGTAGGGCGTCTTGCGCACCCGGGTTTCATCCAGGGCCTGCCGCAGTGCCTCGGGGTTGTGCTCACCGGGCACCTCGCCCAGGAACGCGGGATCGCCGATCACCGCCAGCTGGCCGGTCCGGGCCATGGACGGTGCCTCGCGCTGCTCGCTGAACCGTAGTTCCACGGCCTGGTGCCAGGGCTCCTCGGGCAGCTCCAGGTTGGCGTGCCAGAAATCCACCGGCTGGTACAGCCAGAGTACGGGGGCCTGGCCGGGGCGAATCAGCAACCAGCTGTGCTCCTGGCCGGTCAGGCCGGTCCAGTGCAGGAACGGGCCATACCCCTGGAACTCGAACGCCTGATCATCCCCGTAACGCAGGGGCGCCGCCCCGGAGCTGATCAGCAGGCTGTCGTAGCCGCACTCGGCCAGGGCCTGCTCGTAACGTTGCTGCAGCGTGCGGATGTGCGTCACCTGAAGGGTCAGCAGATCGGTCTCAGACATGTTGGCGTTCCAGTGTGTTCCAGAGGGTTAGAAGTTCGTCGGAGCGGGTATCGCGCAGGCGGATCAGGCGGATCTCCAGCGGCACGTCCCAGCGCTCGTCGCCGGCGCGCACCAGGCTGCCAAACTGCTCGCTCTTCTCGGTCATGCGCTGGGGCAACCAGCCCATGCCGAAGCCCTGCTTCACCAGCGCCTTGATGCTGGCGGACTGGGTGTTTTCATTCAGCGGCAACAGGTTGGCCGCCTGCTTCTGCCGGCCCAGATGGGCCTCGATGGCCGACTGCAGAAACCCGCGGCCATGGTAGGCAATCAGGGGCACCGGCTGCTCCGCGGTCCCCGGCAACGGGTAGCGGGGCTGGCCGGCGTCGTCCATGACGCTGACCGGGACCAGGGCCTCCCGGGCCAGGGTCAGGTGTTCGTAGCGCTCCGGCGTCAGCCGCTCGCCCCAGGGCAGGTCCGGGTGCCAGTAGCACAGGACCAGCTCGCACTCGCCGCTGTCCAGGGCGTCGAGGAACTGCTCGCCGACCCAATTGGTGGCTTTCAGGTTCAGTTGCAGCCGTTCGGCCACCCCGGCCTGGCGGGCCCAGCCCTGGTAGAAGTGGGAGAACAGGCCCTGGGTGGAGCCGACGCTGATCCGGGCGGACGCCTCGGCCTCCATGTCGTGAATCCGGTCCCGGGTGTCCCGCACATCCCGGGTGATGCGCTCGCACAGGTCCACGAACGCCTCCCCCGCCGGCGTCAGCGACAGCGGCAGGGTCTGGCGATTGATCAGGGTCGCACCCATGGCTTCTTCGAGCAGCTTGATGCGACGGCTGAAGGTTGGCTGACTCACGTGCTGCAACTCGGCCGCACGGGAGAAATGGCGCGTGCGAGCCAGCGCCATAAAATCTTCTAGCCAGCGTATTTCCATGGAGTCACCGGGAGGGGCAGTAGACTGTGAACGGCATCATAGCCTAACGCGGGGCCCCTGTTACAACCGCCCCTCTGCCACCGCGTGGCAGGCCACCTGACTGCCCTGATCGGTGGCAATCAGCTGCGGAATTTCCTGCCGGCAACGCTCGTTGGCGTAGGGGCAGCGGCCATGGAACACACAGCCGGACGGCAGGTGCACCGGGGTGGGCACTTCGCCCTGCAGGCGAATGTGGTTGGGCCGGTCGTCCTCCAGCTTGGGAATGGCCGACAGCAGCGCCTGGGTGTAGGGATGCCGGGGCGAGCTGAACAGGGTCTTGGTGTCCGCCAGTTCACACACGCGGCCCAGGTACATCACCGCCACCCGGGTACCGAAATGCTCCACCACCGCCAGGTCGTGGGTGATGAACAGGTAGGTCAGGTTGCGCTTCTCCTGGGCGTCCATCAGCAGGTTCAGCACCTGGGCCTGGATGGACACGTCCAGGGCCGAGATCGGCTCGTCCGCGACGATGAACTCCGGGTCCACCGCCAGCGCCCGGGCGATGGCGATGCGCTGACGCTGGCCGCCGGAAAACTCGTGACCAAAGCGGCTGCCCCAGTCCGGGTCGATGCCCACCGATTGCATCACCTCGGTGACCTTGGCCTTGACCTTGTCGGTGTCCCAGTCCGGATGATGAAAGCGGATCGGCTCTTCCAGGGTCTGCTGAATGGTCATGCGCGGGTTCAGGGACGCATAGGGATTCTGGAAGATCATCTGCATCTTGCGGCGGTACGGCAGCACGTCCTTGCCGTCCAGATTGTCGATGCGCTCGCCGTCGTAATGGATCTCGCCGGCGCTCGGCGACAGCAGGCCCATCACCGTGCGCGCCACCGTGGACTTGCCACAGCCGGATTCACCCACCACGCACAGGGCCTCGCCCTTCTGGACCTGCAGATCCACGCCGTTGATGGCGTGCACCGCCTCCTGCTTGCGGTGGAAGCGGCCCTTCTCGAAGCTGATCTGCTCCAGCAGGCTGCCGGACAGATCAAACCTCTTCTCCAGCCCGCGAATTTCAACCAAGGGGGACGGTGAGGTCATGATTCCGACTCCTGCATGCGTTGCTCTTGCTCAATAAGGTTGCTGACTTCGTAACAGGCCACGTCCACGTTGCCGGACCGGACATACTCCGGCATGGCGCGTTTGCACTGCTCGGTGGCGAATTTGCAGCGCGGGTGGAACGGGCAGCCGCTGGGCACGTTCTTCAGCGACGGCATGGAGCCCGGAATCTGGTACAGCCGATGGCCCGGTTCGCCCATTTGCGGCAGCGCGTTGATCAGGCCCTGGGTGTAGGGGTGCTGGGCGTCGTTGATGATTTCCCGGGTCGAGCCCTGCTCGATGATCCGGCCCGAGTACATCACCAGCATGCGCTGGGTCACCTGGGACACCACACCGAGATCGTGGGTGATCAGCATCAGTGCCACGTTGTCCTGCTCACACAGTTCCAGCAACAGCGCCATGATCTCGGCCTGGATGGTGACATCCAGCGCCGTCGTGGGTTCGTCGGCGATGATGATTTCCGGGTCCAGCAGCAGCGCGATGGCGATGATCACCCGCTGGCGCATACCGCCGGACAACTCATGGGGGTACTGGTCCAGCCGCTTTTCCGGCGACGGAATCTGCACCTTGGTGAGCTTGTCCAGGGCGATGGCCCGGGCCTCTTTGGTGCTGATCCGGCGATGGGCCTTGATGGCCTCGACCATCTGGGTGCCGATCGACAGCACCGGATTCAGGGTCATCATCGGGTCCTGGAAAATCATCGCGATGCGGTTGCCGCGGATCTTGCGCAGCTCACGCTCGCTCATGGCCGCCAGGTCCTTGCCCTCGAACAGAATCTGGCCGCCGGCGATGTAGCCGGGTCGGGCAATCAGGTTGAGGATGGAGAACGCCGCCACCGATTTACCGGCGCCGGATTCGCCCACCAGGCCCAGGCGCTCGCCCTTGTCCAGGCTGAAGCTGATGCCGCGCAGGGCGGTCAGGTCGCCGCCGCGCACGGCAAAGCGAACATCCAGATTTTTTACTTCCAACAGTGCCATTACTTTCCCCTGCCTTTTAACCTTTGTAGAGCCGTGGATTCATGACATCCCGCAGCCAGTCACCCAACAGGTTGATGACCAGCACGAGCACCACCAGCACCAGGCCGGGGATCAGGGTGATCCACCAGGAACCACTCTGGATGTAGTCAAAGCCGGACTTGATCAGCGAGCCCAGGGACGGCTGGGTTTCCGGCATGCCCAGGCCCAGGAACGACAGCGCCGCCTCGGAGATGATGGCGTTAGCGATCTGCACGGTGGCAATGACGAAGATCGGCGACAGGGTGTTGGGCAGGATGTGCCGGAACATGATCCGGCGGGTGCCGAAACCCATCACCTTGGCGGCATCGACATACTCTTTCTTCTTCTCCGCCAGCACCGAGGCGCGCACGGTGCGGGCGATCTGCGGCCATTCGGCCACGCCGATGATGAAGATCAGCATGTAGATGGCGATCTCGCCAAACATCAGGTTGCCGAAGCTGGCCTTGAACACGGCGCCAACAATGATCGCTACCATCAAGGTGGAGAACGACAGCTGCACGTCGGCGATGCGCATCAGGATGGAGTCGACCCGGCCGCCCAAGTAGCCGGCCAGCAGGCCGAACAGGATACCCAGCACGGCCTGCAGCACCACGGCACCAAAACCGATCACCAGCGACACCCGGGTGCCGTACAGGATGGTGGACAGCATGTCCCGGCCCTGGGCGTCGGTGCCCAGCGGGAAGGCTGCATCGGCGCCGCTCATGCCCACCGGCGGCAATTCCGAGTTCATGATGTTGATCTGGGCCAGATCGTAGGGGTCGGTCGGGGCCAGCAGCGGGGCAAACACCGCCGCGGCCACCATCAGCACCAGCACCAGAAAGCTGACAATGGCAATCTTGTCGCGTTTGAAGCTGTACCAGAGGAAGGAGTCGCGAAAGCGATCCCAGCGGGAAATCGTCGCCGTCGTCATGCTTTCTTACCTGTCAGTTTAACCGTGGGATTCACCAGGCCGTAGATCAGATCCACGATGGTGTTGGTAATCACGAAAATCAGCCCGACCACCATCAGGTAGGCCACGATCAGCGGGATGTCACTGCGGGTGATGGCTTCCAGGAACATCAGGCCCACGCCCGGCCACTGGAACACCGTCTCGGTCAGGATGGTGTAGGCCACCATGGTGCCGATCTGCACCCCGCCAACGGTAATGACCGGCAGCATGGTGTTCTTCAGGGCGTGCAGGAAGTTGATCCGGCCCGGCTTCAGGCCCTTGGCCCGGGCGTAGCGCACATAATCGCTCTGCAGGACTTCCATCATTTCGGCCCGGATCAGGCGGATGAACAGCGGCAGCATGATCGAGGCCAGGGAAATGGCCGGCAGGATCAGGTGCAGGATGCCTCCGGTGGAGAAAAAGCCGGAGTGCCAGGTGCCGAACAGGTGCGTCAGTTCGTCACCGCGACCGTAGGACGGCAGCCCGCCCTCGGTGGACAATGCGCTGTTCAGGCCCTGGCCCCAGCCAGTGTCGGACGGGAACCAGTCCACGGTGACCCCGATGGAGAACAGCTGAATCAACACGATGGCGGTCAGGAACACCGGGATGGAAATCCCGACGGTGCTGACCCCCATGAAAAATTTGGACAACCAGGCCTGGGGCCGGATGGCGGCGTAGACGCCAATGGGCACCGAGAAAAACAGGATGATCAGGCTGGCGCCGATGGCCAGTTCCAGGGTCGCTGGCAGGTGTTCAAGGATGACGTCCAGCGTCGGCTTGCCGTAGAAGTAGGAAATGCCCAGATCGCCCTGGATGGCATTACCGGCAAAGCGCAGGTATTGGACGACCAGAGGATCGTTCAGACCCATTTCTTCGCGGATGGCTTCGCGCTCCTCCTCGGAGACCGACATACCAACCATCTGTTGAAGGGGATCCCCCAGGCCATCCTGGATGGCAAAGGCAATCACACTGATCACAAACATGACCAGCAGTGCCTGGGATATCCGCTGAACCAAAAACGCTAACATGGATAGATTCCAGAATTTGCTAAAAAGCGTGCTTCAAATAAAAGGCCGGCGCCGGGACCTCCGACGCCGGCCAGCCTTCAGAGGCGCTTACTCGACGACCAGGTCACCCAGGTACGGGAAGTTCATCACGTTCAGGATCGGCTCGATCTGGACGTTCTTCTTGCTGGCCCAGGCCAGGTCCTGCCAGTGCAGCGGGATGAAGGCGGCGTCGTCGTACAGACGCTGCTCCACGTCCTGCAGCATGGCGGCACGCTTGTCCAGGTCGGTCTCGACGTTGGCCTTGTCCACCATCGCGTCCAGCTCCTCGTTGCAGTAGTTACCCGCGTTGTACTGGCCAGAGCCGCTGTCGGCGTCCGGGCAGAAGGTCAGGAACTCGAAGAAGTTGGCGGAATCTTCGGTGTCCGCGTGCCAGCCAATCATCATCATGTCGGCAGCGCGGTTGTCGTATTCCGGCCAGTACTGCGCCTTCGGCAGGGTCTTCAGGTCGACGGTGATGTTGATGCGCGCCAGCATGGCGGCTACCGCCTGGGCGATCTTGGCATCGTTCACGTAGCGGTTGTTCGGCGCCATCATGGTGATGGTGAAGCCATCCTCGTAGCCGGCTTCCTTCATCAGCTGCTGGGCCTTGGCCACGTCGAAGCGTGGAGTCAGAGCCGGGTTATGGCCTTGGTAGCCTTCCGGTGACATCTGCGCCGCCGGAGTGGCGAAGCCCTTCATGATCTTGGCGGCAATGCCTTCCTGGTTGATGGCGTAGGCGACGGCCTGACGCACGTTCGGATCCTTGAACGCCTCAACCCGCTCCTGGTTCATGTGGAACAGGATGATGCGGGTGCCGCTCATGGTCACCAGCTCGGAGTTCTTGTCATTGCGGATGCGTTCCAGATCGGTCGGCGGCACCGGCGCAATAAAGTCCACACCGCCGGACAGCAGCGCGGAGACGCGGGTGTTATTTTCTTTGATCGGAGTCAGCACGATCTTGCCGACGTTGCCCGGGGACTCGGTGTCCCAGTAGTCGTCAAAGCGCTCGAATTCGAGCCGTACGCCCTGCTGGCGGCCGGTGACGGTGTAGGGACCGGTGCCGGACATGTTGGTGGAGGCGAAGGAGTTGCCGTGCTTGACGATGGCGTCCTTGTCCTGGCCGTCCTCGGTCTTGCCGCTGTAGAACTCGCTGTCGAGCGGGAAAATGTAGGTGGCGGTGTTCAGCAGCAGCGGGTAGGGCTCGCTGGTGACCAGCTCGAAGGTGTAGTCATCAATGATGTTGATGCCACTGAACGGCTTGAAGATGGCCTTGAAATCCTGGCTCTGTTTCAGGCGGTTGAAGGTGAACTCGACGTCTTTGGTGGTCAGCTCGTTGCCGGAGTGGAACTTGACGCCTTCGCGCAGCTTGAAGCGCATGGTCTTGTCGTCGATCCGCTCCCAGCTCTCGGCTAGGCGGCCGTCAAAACCCAGCTCTTTGTTCCAACGAACCAGCGGGTCAAAGGTCATGTGGGACAGCTGCAAGATACCACCAGACAGTTGCTCGTGGATGTCCAGGGTTACCGGGTCGGCGTCGTACGCCATCTTCAGTTCCTTGTTGGCTTCGGCGGACATGGCCACCGGGGCGGCCGCCAGGGCCATGGAACCAACAAAAGCGGTCAGTAGTTTTTTCATCGCGTTTTCCGTCGCTGTTTTAAGAATTTTGCGGCGCATCGGTACACGTTCGCACCAGATGTCTGCGCTAAAAACTAGTCGGGGAATCCCCTAACAGCAATCGAAATTGCGACATGGCGTTATTCGCGAGGTGAATGACCTAATACCGTGCAGGCATTAAAACCAGAAAAACAGCGGCAGAATCAGCGCGGTAAACACCCCGGTCAACCCCATGCCCAGGGAGGCAAACGCGCCGGCGGTGTGGCTGATTTCGAACGCCCGGGCGGTGCCGATGGCGTGGCCATTGAGCCCGAGGGCGAAGCCGAGGATGCGATCGTCGTCGATGGCCAGGGGCCTGGCCATCAGGTCCACGAAGGCGGTTGCAACCACGCCGGTGATCAGCAGACCGCCCATCATCAGGGGCACCGAGCCACCCAGCTGCTCGGTGATGCCGATGGCGATGGGCGCGGTGACCGACTTGGGCGCCAGGGACGCCAGCACCTCCGGCGTGGCCCCCAGGGCCCAGGCAATGACCAGGGCATAGACGGCGGCCAGCGTGGCCGCCAGCGGCAGGGTGCACAGGATCGGACGCCACAATGCGCGGATGTGGTGCATCTGCTGGTACAGCGGAATGCCCAGGGCCACGGTCGCCGGCCCCAGCAACAGCATCAGCCACTGCGCGCCCTGCTGGTAGCGCTGGTAGTCCAGGGACAGCAGCGCGATGGTGGCAGACAACAGCACCGCCGACAGCACCACCGGTGGCAACCAGATCGGGCGCCCGATCCGAGCGAACACGCCGTTGCCGGCAAAGAACGCCCCCAGGGTCAGGGCGATGGCCAGCACCGGCGTCGCCGCCAGCGCCTCGGGCACTGCAAGCACACGGTCCAGCCAGTCAGTCATGGATCGTTGTCCGACGGCCGCCCCGAACCAGGGCCTTCATCAACAGCAGCGTGGTCACCACACTCAGCAGGGTGCCCAGCAGCAGCGCCGCCGCCACCGCCAGCCACTGGCCCTGGAACTGCCCGGCGGTGAAAAAGACCCCGACCACGCCCGGCATGATCAGCAGCACCAGCACGGAAATCAGACTCTGGCTGGCGCTGGCCAGGGCATCACTGACCTCACCCCGGACCATCAGGGTCAGCGTGATCGCGATCATGCCCAGCACACCGCCACTGACCGGCACCAGGAACACCAGCCGCAGGGCCTCACCCAGCATGAAAAACAGCAAGAGAATCAGAAAACCGCGCAACATCGACATGGAGTCATGCTCATCCCGGACAGAATTGCACTACACTAGCGCAAACTCACAGCTTGTCACCACTTCGGACCACCCATGGCGCTCAAAGCAACCATCTTCAAAGCCACGCTCAACATTGCCGACATGGACCGCCACTACTACGCGGACCACCACCTGACCCTGGCCCGGCACCCGTCGGAAACCGACGAACGCATGATGATCCGCCTGCTGGCGTTCGCCCTGAACGCCGACGAGCATCTGGAATTCACCAAGGGTCTGAGCACCGACGACGAGCCGGAGCTGTGGCAGAAAAGCCTGAGTGACGAGATCGAGCTGTGGATCGAGCTGGGCCTGCCCGAGGAAAGCCGGCTGCGCAAGGCCTGCAACCGGGCCAAAAAAGTGGTTCTGTACACCTACGGCGGGCGCGCAGTGCCGGTGTGGTGGGACAAACACCACCACAAGCTCAGCCGGTTCGACAACCTGACCGTCATCAACCTGCCCCAAGAGGCCACCGAGGCCCTGGCCGAGCTGGCCCAGCGCAGCATGCACGTTCAGGTGACGATTCAGGACGGAGAGGTCTCGATCAGCAACCAAGACGACCTGGTAAGCATTACCCCGCAACGCCGCTACCCGGAATAAAACCGCATTAGCCAATCATGCCGTGGGGGCTGGACAGAGCCCCGCTGCGCACGTAAGATTGCGCACTCGAAATTAACGCATCGCGTTAACTTTCGTTCCGCCCGTAGCTCAGCTGGATAGAGCGTTGCCCTCCGGAGGCAAAGGTCATAGGTTCGAATCCTATCGGGCGGGCCATATTCCATAAAAAAAGCCCGCCTAGTGCGGGCTTTTTTTGTGCGCGAGTAATCAGCGAATTCCGCAAGCTAGGCGGCCGTGCGTTTCTGCGCCGAACCGTAATGCACATCGTAATCCGCCAGATTGAAGCTGCTCAGCCGTTGCCTCAGTGCCTTGAGCGACCAGGGCCAGGCGGCAAAGTTGCGGCCATTCTGATCCAGGTAGTAGCTCTTGCAGCCACCGCTGTTGAACACGGTGGTCTTCAGGTGCTTCTGTACTCGGGCATTGTGCCGCGCCAGGACCGTCGGATTGACGGTAAGCCGGCTGATGCCCCTGGCCTTGATCGTTTTGAGGCCATCGATGATGTAATCCAGCTGCGCCTCCGCCAGGCTGATGAAGGAGTCATACACCAGCACGTTGGGCCCCAGCACCAAGAACGCGTTGGGCACATCCTTCAGGGCGGCGCCCAGGAAGGCTTCCGGTGAGCTGTTTTTCCATACCTCCGACAGCCGCTCGCCCCGGGCATTCATCACCCGGCGGCCGATGGGTGGGTGCGAGACCTCAAAGCCGGTGCCCCAGATGATGACGTCGACCTCATGGCGCTCGCCGTTGGCTGCGATCACGGTATTGCCGTCCACGGCCACCAGGCCATGGGGAATCAGGTTGGCATTGTCCGCCTGCAGGGCCGGGTAATAGTTGTTGGCGAACAGGATCCGCTTGCAGCCCAGGGTGAAATCCGGGGTCACAGCCTTGCGCAGCGCCCTGTCTTTCACCTGGACCCGCAGTAGCTGCCTGGCGGCGGCGCTTACGGGCTTCAGGGCGGCTGGGTTACGCAAACCAAAGTTGATCGCGTTCAGGGATTGGGCCACGGTCTGGCGCCACACCTGCTGGATGACCGGCAGCTTGTCGATCAATTGCTTGCTGGTGTCACCCAGGTTCATGTCCGGCTTGGGCAACACCCAGGGCGCGGTGCGCTGGAACACGTGCAGCTCTTTCACCTTGGGCTGGATCTGCGGCACAAACTGGATTGCCGAGGCGCCCGTGCCGATCACCGCGACCCGTTTCCCGGTCAGGTCGTAGTCGTGGTTCCACTTGGCGGAGTGGAACATTTCGCCCTTGAACGTCTCCAGTCCCGGCAGGGCCGGTATCTGGGCTTCGGTGATCGGGCCGGTGGCGAACACCACGCTCCGCGCCAGGATCTGGGCCTTGTTGCCGCCGACGCTGGTATCCAGTACCCACAAGGCCTGGTTCTCGTCCCACCGGGCGTTGTCCAGTTCGGTGCCAAAGTCGATCAGTTCGTTGATGCCGAAGTCCGCGCTGACCTCTTCCAGATAGCTGAGGATTTCCGGCTGACGGGCGAACAGGTGGCTCCATTTACTGCTCGGCGCGAAAGAGAACGAATACAGGGAGGACGGCACGTCACAGCCGCAACCGGGGTAGGTGTTCTCGCGCCAAGTGCCACCCACCCGCTGGGCTTTCTCGATGATCCTGAAATCGTGGTAGCCGGCTGTCTTCATCTTGATTGCCGCACACAAACCCGAGATGCCGGCGCCAACGATCAGGGTGTCGTAGATGCGCGGCTCAGCGGCCACGCCCTGTTTTGCTTTAGCCATGGGATACAGTCTCTGTCATTCGATTCGGAGGAACCGCTTGGGGCTCACTTGACGAAGCGGTAGGAAAAGCCGAGCAGGTCGGCGTACAGGTTGGGCGACACACGTTTCATGACCCAAAACAGCTTGGCGTCGATCTGGGGCGTGGTGTAGAGCTCGCCCTTGTCCAGACGGTTCAGGGTCAGCTTCGCCACGGAGTCGCTGGTGGTGAGGGCGTAATTCATCAGGGCGTGGTCCGCCAGCTTCGAATAGCGGGCCGGAATGCGGCCATCCTTGATGATGTTGGTGGGTACCAGGGTCGGGCACAGCACATTGATTTTGATGTTGTCGCGCTTGAGTTCCGCGTACAGAGTCTCGGACAGGGCGCGCACCCCGGCCTTGGTCACGTTGTAGGCACTCATCTCCGGCGCCGCGGTATAGGACGCGGCAGATGCCACGTTGATGATGGCGCCCTGGCCCTGCTTCTTGAAACGGGGCGCGAAGTAATGGCAGCCGTGGACCACACCCCACAGGTTCACATCCATCGCCCACTTCCAGTCCTGCAGGCTCAGCTCGTCAAACCGGCCACCAATGCCGACACCGGCGTTGTTGATCAGCAAGGTGACCGGATGGCCGAGGAGCTTCTCCGACTGCTCGGCCAGTTTCTTCACTTGGGCCGCCTTGCCGACATCACAGGCCATCGCATAGGCCTGCCCGCCCGCCTGTCCGATCAGCGCCACGGTTTCCTCGGCACTGTCCAGGTTCAGATCGGCACAGACCACCGCGGTATTGCGCCTGGCCAACTCCAGGGCAAAACTGCGGCCGATACCACTGCCGGCACCGGTCACCACGGCGTAGCCGTCGTAGCTCGGCTTACGGGAACGAAACTTCAGAATATTCAGCATGGCTTTCAGCCCTTCAGGTCACATGGGATTCGTTCAGGCACGCAGGCCCGGCACGAACTCTCGGGTCAGGTAGGGCGTCAATAGCCCGGTGTCGGGGTGCAGCAGCTTCTCTTTGTAGTACTCGAGGTAGGCACTGGTGTCGTGATCGTTGGGGTGAAAATCCCGGCGGGCGTAATCCAGAATGTGGCCGATGGTACTGCCATACACGCCTTCTTTCGGTCCGGCGATCAAGGCCAGGCTGCGCTTCACGTCCTTCCAGTAGGCCAGGCTCAGCAGGTTCGAAGGCTTGCGAATAACCGGGATCAGTGAACCGCCCAGGGGCACCAGAAACAGGATGGTGAACGCCGCCAGGGCGAAGCCCCGCATACGCAGGGCGTAATCGCCGGACAACTCCTGGAACACGTCGTAGGCGATGTCCTTGTGCTCGGACTCCTCCAGCATGTGCCACATCCACAGCGCACGCTGTTTCTCGTCATCGGAGGCGTAGAACACCGCTTCATTCTTCATCATGTATTCCGCCAGCACCGCCGTGAAGTGCTCGATACCCGCCATCAACGACAGCTGCATGCGGTTCGAGAGTTTCTTGAAGCCGTGCTCGAACACCTTGTCCGCCAGCAGACGGTAGAAGGTCACCGGGAACCGGTGCTCGGCCAGCACATCGTTGAACTCGTTGTGCATCTTGGAGTGGATGGCCTCCTGACCGATCAGGGCGGTCACCAGCCGCTTGAGTTCCGGATCTTTCACGAACTGCCGGTGATGGCGCGCGGTATCGATCACCAGGTCTTCGCCGAAGGTCAGAAAGATCGACAAGGCCTCAAAGTAGGCGGATGCCAATTCGGTGTTCCGGTAAAAGGTATCGTCCAGTTCCCTGGCGTCGAACTGGAAATCCATATGGCGGATGGGCACCTCGGATCGCCTCCGGGTGCTTACTGGGGCATGTTGGGGAGTCGTTGCTGTCGTCATTGGAGCCACCTGTCCATTGCTGCGTTCGCTTATGGACAGGAGCATATCGAGGTTTTCCGGCCTTGCCTCTGGCCCAACCCCCAATCGGCCTCGGATGGCAAACCTTAGACCTTAAAAGGCAAGATTTGGGCAGGTTTAGTGAACGCTACAGGCCGATGGGACTAGCCGGAATACACCGGCTTTTCCCGGTGCCTGGAGTTCCGGTCCTGGATTCGCTCATCCAGGGCCACCAGCAGATCGCTCGGGGTAATCTGGGATTTGAGCAGGACCGACTCGACCTTGCGGGCTTCAACGGGGGTCAGTTCGGTGCCCGATAGCACCAGGACCCGCGCCTCCGGCTGGCGGGCGCGTATTTCCGGCAACAGATCCCAGCCCGATCCATCGGGCAGCCCAATATCCAGAACAATCACATCGAAGCGCTCCAGGGCGATGCGCGCACGGGCCTTACGCACCGAGTGCTCCAGCTCGAACTCAAACCGGTCGCCGGCCATGGCGCGAATGACCTGATGCACGTCTGCATCATCCTCCACGTGCAGGACACGGGCCTTGGACTGCTTCGAGGCGCCCAGCAGTCGTTCGAGCGATTCCATCAATCGCCACTCGTCTATGGGTTTGGCCAGCCACTCGATGCCGGAAAACTCACCGTTGATGGCCAGGCGGCCTTCTTCCATTTTCGCGGACAGCACCATGATCGGCAGATCCTGGGTGTCGGGCTGCGACCTCAGTTGGCCAATGATATCCATGCCGCTGATGTCCGGTAGCATCAGGTCAAGACTGATGGCGTCGTAACGGGTTTCCGCCAGTGCCGCCAGCGCCTCCCGGCCCGTGTGAGCAATATCAATGCGATAGCCACTGCGGGTGAACAGGATACCCAGCACCTCGGCCACATCCGGTTCGTCTTCCACGACCAGAATCCGGGGCGCACCCAATTGCACCGGTGCTTCCGGATTCACATCGGGGTTGAATCGATCCTTATCGATCAACGGCAGCTCAAACCAGAACGTCGTGCCCTGGCCCTCCACCGAGTCAAACCCCACGCAGCCACCCATGTGCTCGACCAACTCACGGGTGATCGCCAGCCCCAGGCCGGTGCCGCCTTTCTGACGGGTGTCGGAGGAATCGGCCTGGGAGAATTTCTCGAAAATACGCGGCTGGAATGCCTCAGGGATGCCCGGCCCCTGATCCGTCACCGTCACCCGCGCCTGACCCGACACCTGCTGCACCGACACCCGGACGGTACCGCCCTTGGGCGAGAATTTGATGGCATTGGACAACAGGTTCGCAAGCACCTGTTGCAGTCGCTGACCATCCACGCGGACATCGGCAGCCGTCGATTCGGGGTCCAGCGCCAACCGGACCTCCTGCTTGCCGCCAAACGTGCGATGACTTTCCAGGGCCTGCTCGATGAGTGGCAGCAGCGGCTCCACCTTCATGTCGAACTGCAGCTTGCCGGCGCTGATCTTCTCGATATCGAGCAGGTCATTGATCAGATGGGTGAGGCGCAGGCTGTTGTTCTGGGCAATGCCGATCATGTGCTGGACCTTGTCCGGCAACTCTCCCAGACCGCCGCCGATCACCAGCCCCAGGGCGCCGGAAATGGAGGTCAGCGGTGTGCGCAACTCGTGACTGACGGTGGAGACAAACTCGGTCTTCATGTGCTCCATGCGTTTGCGTTCACTGATGTCCCGCACCATACCCACGAACAGAGGCTGCTCGTGCTGCGTGATCTCCGACACCGCGATTTCCATGGGGAACAGGCTGCCGTCTTTGCGTTGCCCCTCCACTTCCCGATCAACGCCGAGAATGCGCGCCACACCGGTGCTCAGGTAATTGCGCAGGTAGGTGTCGTGGGCCTCCCGATGCGGACTGGGCATGAGCATGCTGACGTTGTGCCCAATCAACTCGCTCGCCTCGTACCCGAAGATGCCGATTGCGGCCTGATTCGCCGACTGGATGATGCCGCCGGCGTTGATGGTCACCAAGCCGTCCACCATGTTGTCGAGAATGGCCTGAGTGTGCCGGGCCTGCTCCCGCACCTCCTTCTGCGCCCGCTTGGTCTCGGTGATGTCGACACCGATGGCCACGATGAATTCGACCTCGCCCTGCTCGTCCGCCAGCACCGCATTGGACCAGTCGTACAGGCGACGCGTGCCGTCGCGCATCACCCACTGGCTTTCATGCCGGGCGGGAACGCTGTCCTTCGTCAGCCGTTCAAAAACGGCCGCGACCCGCTCCCGGTCCTCCGGCGGCGCCAGGTACTGCCAGCTGATCTTGCCCTCGATCTCGTCCGCGCTGTACCCGGTGGCGATTTCCGCAGCCTGGTTGAAGCGGACAATCCTGCCGTCACGGTCGAGTACCGCGATGATCGCGCCAGCGGCACTGAACAGCGCGGCGTTGAAATCACGCAATTCACGAACCCGCCCAGCCAGCAGACCGGACATTTCACGCAGGCTTTTGCTGAGGCCGGCGTATTCGGCAATGGGGCTGTCGGGCAGTTGCGGCCTGACTCCCTGGCTGATCTGGCCACTCAGATCCCGGCTGGTGCGGGCCAGCTGACTCAGGGGGTGGGTGAGCCATTGACTCAGGAGTCGGGCCGCCAGAATCCCCAGGGCCAGGAGCCCGACGAGGAAGGCAAACATGCTGACGCTGCCCTGCTCCAGCGTCTGGACCAGAGGTGTCGCCGGCTGTTCCAGGATCACTTCGGTCACGCCTTGCCCGCCGTCGATCGGCACACGGACCTGGTAACGCCCCTGCTTCCAGCGGGGCATGGCCGGCATGTCACCGCTGGGCAGCCAGATGGACAGGCCGTGGTCCAGGGCCTGCAACTGGCCGGGGCGCTCGGACAGGCTCGCCACTTCCCCTGCCCGTGCCAGGATCTGGCCATCCGATCCAAGCACGGCGATCCCGAGGTCGTCACGTGGTTGCCCCGGGAGCAGACGCTCTGCCCATTGCCCGGACGCGTCATTCCTGAGACGGGCTGCCACATCGCCCGCACGGTCCGACAACCGTTCGGCCATGAAGGCCTCCAATTGCCCCCGCTGGTTGTGACCTTCAACAATCACGGGCACCGCACCGGCAACCAGAATGGCCGTCAGGAGCACGTGGAACAGGAGACCGGGCAACCCAGCGCGGCCCAAGATCCGTTGCTGGCCACCACGCCAATACAGTTGCAGGCCCAGGGTGATCAGTCCGGCAAGCAGCGCGTTGAACAGGCCGTTCAACGGTTGCTTGAGGGTAATCAGGGTGGCGGCGTGCCACTCCATCCCCATCACCCCGCGATAGAACAGAAGCACCAGCGGCGCACCCAGCACCAGCCAGAACGCCAGGTCAGCCAGGACCAGGTTGTCCTGCCCTCGTCGGTACAGCGCGCCCACCACCAGGGCCTCCAGGGTGAAGATTACCAGGGCGTAGGGATGCCCCCACAACACCAGGGTGTAGAGACCGCCGGCGATGGCCACCAGCGTGGCCGGAACAATGCCCAGAAACCGGACCGCCAGCATCACCAGGATAGAGCCGAAGATAAAGCTGACGCCAAAGAACAGGGGCAGGCTGAGGTAATTTCCCCCTACCGCCAGCAGGGCAAAGACAAGGGTGGCCAGGGCTTTGCCACCCGGGCTGACTACCGAGGCTTCAGAAACGTTCATAGGGGATTCCCTGTGCCTGTTGTTCGATCAATGAACCAGACATTCGCTCCTGCATTTCAGGCACACACCCATGCCGGCGCAGGTAACGCTGATGCTTTGGACTATAGACCATCCCGGGATGGGAGTCGGCGTGTCGGCGTGTCGGCGTGTCGGCACAATGCAAAATTTGGTTTAACATCCTACTGTGAAGCTATACATGGAGCACCCTTTTTATTAGGCTCCAACGTGTCGTCACCGACCACACACCAGTCCCAAATTCAGCGCCACATCAAACCATCCTTATTGTTCAAAACCTGAGAAGGCATCGACAGCTAGATGATCCACAAATATTGGAGCGCCCCAAGGCTCCGCGCACTGCTCGTTTTCGTTTTCCTTTTGTTGTCGGCACCCGCATTCGCGGCCGACGATGCATCGGGCTTTCTGGATCTGGAAGCCCGAATGGAGGTCTTCGAGGGTGATTGGGATCGTTCAACCCGTCCGGCCCAGGCGCGGGACGGCTGGGTACCGCTGAGCACGACTTCCTTCAGGGCGCAGGACCAGAGGCAGTTCATCTGGTTGCGCACCG
This sequence comes from Marinobacter qingdaonensis, assembly GCF_034555935.1. Taxonomy (NCBI): domain Bacteria; kingdom Pseudomonadati; phylum Pseudomonadota; class Gammaproteobacteria; order Pseudomonadales; family Marinobacteraceae; genus Marinobacter; species Marinobacter qingdaonensis. Next base: position 175,413 of record NZ_JAYDCJ010000003.1, read on the forward strand.
AGCTGACGCGTTCCGAACTTACCAGCAAGCCGTGGCTGCTGCTGCACCCCTACGCCCAGAACGTGCACGTCTACATTGATGGTGAGGCGACCACCGCGGAGCCGGTGACCTATTGGAGCCACCCGGAACGGCGGCCCGTGCCGCACCACTTCCTGGCCATCCCCCTGGACACGGTGGCACTGGATCCGCAAGTCGACGAGCACACGGTCCACATTCGGATCGAGCCGCACATGCACATCAACACCTTCTTTTACCTGCTGGATGACCGCGAGCTGGTTGGTGAACTGACCTTTCATACCATGCTGGCCTTTGCCCTGCTCGCCATCATTGTCATCATGGCGGTCTACAACCTGTTCCTGTATTTCAGCGTGGGTGACAAGGTCTACCTGATCTACGTCGCGGCGTCCCTGGCGACCCTGGCCTACTCTGCGCTGCTGACGAACGTCCAGGTGTATTTCCTCGATGTCACCGACTTCTCCCCCAAGATCGGGTTTGTCGCCGGCCTGGGCTCGTTGATTCTTCATGTCTTTCTCTTCCAGCGACTGCTGGACACCCGAAAGCATTACCCACGCATCCACAAGATTGCCTATGGGCTCTCCGCGTGCGGCATTGCCTGGCTGTTCACGGCCCCACTGCTGACCTTCAACGTCCTGCTGGCCGGCTGGATGGCTATAGGCTACACGGTATATTTGGGGGCGCTGATCCTGGCCTGCCCGTTGGCGAAAAACGGCTATCGACCGGCCCGGTACTTCCTGGTCGGTTGGATCCCCTATCTGGCGGCCATTGTCCTGACCAGTTTCGAGTATGCGTCGTTGATTGAGCCCACCAACTGGGCCTCGTACTTCGTCCCGGCGGCGCTGTCATGGGAAATGGCACTGTTCTCCCTGGCGCTGGCCTCCCGCATCACCATCTTGCGGGATGAACGGGACGCGCTCCAGGCCCGCCAGATCAGGGTCAGCGAAAACGCCCGGAAAGCCCTCGAGCGCAGCAACCGCATCAAGGACGACTTTCTCAATGCGGTCAGCCACGAGCTGCGCACGCCTCTGCACACCATCCAGGGCCAGCTGGACCTGCTGCGGGAAGCACCGCTCAATGGCGAACAAAGCGAAGCCTTCCAGCAGATAGAGCGGGCCAACCTGCGCGTAACCCGGCAGGTCGGCGGCATTCTGGATTTCGTCGACGCCCAGGGTGAGAAGCTGCTCAGCTCACCCCAGGTGTTTGAGCCACAGTCCCTGTTTGACCTGCTCGACAGCGAATTCAGGGAGGCGGCGATGGCCAAGCCAGTGTCGCTGACCTTCCGCCTGCACGACGAGGTGCCGGCCAAGGTCTCCATGGACGGCCTTATGCTGGAGAAGGTGCTGTACCAGCTCATCGACAACGCCGTGAAGTTCACCCCCGCCGGAGGCCAGGTGCTGGTTCAGGGCTCTGTGCAGCCGGACGACTCGGCGTTGCGGATCCTGGTTACGGACACCGGACCGGGCATTCCGGAGGACCAGCGGGAGAAGGTGTTCCAGGCCTTCATACAGGGCGAGGCCGGCCTTACCCGTCGTTATGGCGGCGTCGGCCTTGGCCTGCCCCTGGCCAGCTCACTGGTTAGCGCCCTGGGTGGCCAAGTCCAGCTCGTCGAGTCCTCGAGCCGCGGCACCACCCTGGAAGTCACGGTCCCCTACGGCGACGTTCACCAGGCTGGCACCGATGAGCCAAGCTCGGAGCGCGCGGAGTCCTTTAACCCGGCGCCGAGAATCCTGGTGGTGGAAGACGACGCCGCCAACCGGATGATCATTCGCAAACAGCTGGAACGGATCGGCGTGGAATCAGAGGGCGTGCAAAACGGTCACGAGGCAGTGGAAGCGGCCATGAACGAAGCCTGGGACCTGATCATCATGGACTGCCAGATGCCGATCATGGATGGCATCGAGGCCACCCGGGAAATCCGACAGAAAGCGGCCGCCAATCTGGATACCCCAATCATTGCCGTCACCGCCAACGCCAGCGAAAGCTTCCGCCGCCAGTGTCTGACCGCTGGCATGGACGACTACTACACCAAACCACTGCGGCTGAAACAGTTGAGGGATATTATTGCCCAAAACGTGACCAACCGGTGATTTGGGTCCGCGCCCGCTAGTTGCGCCTCACAGTGTTGTTCGAGGCCTGGTCTCACGGACAACCGCCTAATCTGTGGCCAAGGCTACGTCCAGGGATTGTTCGAGAGCTTGAACATTCCCTGGGCGTCCAAGGTGGAATCCCTGGAAACGATCACAACCCAGGTTCGTCAGGAACTCATGCTGCTGGGACGTTTCAATGCCCTCTGCCACCACCCGCATACCAAGGTTATGCGCCATATTGATAATCGTTTCAATGATGATCCACGCATTGCCCGAGGCGTGTTCCCCACTTTGCTGCACGAAGGACTTGTCAATCTTGACTTCATCGAAAGGCAATCGCGATAGGTACGCCATCGAGGAAAAACCAGTACCAAAATCGTCCATGGCAATCTGAATCCCATGGGCCCGAAGCGCCATCATCTTACGCAGCGTGTCATCAAGATCCGACAACACCATGGATTCGGTTATTTCCAGGCACAGCCCGGCCGGCCTAATGCCTGACTCATCTACAATACGGACAACTTTTTCAACAAAGTCAGCCTGATGAAATTGGCGCGAACTCACGTTGACCGATACCGTGATCTTTCCTGCCTGCGAGCGCCCCTCCCAGAGGGCAAGTTGACGGCATGCTGAAGCAAGAACCCAATCACCTATTTCAACGATCAATCCGTTGTCTTCTGCAATCGGTATGAACTGTGACGGCGGAACTTCCCCCCTGACCGGATGATTCCAGCGCAACAAGGCCTCAACCCCAACACACTGCCCCTTCAAACCGACCTGCTTCTGGAAAGCCAGAGAAAACTCCTCCCGTTCCAATGCATGCCGGAGCTCCACTTCCAGTCGAAATCGTTGCGCAAGAATAGACTGGGTGTTTGGATCGTAAAAACGAATAACACTTCGCCCCGCCGCTTTGGCTTCGTACATGGCGGTGTCCGCTCGTTTCAGCAGCTCCTCACGAGATTCCGTGTCCCCGCAAAAAAGCGTGATACCAACACTCGTTTCACACTTGTATTGGTGTCCGTTCAGGTTGATCGGATCACGCAGTAACTCGAGCAGATCCTCAGCCATGCTTTCTGCGTGGCGAGCCGCAGCGTCTTCATCACTGCCCAAGTGATTAACGACAATGACAAACTCGTCCCCGCCCAAACGCGCCACCGTATCCGTCTCTCGAAAATTCTGAATGAGAATGCCCGCCAGCTTCCGGAGCAGTTCATCGCCAAACGAATGACCCAGGGTATCGTTGAGGCTCTTGAAATCGTCCAGGTCCATGAAAATGATGCCGCCATACATACCGTTTCGACGAGAATTCGCCAGAGCCTGTTCGATTCGATCCTCGCAAAGACGACGGTTCGGTAAACCGGTCAAATCGTCGTAAAAAGCCAATTCGTGGATTCGGGCTTCCGCGCGCTTTTTTTCGCTGATGTCGGTAATGAAACCACTCCACAGCATCGTCCCGTCGGGCAATAAATCAGGTATTGCGTTGCCATCGAGCCAGAGCTCATTGCCATTCAGACATACTCTATATTCGTGGCGCCAAACGCTGAGCTTTGCCGCCGATTCCCTGATCGACGCCAACAAACCTTCTACATCCTCAGGATGGATTACCTGCAAGAGTTTTTTGGCGTCATGTTTTACATCTTCCGCAGTCATTCCATAGACCGAGAGAATAGCGTCGCTTGCATAAGGCATGCATATCCGGCCGTCAGGCCCGACTTGCAACTGGTAGACCATGCCCGGCAACCTCGAAACCAGTTTTTCGAAGCGATCCTCAAGCTGCTTTGCTTTTTGGGCAGACCGTGCCGCGCGATCGTCTGACGCCATTATTCTGGATCGCAGTAGCACGACACCGGTGGACATCAGAAGTATCAGCACACAGCCAAGCGCCACAATGCTGAGGATCAAAGGTTCACCAAAGGTAGCCGTCCCCGTTAACAGACGTTCAGGTTCTTCCGGCACGAACACAGTTGCCGCCATAGCTACGTAATGCAGACTGGAAATGGCAATCCCCATCGATATGGCACTGATAAGCTTTGGGAGCAGCGGGGTTTCTCGAGAGGTATCGATCCCCCGTTTCTGCAGGACGAATCGCGGGACCGCCAGCGCCACCCCTGCCATGATGACACCGACGGAGATCGAGAGGGCAAAAAGGCCTGGGGTGTAATACATTTGAGCCTCAACCATCATGGCACTCATACCGACGTAGTGCATGAGCGCAATCCCGCCCCCCATCAGAAGTCCCCCACAGGCTATGCCTAGCGAAGTCGGCGTGGGTGCCTTAAGGACGTTCAAGGCCATGAAGCCCGCAGCGATCGCAGGCACTACAGAAATCAGAGTCCAAACCGGGTCAAACCGCACTTCGATAGGTAACTTGAACGCCACCATCCCGATGAAATGCATCGTCCAGACACCAACGCCCAGTGCCAAAGCCCCACTGACGTGCCACCTAACTCGCACTCGCTTGGTTTGGGTGTCCCGCATAAGATCAAGGTGACAAATACCGGCGAAAGCAGCCAGTGAAGCAATCAGGACCGATAGTGCAACCAGAGGCAGGGAATATTCGCCGACAAACGCAAGTTCGGTCGGCGTGGTGGTATCAACAAAGCGGAGGCTATTCATGAGCTGTGTCTGTTCTTGTTGTGGTGTATCACTTACAGCCCATGAAGGCGCGCAGTGTTCAAAACTGGTTTGTTCGCCGAACATCAATGGTACTTGATCCGCAGTCGATCCTTTAGATAGCAATCCTAAAAATTACAGTTTTTAACGTCCTGACGAAATCTCCCTCATTGTCGGCATCAAAATCACCAACTCAGAACCGCTGAGACCTCCAGCCCCATCATTAAGTTTGAACCATTTAGGCGAAACTCCGTGTAAGACAACATCGACGCACCGATCCTGAATTCCTTCCGAGAAGCCTCTTCATTTTTTGAGAAGCGAAAAGCATCGGCTGTTCATGAAAAGACTAATAAAAATCAAGGGGTTTAGTCCCATGTCAAAACACAGAAAAAGCGACACCTTGAATTCCCGACTGGTACTTACCGCGACTCTGGCTGCCTTACTGATCGCCGGATTCAGTAGTAAAACCACTGACAATAACAGGACCATTCGCGACGCCATTCCATCGGCTACAACTCAGGCCACGGGAAAGAACATCGCCACCTTGTCACTGACGAGCCATCGCCAGTAGCGAACGCCAAACCACTACCAATCCAAAACATCCACCAAGCAGTCGTTCTCCGTGAGGCCTAAGCTAACTCTACCCCCGCGGCAACGGGCCTTTACCTTCTGAGTCCGCCCGAAGCCCTTGAGAATCTGTAACAAAGAAGGTTCAATCGACGTTTCATCCCTGCAGGACTCTGCCCCATAAATGGATTCACTGGCTGAAGCCTTTCGTCTGATCATCACCCTGGACGCGGATCTGTTCGAGATCCTCTGGCTGTCCATCCGGGTCAGCCTGATTGCCCTGGTCGTCTCCGCCGTCATCGGCCTGCCCCTGGGCACCTGGCTGGCGATCAGCAAATTTCCGGGCCGGAAGTTCTGCATCCTGCTGATCAACGCGCTGATGGGCATGCCCCCGGTGGTGGTGGGTCTGATGGTGTACCTGCTGCTGTCGCGCTCGGGCCCGCTGGGCTGGATGGGGCTGCTGTACACCCCGACTGCCATGATCATCGCCCAGGTGGTACTGATCACCCCGATCATCGCGGCCCTGTCACATCAGGTCATCGAGAACCTGAACCAGGAGTACCGGGACACTTTCCATTCCATGGGCGTGACCGGCCGACGCGCCGTGGTCGCCTATCTGGTGGACGCCCGCTACGCCCTGACCACCTGCATCCTGGCCGGGTTCGGCCGGGCCATCGCCGAGGTGGGCGCGGTCATCATCGTGGGCGGCAACATCGATCACCTGACCCGGGTCATGACCACCGCCATTGCCCTGGAAACGTCCAAGGGCAACCTGACCCTGGCGCTGGCGTTGGGCGCGGTCTTGCTCACCCTGTCCCTGCTGGTCAACGCTCTGGTGATCGGGGTCCGGGAATTCGCAGCGAAGCGTCAGTATGCCTAACTCCCTCACCCCCATACGCATGAACGACCTGCGCCTGGTCAAGGGCGAACGGGCACTGCTCGATGGGGTCAACCTGACCATTGACCATCCCGGCGTCACCGTCATCATGGGCCCGAACGGCGCCGGCAAGAGCCTGTTGCTGCGCTGCCTGCACGGCCTGATCAGTCCCGACCGGGGCCGTATTACCCTGGGGCCGCTGACTGTTTCCGGCAGCCGCTCCCGCCAGGCCATGGTGTTCCAGCAACCGGTACTGCTGCGGCGGACAGCGCTGCAGAACCTGGCCTTTGCCGCGCCCGAGCTCGCGAAAAAGACACCCCAGCGTCTGTTCGAGGCCCTGGCATCGGTCAATCTGGGCGACCGGGCCGACCAGCCCGCGCGGATGCTGTCCGGTGGCGAGCAGCAGCGGCTGGCCCTGGCCCGGGCCCTGTTGAGCAAACCGGATCTGCTGCTGCTGGATGAGGCCACCGCGAGCCTGGACCCGGCGTCGGTACTGCTGATCGAATCCCTGGTCAAAGCCCAGAGCGCCCAGGGCACCAAGGTGATCCTGGTCAGCCACGACCAAAGTCAGGCTCGACGGATGGCGGATGAGATCGTATTTATATCGAACGGACGGGTGGCCGAACAGAGTCCGGCGGAGCAATTCTTTTCCGCGCCACAAACGCCGGTGGCTCAGGCCTACCTCGCCGGTGAAATTCTGTTTTAAAGGACAACAATAATGATGAAACACCTGGCAGTAACCCTGGCCCTGGCGCTGAGCACGCCGACCCTGGCCGACACCATCATCGTCCAGTCCACCACCTCCACCAAGAACAGCGGCCTGTACGATTACCTGCTGCCGATCCTGCAGCAAGATACCGGGCTCCGGGTGAATGTGGTCGCCGTGGGTACCGGCCAGGCGATCAAGAACGCCATGCGCTGTGACGGCGATGTGCTGCTGGTACACGCCAAGGCTGCCGAGGAAAAATTCGTCGCCGAGGGCTACGGCGACTACCGTCATGATCTGATGTACAACGACTTTGTCATCGTCGGGCCGGCAGACGACCCGGCCCAGGTGAGCGGCGCCCGCGATGCCATCGACGCCCTGCTCAGGATCAAGCAGGCCGACGCCAAATTCGCCTCCCGGGGCGATGACTCCGGCACGCACAAGAAAGAACTCGCCCTGTGGCAGGAGGCCGGCATAGATCCGGTGCAGGGGTCTGGGCAATGGTACCTTGAGACCGGCAGCGGCATGGGCGCGACCCTGAATACCGGGGTCGGACTCAACGCCTACGTGTTGACCGACAGGGCCACCTGGATCACCTTTGCCAACAAGCAGGACGCCACCATCCTCTTCGAAGGCGACCCGACCCTGTTCAATCAGTACGGCGTGATTCCGGTTAGCAAAGACCGGTGCCCGAGCGTCAACCGGGACGGCGCGGAAACCTTCACCCGGTGGCTGCTGTCCGATACCGGACAGGCCGCGATTGCCGACTACCGGGTGGATGGCAAGCAGCTATTCTTCCCGAACGCCGACTAGGCCAGACAGATACGATTACTGCCCGTGAGCGTAATCCAACGCAGGTATCCTGATCTCAGACATTGATTCGAACCAACCCGATACGAGCCATAACAAAAAATGACCACCGAACCTCTGCTTCCCAATCCGACCGATCCCCGGCTATCGCGCCCCGTGGAGGGCGTGGATGAAACCGGGCAACCAAAGTCGATCCGCGTGATCGAGGAACGGCCGCTGACCATCTACCTGAACAGCCAGGAAATCGTCACTGCCATGACCATTGGCGACTACCCGGAATACCTGGCCCTGGGCTTCCTGTTGAACCAGGGCATGCTGCGGGACACGGACAAGGTCACCAAGATCGATTTCGACGAGGAGCTGGAGGTGGCGGTGGTGCGCACCGAGGGCAGCACCGACGTCGAAGACAAGCTGCAGAAGAAAACCCGCACCTCCGGCTGCGCCGTGGGCACGGTGTTCGGGGACATGATGGCCGGCCTTGAGGGCCTGAGCCTGCCGGACACCCCGGTGCCGACCAGCAGCTTTTACGACCTGTCGTACCAGATCAACCACACCCCCAGCCTGTATATGGAAACCGGCGCCATCCACGGCACCGCCCTGTGCCAGGGCCGCGAGATCCTGGCCTACATGGAGGATGTGGGGCGCCATAACGCGGTGGACAAGATTGCCGGCTGGATGCACCTGAACAACATCCCGGCGGCGGACAAGGTGCTCTACACCACCGGCCGGCTGACCTCGGAGATGGTGATCAAGACCGCGCTCATGGGCATTCCTACCCTGATCAGCCGCTCCGGGTTTACCGCCTGGGGCGTGGACATCGCCCGCGAGGTGGGGCTGACCCTGATTGGGCGCATGCGTGGCAAGAAGTTCACCTGCCTCAGCGGCCAGCATCGTCTGGTGTACGACCAGGACCTGTCCCAGGTGCCGGATGAGGACAAGAAAATGCGCCGCAAAGGCGCCAGCCGAGATTGAGGGCCGCCAGCCATGACGATGGAACATGCCATGACGATCGGACAACAGACATGACAACGTGCGCCGTGATTCTGGCCGGGGGCCAGGCCAACCGCATGGGCGGGGGCGACAAGGGGCGGCTGATGCTGGGCGAACAGTCCCTGATCGAACGGGTGATTGAGCGCATCAGCCCCCAGGTGGACGCGATGGTGCTGAACGCCAACGGCGACCCGAGCCGATTTGACGATCTGGGCCTGCCGGTGGTGGCCGACTCCATCCCGAACTATCCGGGCCCCCTGGCCGGTGTGCTTGCCGGTATGGACTGGGCCGCCGAACAGGGGCACGACTGGCTGATCAGCGTGGCGGCCGATACCCCGTCGTTCCCGCTGGACCTGGCCGAGCGCCTGGCCGAAGGCGACACCCCCGTGGTGTTGGCGGCGACGCCGGACCCGGACCGCGGTCGTCTGCCCCAGCCGACCTTTGGTCGCTGGCGGGTGGCGTTGCGGGACGATTTACGTGCGGCCCTGAACGACGGCGTGCGCAAGATCCGGCAGTGGACCCAGGCTCAGGGCGAATCCCTGGTGGTGTTCGGGCCGGACGACTTTTTCAACATCAACACACCGGAAGACCTGGCGTGGGCGGAGCAGCACCTAACGTGAACGTGATTGGCATTGTGGGCTGGAAAAACTCGGGCAAAACCACCCTGGCGAGCGCCCTGATCCGCGAGCTCAGCGCCCGGGGCCTGACGGTGAATTCGATCAAGCACGCCCACCACGGCGTGGACGTGGACCAGCCCGGCACCGACAGCTACCAGCACCGGGAAGCCGGCGCCCAGGAAGTGATCCTGGCCGGGGGCCAGCGCTTCGCCATCATGCACGAGTTGCGCGGCGCCAAAGAGCCCACCATGGAGGAGCTGCTGGCCCGCTTCGGTCCCTGCGACTGGGTAGTGGTGGAAGGCTTCAAGACCCACAACCACCCCAAGATCGAGGTGCACCGGCAAGACAGCCCCCGGGCACCACTGTTTTTGAAGGACGACGGCATCATTGCCGTGGCCGCCGACTATGCGCCAGACTTTAACGGCCCGGTCTTTGATCCCAACGACATCGCCGGCATCGCCGACTTCGTCCTGAGTCAGGCGGCTGCCCCGGCGACCCAGCAACACAGGGAAGACGCATGAGCGACCACAAGGCCAAGCCACTGCGCAATGACTGTTTCGCCCTGCCGCCCGGGGTGAATTGGACACCGGTGCCGGAAGCCCTCGAACGGTTGCGGTCGCGGCTGCACCCGGTGGTGGGCGTGGACACGGCAGTGCCGCTGCACGAGGCCAACGGCCGCATCCTGGCCAGCGACGTCGTCGCGCCCCGGGCCCATCCACCCAGCAGCAATTCCGCGGTGGACGGATACGCCCTGGCCGGCCCCGTCACTGACGTGCCCTGCGCCCTGCCCCTGGTGGACGGCCGCAGCGCTGCCGGCGAGCCCTACACCGGCAACGTGCCCGCAGGCCACGCCATCCGCATTCTTACCGGTGCGGTGATGCCCGCCGGCACCGACACCGTGGTGCTGGAGGAAGACTGCGAGGTGGTCGGCCAGGAACTGCATCTGCAGGGCACCCTGAAAGCGGGCGCCAACCGGCGCAAGGCCGGCGAAGACATCCAGGCCCGGAATAAAATCCTGACCGCGGGCACGCGGATTACGCCCACCCAGATTTCCGTGCTGGCCAGCGTCGGCGTGGCAGAGGTGGACGTGTTCCAGCGGCTGCGGGTCGGCGTGCTGTCCACCGGCGACGAGGTCAAACCGGTGGGGGCCAAGGTCACCGACTGGCAGATCTACGACGCCAACCGCCCGATGCTCAGTGCGCTGGTCACCCAACTGGGCTATGAACTGGTCGACCTGGGCCACGTGCTGGACCGGGCCGAGGAGGTAAAAGCAGCACTGGAGCGCGGGGCCGACCAGTGTGACCTGATCCTGACCAGTGGTGGCGTCTCCGCCGGAGACGAAGACCACGTCTCGAAGACCCTGAAAGCCCACGGCGAGATCAGCAACTGGCGCATCGCCATCAAGCCGGGCCGCCCCCTGGCCCTGGCCATGTTCAACGGCACCCCGGTGCTGGGACTGCCCGGCAACCCGGTCGCCGCCTGGGTTTGTGCCCTGCGCTTTGGCGCGCCGGCGATGGCCCTGCTGGCCGGTGGTGAATGGTTCGAGCCCCAGGCCTACGAGCTGCCCGCCAACTTCGCCAAGAACAAGAAACCCGGACGCAGCGAAATGCTGCGGGCCCGGGTTCGTGACGGTCAGGTCGAGGTATTTGGTTCCGAAGGCTCCGGCCGAGTGACCGGCCTGGCCTGGTCCGACGGCCTGGTGGAGCTGGATGAAAGCGCCCGGCAGATCGAGCCGGGCACTTTGGTGCGGTTCATTCCCTACGGCAGTTTCGGCCTGTAATCACTCGACGCTGCCGTGCACCGCAAAGGCCTCGAGCGAGGCGTCCTGCGGCGCCCGGGAGCGGTAGGTTTCCTCCACCCCCAGCTCGGTCAGGGCGCGGCTGACCATCAACAGGGTGTTGTCCTCGAAGTCCTCACACATGCCGCGCATCTGGTCGATTTCCTCGCACGCCACCGGGTAGGCGGCGTCGATGTCCGGCGCGCCGTAGCACTCGACGAAGGTCCGGGCCAGGGTCTGGCGCAGCTGCTCCAGCTCCGGTTCGGTGATGTCGCAGACGCCGACAAAGCTGGCGCGCCCACCCGATTCGATGCTGTACCAACCGTTGCTGAACGCCTGCTTGGCCTTGCCCTTCAGGTTGGCCTCGGTCCAGTTGGAAAATTCGAAGCCGCCGGAGATCGCCCATTCGCCGCTGGGGGCCGGGTTCTCGAACACGTTGTCGTCGGACACATCCAGTCTCAAGGTGCGGGCCAGTTTCATAGGTTTTCCTTCACAAGTGCTCGTTATAGGTGCTTTTTATCGGTGTTCGGCAAACTCCGTCAGACTCACCACCTCGGTCATCACGCCCTGGCGCAACAGCATCCGGCCTTTCTCATCCAGGCCCACGAACACGCCCGGCTTGGGTTCCTCGATGGTTTCACCCAGGCTGTCGCAGCGCGGGCGCCATTCGTCGTGCACCCGCTGGAATCCGCTGTCCATGAAATAGGTCAGCCATAGCAGCGTGTGCTTGGACCAGCTTTCCAGCAGACTCATGGGGGTGATGTCGACACAGCCTTCCTCGTGCAGGCAGGTGCGGTTCGGGTTCTCCCCGGGATCGGAGCCGGCGTGGGTGAAGGGCACCTCAATGCCGATCACCAACCAGTTGGGCTCGGCCTTGGGGTCGGACACGTCCGCGGCAAAACGCACCTGACCGCAGACCGCACCGTTGACCTTGATGCGATCGGGCCAGACAAAATGCACCGGCACCTCCGGCGGCGCCAGGGCGCCCAGGCTTTCGGCCAGGCCCACCTGGGCCACATAGACCGCCTGGATGGCGTCTTCCAGGGGCGTCTCCGGCGCCAGCACCAGGGCCGCGCACAGGGTGTCCGTGGCCTCGGAATAGAAGATGGTGCCTGAATCCACGCCGGCAATGGCGCGGCTGACGGCCTTGTCGAACGGGTCCGTGTGCCTGGCGACGACCTCCCCGGTAAGCAGCGGCGGGAACTGGGGCGAGTGGGTCATAGCACCGCCCGGGCGTAGACGTCGGAGGCCATGATCTCATCGGCGATGCGCTGGAACGCCTGTGCCTGGGGGCTGTCCGGTTTGGACACCACGATCGGCACGCCGCCGTCGGAGCCGACCCGGATGTCCAGATCGAGCGGGATCTCGCCCAGGAAAGGCGCGCCCAGTTTTTCCGCCTCGGCCCGGGCGCCGCCGGAGCCAAAGGGGTGGTGCTGCTTGCCGCAGCCGTCGCAGATGAACGAGGCCATGTTCTCAATCAGGCCGAACAGCGGCACCTCCATGCGGTTGAACATGTCGATGCCCTTGCGCGCGTCCATCAGCGCGATGTCCTGGGGTGTCGACACCACCACCGCGCCGGCCACGAAAAACTTCTGGCTCAGGGTCATCTGGACATCGCCGGTACCCGGCGGCAGGTCCACCAGCAGCACGTCGAGCCGGCCCCAGTCGACCTGGTTCATCATCTGTTCCAGGGCCCCCATCAACATCGGCCCGCGCCAGACGATGGCCTCGTCCTCGGTGGTCATCAGGCCCAGGGACATCAGGGTCACGCCGTGGTTGCGCAGGGGCAGGATGGTGTGGCCGTCCGGGCTCGACGGCCGGCCCGACACGCCGAGCATGCGCGGCTGGCTGGGGCCGTAAACGTCGGCGTCCAGCAGGCCTACCTTCAGGCCCTTGGAGGCCAGGGCCACCGCGAGGTTGGAGGCCACGGTGGATTTGCCAACGCCGCCCTTGCCGGAAGCGATGGCAATGATGCGGTCAATGCCCTTGGGGTTTTTGTCCTGTGGCCGGGGCGCATCGGTACCGATGATGTTGGGCTTGCCGGCGTCAACGTATTGAACCATGTGTTGTCCTGTTGCCTGTTAACTGTCCAGATAGTCGTCACTGGTGCGCACCCGTGGGCGCTCGCCGCCAGCCATGGGGGCATTGTCACCGTGAAACTGGGCTTTGACCCGACAGTCGTCGCACATCTTGATGAGCTGCACGTTGTCGGTCTTGGTGTACATCCAGTGCTGATTCTCCAGCTTTTCCACAATCCGATTGATGGTGCTGGCCACGCCGAAGGGCTTGCCACAACTGATGCATTCGAACGGCTCCTCCCCGTGCAGGGTCCGGGCACTGAGCGCGTCCTTGGAGAGGTCCAGCTGCGGTTTCAGGGTGATGGCCGTTTCCGGGCAGGTGCTTTCGCACACGCCACACTGGACGCAGGCGTTCTCGGTGAACTGCACCTCCGGCCGGTCCGGATGATCGGTCAGGGCACCGGTCGGGCACAATGAGACACAGGCCAGGCACAGGGTGCACTTGTCCGAATCGATTTCGATGGCGCCATAGGGGGCGCCGACCGGCAGCGGGATGGGGGCGTCCACCTTATCCGCCATGGCAGCCACGGTCACCCGGGTGATGTCGCGACGGCCGCCCACCAGCAGCACCGGCTCACTGACCCGGCCGGCGTTGTCGCCTTCGGCGCCCAACTCATCGGCACTGATAATGCGAACCCGTGTGGGTGAGTGATGGGCACCGGCGACCATGGCCCGGGTCAATTCCACCTCGGCGCCGACCGCCTCGCGATCAGTGTCGTTGTCCGCCAGGATCAGCACTTCGGCGTAACCGGCGCCCAGGGCCGCCAGCAGCTCGGCGTGACCGATCCGGTCCACATGTTCCAGCCCCAGGGGAATCAGGTCGTCCGCCAGACCATTGCCATAGCGGGCCAGATGGGCGATGGCATCACCACCGGCTCCCAGGGTGTGGAATACCAGGCGCGGGGACTCGTGGATCTGCTCCCGATACACCTTGGCCATCACCTCGGCGGCCTTGGTGATCGCCTCGAACGGGGTTTCATTCATGGTCACCGCGGAGGTCGGGCACACCGCCGCGCAGGAACCGCAGCCGGCACAGATGTCCGAATCGATCTGGATGGAATCGCCGGCGGAGAAAATCGCCTCGGTCGGGCACACATCGAGGCAGCGCGTACAGCCGGTCTGGTTGGCCCGGGAGTGGGCGCACAAGGAGGTTTCCAGGTGGAAGTACACGGTCTTTTCAAACTCGCCGACCCGGTCCCGGGCGGTGACGGCAATGCGCTCCAGCTCCCCGCTCTTGTTGGGATCGGCCCAGAAATAGCCATTGCGCTTCTGGTGGCTGGGAAAGGCCGGTTCGCCGCCGCGCAGGTCGATGAAGATGTCGCACTCACTCTGGGCGGTGGCTTTCACCGCGCCGTAGCCGAGCTCGCCGCGACCGGCCGGGTTCAGGGTCTGGAGCTGGGCAAACTCCAGGGTGAAATTGCCCAGCGCGCCTCGGGCCGAGGTCAACTGGCCGCGCGCCAGGTCGTACCCGGCGGAGGGCAGCTGGATCACACCGGCATCGCTCACTACGCAGGTGACACCGAGTTCGTCCTGCACCAGCTCGGCCATGCGGATGGCCTGTTCGGTAGGGCCGACAATGCAGCACACCCCGTTGGAGTGGATGCTCTTGACCGGCGCCATGGGCGACGGCAACTGGGCCGCGGCCAGCAGCGCCGCCTGTTTCGCACGCAGGCGGTCCGGGTTGGCGTTGGGCGAACTCCAGCCCGCGCGGTCTCGTATATCGATGGTATGCAGAGGGGCAGCGTGCTGAATTTCGGCTTCCACATCTTCCCGAAGCCGCTCAAACAGCGCAGCCTGCTGGCCGCAGGCAATCAATACTTCGCTCTTGCCACTAAGGTGTTCCGCGGCAACGGCCATATCCTGGCCGCACAGCTGATCCACCGGAATCACCTGTTCGGCACCCGCCGCCGCTTTCAAGGCCTCGGCATCAAAGGATTGGGTCTTGTCGCAACTGCACAGCAGAAGCGTCTTGGGTTCTCTCATCTGGAGTGACTCTTTCGTTGTTTTTATACGTATACGTAGAAGGGTCTAAAATCGAGCATGCCACATAGTTTTCTAATTGGACAATGGGCTAATAGGCTAGACGCAAGACCCTTGCTAGCGTTGACAGACAATAATTAGAGAAGTGCCATGAGCAGTCGTACTGAGAGTTGGAAGCGCGAGTTACCAGTCGGTGCTGTCGTGCGTCGCACCCCCGGGGTCACCCGCTGGGCTCGAGAAGTCTGGAAGCCGGTCGCGGTGATTCCAGGCGCCCCGGACGCCTTCTGGAAAGAGCTGGTGCGTGACGGCGAGGTGGTGGACTATCACGCCGCCACCGTGACCATGGAGCTGTTTCGCGCCGACGTCGAAGGCTATCTGGTTTCCCTGAACATGACGGTTCCGTCGGTCTGGATCATCATGGACCGCGACGAGAGCCGCAAATCCCCCTCCGGCTGGTTTGTCAGCGCCATTACCGCCAGCGCCTTCGAGGCCCAGGGCGCGCTCGACAGCGGCGAAAGCATCGTTGAACCAGTCCCTGTGCCCGAGTCCCTGGCCGCCTGGATCAAGGAATTCGTCGACCTGCATTACATCGAAGAGCCGTTCAAGAAACGTCGCCGGGACAAACACCGCACTGACCAGATTGAAGACGGCAAAGGCGATGCCCGCATCAGCCAGGAAAGCGACGTGTTCCGCGCCCCCTCGAACAGCCGGAAACCGAGGGTGCACTGATGACCGAGTCTCGCTGGCAGCGCTGGTCGCGCAAGAAAACCGAAGCCCGGAAAGACGTCGAGCCCACTCCGCCGCCCGTGGTGGACACGGAACCGGCGCCCGAGGCGCAGGAACTGGCCATCAACGAGGCCCTGCCCGAGCAGGAAGTGTTGGCGAAGTACAACCTGCCCGACCCGGACACCATCCAAATGGGCACTGACATTACCGGCTTCATGGGCAAAGAAATTCCCGAACTACTGCGCCGAAAGGCCCTGCGCTCCCTGTGGAAATCCAATCCGGTGTTGGCGGTGCTCGATGGGCTCAACGACTACGACGAGGACTTCACCGACGCCGCGCCCGGGGTTAAAGGGGCGAAGACGCTGTACCAGGTGGGCAAAGGGCTGATCGACAAAACCGCCCGACAAGAACAGGACGCTGGCAAAAACGACACGGCCACGGAACAGGCTACGGCTGCCGCCGACCGTCCGGAACCGGGGTCGGCCCAGCATGCCGAGGCTGCTGTGCCCGATGTGCCCGATGAGCTCGATGCAAAAGTGCGAACCGAGCCTCAGGTTGCCGACACCGAACCACAGCCGGAACCGAAATACCGGCCGAGGATGCGATTCGACTGAGCATTTGGGAACCAACGCAATAGATGAGTGTCTCACTTTTCTTTGCGCGATGATCCAAACGGGTCTATAGAAAGTACGTAAAACAATTCCAAAAAAACAGAATGAGAGAGACGTTGTGACCAACACTGCTGAAGCGCAGTGCCCGCGCTCGATCTGCGAAGAAGATCGGGCGCGCGCGCAGATGTATCAGTTGCTGGGCGTCCTGCTCGGCAACCCGCCATCGGCCGACCTGCTTCAGGGACTTACCTCCCTGACCGGTGACGACACGCCGATAGGCTCTGCCTCGAAAAATCTGGCCGCCCTCGCCGAGCGCACCAAGCCGGCCGATGTCGAACGGGAATACAACAACCTGTTCGTTGGCCTTGGCCGCGGCGAGCTGCTGCCCTACGCCAGCTATTACCTCACCGGTTTCCTGAACGAACGCCCCCTGGCGGAGCTGCGCACCGACCTGATGGCGCGCGGCATCAAAGCGAACGAGAGCGTGAAAGAGCCGGAAGACCACATGGGCACCCTGTGTGAAATCATGGCCGGCATCATCACGGGTGAGTTCGCTTGCGACAGCGACCTGAGCTCGCAAAAAGCCTTCTTTGACGCTCACCTTGCCAAGTGGGCGGAGTTGTTTTTCACCGATTTGGAACAAGCGCAGGCCGCGGTTTTCTACGCGCCGGTGGGCTCCCTTGGGCGAGCCTTCATGGCGGTGGAAGCCGATGCGTTTGCGATTCAATAGGCGGGATCAAACCGATCCCTTAACTCAGGTGGAGGTGTCCGATGGACCACCCAAAGCATGAAAACAGTCGTCGCCGTTTCCTGCGACTGGCCGCTGCTGCCGCACCCGCTGCGGTAGCCGTCGCCGTTGCACCAAACGCCGCAGCCGAGGTCGCTAAACCAGATGCACCGAAAAGCCGCGGGCTCCGTGACACTGAGCACACACGTAAGTACTTCGAATCGGCTCGCTTTTGAGGAAGCGTGCGTTGTCCGCGGTTGCGTGATGCCCACGGGTAACGGCACTTCTCCGAACCGAGAAGAAAAACAACTGAGGTAACTGACATGTTAAGAAAGAAGACCAACGGGGTTGCGAAAGGCTCCCGTGCAGGCTCTTTGCTTTCATCCCTCACTGCCAAGACCATGGACCGCCGCCAGTTTCTGGCGACCTCCGGGGTCGCCGTTGGCGGGATGGCTGCCTTGTCATTGACGACCAATCGGGTCCAGGCAGCAACGCCCTCAACGGAAGGTGGCGAAGTCGTTCATAAAAAATCGGTGTGCACCCACTGTTCGGTGGGCTGTACGGTGGAGGCCGAAGTCCAGAACGGCGTCTGGACCGGCCAGGAACCGGGCTGGGACAGCCCCTTTAATATGGGCGCCCATTGTGCCAAGGGCGCGGCAGTGCGTGAGCACGCGCACAACGAACGCCGCCTGAAACACCCGATGAAGATGGTCGATGGCCAGTGGCAGAAAATTTCCTGGGACCAGGCGATCAACGAAATCGGCGACAAGATGCTGCAGATCCGCGAGGAAAGCGGGCCCGATTCCGTGTACTGGCTGGGCAGCGCCAAATTCAACAACGAGCAGTCCTACCTGTACCGCAAGTTTGCCGCCTACTGGGGCACCAACAACGTCGATCACCAGGCCCGGATCTGTCACTCCACCACGGTCGCCGGCGTAGCCAACACCTGGGGCTACGGGGCCATGACCAATTCCTACAACGACATCCACAAGTCCAAGGCGATCTTCCTGATCGGGGGCAACCCCGCCGAAGCGCACCCGGTGTCGTTGCTGCATATCCTGAAGGCCAAGGAAGAGAACAACGCGCCGCTGATCGTGTGCGACCCCCGCTTCACCCGCACCGCCGCCCACGCCGATGAATACGTGCGTTTCCGCCCGGGCACCGACGTGGCGCTGACCTGGGGCATTCTCTGGCACATCTTTGAAAACGGCTGGGAGGACGAACAGTTCATCCGCACCCGGGTCTACGGCATGGACGAGATCCGCGAAGAGGTTGCGCGCTGGAATCCGGAGGAAGTCGAGCGGGTCACCGGTGCGCCCGGCAAGCAGCTCGAGCGCATCGCCCGCACCCTGGCCAACAACCGCCCGGGCACGGTGATCTGGTGCATGGGTGGTACCCAGCACACCAACGGTAACAACAACACCCGGGCCTACTGCATCCTGCAGCTGGCGCTGGGCAACATGGGTGTGGCCGGTGGCGGCACCAACATCTTCCGGGGTCACGACAACGTGCAGGGCGCCACCGACCTGGGCGTTCTGGCCGATACCCTGCCCGGTTACTACGGCCTGAGTGCCGGTGCCTGGGGCCACTGGGCCCGGGTCTGGGAAGAGGATCTGGACTGGCTGAAGGGACGGTTTGCCACCTGGGACAAGGATGGCAAGACCCGAGCCATGATGAACGAAAAGGGCATCCCGGTATCGCGCTGGATCGATGGCGTCCTGGAAGCCAAGGAAAACCTGGAACAGCCGGACAACACCCGGGCCATGGTGCTCTGGGGGCACGCCCCCAACTCGCAGACCCGCCAGCTCGAAATGAAGGAAGCCATGGAGAAGCTCGACCTCCTGGTCGTGGTGGACCCCTTCCCGACCGTGTCGGCCGTGCTGCACGACCGGAAGGACGGCGCCTACCTGCTGCCGACCACCACCCAGTTCGAGACCCACGGCTCGGTGACCGCCTCGAACCGCTCGCTGCAGTGGCGTGAAAAGGTGGTCGATCCGCTGTTCGACTCCAAGGTCGATCACGAGATCATGAAGCTGTTCGCCGACAAGTTCGGCTTCACCGACCGCATGTTCCGCAACATCGCGATCGACGGTGACGAGCCGTCCATCGAGGACATCACTCGGGAATTCAACCGGGGCATGTGGACCATCGGCTACACCGGCCAGTCGCCCGAGCGTCTCAAGAAGCACATGGCCAACCAGCATCACTTCGACAAGACCACCCTGCGTGCCGTGGGCGGTCCCTGTGACGGCGATGTCTACGGCATGCCGTGGCCGTGCTGGGGCACCCCCGAGATGAACCATCCGGGCACCCCGAACCTGTACGACCTGTCGTTGCCGGTGTCTGAGGGTGGCCTCACCTTCCGGGCCCGGTTCGGGGTTGAGCGCAACGGCGAGAGCCTGCTGGCCGACGGCGTGTACTCGAAGAACTCCGAGATCAAGGACGGTTACCCCGAGTTCACCATGCAGATGCTGATGGAACTGGGCTGGGACAAGGACCTGACTGCGGAAGAGCGTGCCACCATCGATGGCATTGCCGGTGCCGACACCAACTGGAAGACCGACCTGTCGGGCGGTATCCAGCGGGTGGCGATCAAGCACGAGTGCGCGCCCTTCGGTAACGCCAAGGCGCGGGCCATTGTCTGGAACTTCCCGGATCCGGTGCCCATTCACCGCGAGCCGCTGTACACCACGCGTCGGGACCTGCTCGAGAAGTACCCGACCTACGCCGACAAGACCTTCTGGCGGGTACCGACCCTGTACGAGTCGATCCAGAAGAAGGACTTCAGCAAGGAGTTCCCCATCATTCTCACCTCCGGCCGTCTGGTCGAGTACGAGGGTGGCGGTGACGAGACCCGCTCCAACCCCTGGCTGGCCGAGTTGCAGCAGGAGATGTTCATCGAAGTGAACCCGCGCGACGCCAACAACCTGAACATCCGTGACGGCAATGACGTCTGGGTGTCCGGCCCCGAGGGCGGGCGCATCAAGGTGAAGGCAATGGTCACCGAGCGTGTGGGCGAAGGCGTGGCCTTCATGCCCTTCCACTTCGGCGGGCATTTGGAAGGCAAGTCCCTGCGGGACAAGTACCCCAAGGGCTCCGATCCTTATGTCCTGGGTGAATCCACTAACACGGTCCAAACATACGGGTACGACTCGGTCACGCAGATGCAAGAGACCAAAGCCACCCTGTGTACGATTATGCCGGCATAACAAGAGGTGTAGACCATGGCACTTGAAGGACAAGCAAGAGCAAAATTCCTTTGCGACGCCGAGCGCTGCATCGAATGTAATGCCTGCGTAACGGCCTGTAAGAACGAGCACGAGGTTCCCTGGGGTATCAACCGGCGCCGCGTGGTCACTGTTGAAGACGGCAAGCCAGGCGAGCGCTCAATCTCGGTCGCCTGCATGCACTGTTCCGACGCGCCTTGCATGGCCGTCTGTCCGGTGGACTGCTTCTACCAGACCGAGGACGGTGTGGTGCTGCACTCCAAGGACCTGTGCATCGGCTGTGGGTACTGCTTCTACGCCTGCCCGTTCGGCGCGCCCCAGTTCCCGCAAGCGGGCAACTTTGGCAGCCGGGGCAAGATGGATAAGTGCACCTTCTGCGCCGGTGGCCCGGAAGAGGACAACTCCACCACCGAGTTCAACAAGTACGGCCGCAACCGGATCGCCGAAGGCAAACTGCCGATCTGTGCGGAAATGTGCTCCACCAAAGCCCTGTTGGCCGGTGACGGCAACGAGGTGGCGGACATCTATCGCCAGCGCGTGGTGAACCGTGGTTTCGGTTCCGGCGCCTGGGGCTGGGGCACCGCCTACGAGAAGAAAGGAGCGTAACACCGCTTGGCCGAACCGGGGCCTTCGGGCCCCGGTTCGTACCAGGCCCCGATTTCTTCTTGTTGATTCCGTTGGAGTGCACGCATGAACCTAAAATTCTTTGGTGCCGCCGTGTTTGCCCTGGCGGCGCTGGTCGCTAATCCGACCTGGGCGGAAGAGCCCGGGGCGGTTGATCGATCCGCCACCGGGGGGGCGCAAACCCTCGAAGACATCATGGCCCGTCAGGAACGGTTGAAAGTCGACGAATCCTTCCGGTCCGAAAACCTTGGCAATCCGGCCAACGCCGCCCCGATCAGTGGCGAGTTGGGCACCAACGGCGGACGTTCGGATGCCGACGTGTGGCGCGGCCTGCGCTACAACGAACTTGATCCCCAGACTCAGGTCAAAAGCCCCGCCGCCAACGTGCTAATCCAGGACGGCGGCATGCCCTGGTACAAGCTGCGGGAGGGGCCGGTCATCACCTACGGTGGCGGCGCGATCCTGGGCATGATTGCCCTGCTCGCGGTGTTTTACTTCATCCGCGGCCGCATCAGGATTGACGGTGGTCCGGCTGGCACCACCATCGAGCGGTTCAAGGCCATTGAGCGTTTCGGGCACTGGCTGCTGGCCGGCTCGTTCATTGCGCTGGGACTGACGGGGCTGATCACCCTGATGGGGCGCAGCTTCCTGATACCGGTGATGGGACCTGAAGCCTTCGCCACCCTGGCCGCCGGCTCCAAGTGGCTGCACAACAACGTTGCCTGGGCCTTCATGCTGGGCCTGGTGATGACCTTCTGCATGTGGGTGATGCACAACATCCCCAACAAGCTGGACTGGCAGTGGATCAAGGCCGGCGGTGGCATCTTCACCAAGGGCCACCCGTCAGCGAAGAAATTCAACGCCGGCCAGAAGATCATCTTCTGGACCGTGATGGTGCTGGGTGTCTCCGTATCCCTGTCCGGCCTGTCGCTGCTGTTCCCGTTCCAGATGCCGATGTTTGCCGACACCTTCGGCCTGATCAACAGTGTCCTTGGTACCAGCCTGCCCACCGAGCTGGCGCCCCACGAGGAGATGCAGTACGCCAACATCTGGCACTCCATCGTGGCGTTCGTGATGATGGTGGCCATCATCGCCCACATCTACATCGGCTCGGTCGGCATGGAAGGCGCCTTCGACGCCATGGGCAACGGTCAGGTGGACGTGGAGTGGGCGCGCCAGCACCACGACCTGTGGGTGGCCGAAGTGGAGGCCAAACAGGGCAAGGGGGGCTCGTCATGAAAGTCATGATCGCCGGCTTCGTTGCCGCCCTGGTCATTGCCTACGCCGCCCCGCTGGCGCTGAACCAGTTCGGCTGGTCCTCGGCCGAACAGTACAGCAGCGAGTCGAGCGTTCGCCTTGATCAATCCGGCCACTGACCCAACGCCTGAGCCGGGCGAGGTATACCAGATCGACGCCGTCGGTCTGGTATGCCCGCTGCCCATCCTGCGCTTCAAGAAACGCACCCAACACCTGCCCAGCGGCACCCAGGTCGATTTCCTCGCCGACGACCCCAGCGGCCGCAAGGACCTGCAGGCCCTGTGCGAGCTGACCGGCCACCGGATCGAGTGGCTGCGCGAGGAAGACGCGGGCGTGACCCGATATCGCATTCGGTTGGCTTAACCCCTTCGCCCGTCTCCATTTATCCGCTCTGGTTCGAAAACGCGGCCACCCGCCCGCTGGCGGCTACCCCGCGAGTGCCGGCCGCCTCACCGGTAACCTCAACGACAAGGCCGCCGCGGCCGCCACCAGCAGTGCGGAAATCCACAGGCAGGCCTCAAGGCCGTACGCCTGGTAAACCCAGCCCGACAGCAGTGTGCCCAGCAACCGCCCAGCCGCGTTGGACATGTAATAGAAGCCGACATCGAGCGATACGCCGTCGCCCCGGGCGTAGCTGACGATCAGGTAGCTATGCAGGGACGAGTTGATGGCGAACAGCACGCCAAACAACAGCAGGCCACCGTACACCACCCACTCGGGCGACCAGCCTGCCCCCAGCCCTAGGGCAATGGCCGCCGGAATCACCGCCAGCCCCGAGGCCCAGAGCACCGCCGGTTGCCGGCCTTCGCGCCCGCCGGTAATCCGGGGCGCGAGGGTCTGGACGAAGCCGTAGCCGATGATCCAGCTGGCCATGAACCCGCCCACCTGCCAGAAATCCAGGCCAAATGCGGTGTGCAGATACACCGGCAGAGCGACCACAAACCACACATCCCGAGCCCCGAACAGGAACATTCGGGCCGCGGACAACACGTTGATGGCCCGGCTCTTGGACAGGATATCGGTGAATTTCGGCTTGGCCTTGCTCTTGCCCAGTTCCTGTTTCAGCAGCACCAGACTGGCCAGCCAGACCAGGGTCAGGGCCACCGCCATGATGACCACGGCGCCGGTAAAGCCGGCCGCCATCAGCAGGACTCCGCCGAGGAAGAAGCCGACACCCTTGAGGGTGTTCTTGGAGCCGGTGAGAATGGCGACCCATTTGTACAAGGTGCCCTGCTGACCATCCGGCACCAGCAGTTTGATGCCGCTCTTGGCCGACATCTTGTTCAGGTCCTTGGCGATCCCCGACAGCGCCTGGGCCGCCATGACCCAGGGCACCGACAGCATGGCCGCCGGTACCGCCAGCATGGCCAGGGCAAGGATCTGCAGGAACAGCCCGACGTTCATGGTTCGGTTCAGACCCAGGCGCGCGCCCAGGTAGCCCCCGACCAGGTTGGTCACCACCCCGAAGAACTCGTAAAAAATGAACAACAGGGCAATGTCCAGCGGCGAGTAACCCAACTGGTGAAAGTGCAGGACCACCAGCATCCGGAGGGCGCCATCGGTCAGGGTGAAAGCCCAGTAGTTGCCGGTGATGACCAGATACTGTCGGATGGCGGCACTCATGTCAGGCGGCACCCACCTTGCGCGCCAGTTCGGCGGTGCGGTTGGCGTAGCCCCATTCGTTGTCGTACCAGGCGTAGATTTTCACCTGGGTGCCGTTCACCACCATGGTGGACAATGCATCGATGATCGAGGACCGCGGGTCGGTCCGGTAATCGATGGACACCAGCGGCCGTTCCTCATACCCGAGGATACCCGCAAGCTCGCCTTCAGCGGCTTCCCTCAGCACACGGTTGACGGTCTCCCGATCCGTGGCCTGCGCCACCTCAAACACGCAGTCGGTCAGGGAGGCGTTGGTCAGGGGCACGCGCACCGCATGGCCATCGAGTCGGCCCTTGAGTTCCGGGAAGATTTCGATGATGGCGGTGGCAGAGCCGGTGGTGGTCGGAATCAGCGAACTGCCGCAGGCCCGGGCCCGACGCAGGTCCTTGTGGGGCGCATCAACGATGGTCTGGGTGTTGGTGAGACTGTGAATGGTGGTGATCGAGCCGTGCTTGATGCCCAGTTTCTCGTGAATAACCTTCACCACCGGCGCCAGGCAATTGGTGGTGCAGGAAGCGGCAGTCACAATCCGGTCCGTGGCCGGATCGAATTGATGGTCGTTGACGCCAACCACAAAGTTCTTCGCCCCCGGCTCCTTAACCGGCGCAGTGACCACGACCCGCTGTACGCCCTGCTCCAGGTAGGCTTCCAGGTCCTTGACCTTCTTGTTCACGCCACTGGCGTCAATCACCAGATCGCAACCGGACCAGTCGGTCTCACCGATGCTGCGGTTGTGGGTCACCCGCAGGCGCTGACCGTCGATGACAATACTGGTGCCGTCGGTGATGGCCTCACGGTCCCAGCGGCCATGCACGCTGTCAAAATTCAGCAGGTGCGCCAGGGTGCCGGCGTCGGCGCCCGGATCGTTGATGGCGACGAATTCCATGTCCGGCCAGCCCCAGGCGGCCCGAAGTGCCAGGCGCCCGATGCGCCCGAATCCATTGATACCCACTTTGATTGTGCTCATGCGAAACTCCTGCAAGGTGATAAACCGTGACGTTGCCGCCTGCTGCTTACTGACACTGGAGCACAGGCCGGTTGGCCATGGCGTCCAGGCGTTGCAGGGGCTGTTTGATCAATTCGCTGTTGGAACGGGCGGTTTCGTCCAGTACCCGAGCCAGCCAGGGCGGTAACTCCGGGTTCAGGGAGTAATAAATCCACTGCCCCCGGCGTTCGGTTGCCAGCAACCCGGCATCCCGAAGGCTGGCCAGGTGACGGCTGACTTTCGGCTGGGCGGCGTCAAAGGCCTCGGTCAGCTCGCAGACACAGAGCTGCTGCTGGTCCTTGATCAACAACAGCGCCGACAGGCGGAGTTCATCGGCCATGGCTTTGAAGACGATGACCGGATCGAAGCTGGCCGCCTGGCGCCCAGCGGTTTTCTGATGCACCAGGGTGAACAGGGAGAGCCGCTCTTTGATGTCTTTCAGGGTCACCACGAAGGTAGCGAGGCGGGCCGAGGGCACCGGATCGGGAAAATCCCAGGCAATCTGCTGGGCCGGCTGGCACACCGTTCCGCACTCCTGGGCGGCTTTCTCGCACAGGGTGATCACGTAGTCCCAGGGTTGGTCCTGCAGGTCCGCCAACCGTTTACTGCGCAGGCCCTCGGTGGCAATGCCGGCGTCCTGCAGAACCTGAAGCGCCATTGGGTGCGGTGTGGCGGGCTCGGTTCCAGCGCTGGCCACCTCGAACCGGTCGCCGGCCAGGTCCCGGAGCAGGGCCTCGGCCATCAAGGAACGGGCACTGTTGGCGGTGCAGACGAACAAGACACGACGTTTCATGCTCCACTCCATTATATTCAGATAAACGAATATGCCGTTTTTCGAATAATAAAGTGAACGAAGCTTTTCGTACAGCCTCACCGGCGATCGAAATCTGTTCGAGCAGCGTCAGTTAGCCACCAAAAAGTGGCAGCTCAATCGTATTGCGAGGTTATCGATAGCTGCGGCAACTGCTGAGAGAGCAGCGAAGCTAAAGTGACTCCATCCCCGAGTGCGGGCGAGAATGCAATGTACAAATTTTCCTCACTCGCCAATCCCGCGTTTCGCAGTGGATTGGGCATGCTTTTGGAACTGAAGTGATAAGCGAGCACCCGTTCTTCAGCGACAAATGCATCAATTCGACCCAACCTCAGCATTTCAATCAGGCGCGGCAGAACGTCGTTGCCTCGCAACACCACAATCCGTTGCTCGTCATTCTTATGGGGCTGGATGTAATCATTAAAGAGAGTGCCGTAGGAGTAGTCCTGGATCACTCCCAGGCGGACCTGCGCCAAAGACTCGAGTCCGGTGTATTGCCAGTCGCTGGAGGGCAAGGTAAAAAAACTGTGACGGGCAATGGCGAGGGGCCGCGCGGGGAAGTGAAAATCCGGGGTTTCCTCCGGCCCGGCACCGACGATCGCGTCGATCTCGCCAGCACGGACCTCGGCGATGGCACGACTCCAGGGCAGCTCCAGATACCGCATTCCAATGTTGGCATCGGCAAGCGCAGCGGCGGCTCGCTCGACCAGTAGGCCTCGGTCCCCCGGGTCATCGCTGCAATTGAATGGGCACCACTTATCACCAACGACCGTGATGGTGCGTTCCTGAGCCCAACCAACGTTGACAACGAGGACTGAGCACAACAACACCAGGGTTCGCAATATCATCGGACTTCCCCTCCAACAACGCCTCATCACAAACTACACGATGCAGAAGCAATTGCCCACGCCCGATAACGCAGGCGTCCGCAGCCCGTGAGCGAGGCCATCCACTCCGTCCCGCTCAGCAACATTGACTAAATCAATCACGCAAATGCAATCCATAGCCATTAAATCGCCGTAGCATATCGTTCGACTCCAACCCATCGCTTAAAAGGAAGTTGTACCCATGAAGGACGAACAGATTCCGATCATGCTGACCAATCAGCAGATCACAACGATCCAGGACATCATCCTCGAGAAGCAGTACGAGCTTGCCACCGAGCAGTCCGACTGCGAGGACAGCGCCTGCTCCAGCCGACTGCGGGTGAAGATGAGCCAGATCACCGACCTGCTGATGGCGCTCAACATGGCGCTGCCGGAGAGTCGGGAACAACAGACCCGCGCCGCTTCACACCCTGCCGCCCAGGCCTGACAGTCGCCCCCCAAAAGCCATAGCCAGCCAGCCGGCTTTCGATGCTATGCTGAAGCTCTCCGCGATGCCCAACGCCTACGAAACCCCGTTTCAGGATCGGCTGGCAACAATTACAAACAATTGGCTCGAAAATTTGGGGAGAGCAACCATGACCGCCTTTACCTTCAACACCACCAAGAGCGTGATTTGCGAACCTGGCGCCATCAAACGCCTGGGCTCCATCGTCAGTGAGCAGATGGGCAGGAGTGTGCTGCTGGTCACCGACCCGGGCCTGATCAAGGCCGGCCTGCTGGACTCTGCCACCAATGCCCTGGACGAAGCCGGTGTCCAGTACCGGGTGTTTGACGGCGTGGTGGCCGATCCTCCCGTTGCCGTCGTGGAGGCGGCACTGGCCGAGGCTCGGGCAGCCAACATCGACGGCGTGATCGGCTTTGGCGGCGGCTCGTCCATGGACGTGGCCAAACTCATTGCCCTGCTGATTGGCGGCGGTGAAAAGCTGGACGACGTTTATGGCGTCGGCATGGCCAAAGGCCAGCGCCTGCCGCTGATTCAGATTCCGACCACCGCCGGTACCGGCTCGGAAGTCACCCCGATCTCCATCATCACCGTTGGCGAGACCGAGAAAAAGGGCGTGGTCGCGCCCCAGTTGCTACCGGACATTGCCCTGCTGGACGCCGAGCTGACCCTGGGCCTGCCGGCACCGGTAACCGCGGCCACCGGCGTCGACGCCATGGTGCACGCCATCGAAAGCTACACCTCGGCGTCGGCCAACAACAACCCGGTGTCCAAGGCCCTGGCCCGGGAAGGCCTGCGCCTGCTGGGTGCCAACATCGAAACCGCGGTAAAAGATGGCCGCAACGTCCAGGCCCGCTCCGACATGCTGCTGGGCGCCATGTTGGCCGGCCAAGCGTTTGCCAACTCACCGGTGGCGGCGGTGCACGCCCTGGCCTACCCGATTGGCGGCATCTTCCATGTGCCCCATGGCCTGTCCAACGCCCTGGTGCTGCCCCACGTCATGCGCTTCAACGCCGATACCTGTGGCGACGCCTACGCGACCCTGGCCACCGACGCCTTCCCGGATCTGGCCTCGGTGCCCGCGGATCAGCGAGTGAACCAGTTCATCGACCGCCTGGAAGCACTGAGCGCCGATCTGGGACTGGAGCAGACCTTGCGCGATGTGGGTATTGGCGAGACCGACCTGCCGACCCTGGCGTCCGACGCCATGAAACAGACCCGGTTGCTGGTGAACAACCCCCGGGAAGTCACCGAGGCGGATGCCCTGGCCGTGTACCAGGCGGCGTTCTGACGAAGAGCCAGGCCAGGCTTGCATCCCCACCCGCAGGAGACACGACTTGGAACGCAACGATTTCCCGGTTTTCTACCCCATCAGCACCCGCTGGATGGACAACGATGTGTACGGTCATGTGAACAACGTGACCTACTATTCCTACTTCGACTCAGCCATCAACCGTTATCTGATTGAAGAAGGCGGCCTGGATATCCACGGCGGCGAGGTGGTCGGTTTTGTGGTCAGCTCCAACTGCCAGTTCCGCAAACCCCTCGCCTACCCCGAGGCCATTGCGGTGGGTCTGCGGGTCGCCAAGCTTGGCAACAGCTCGGTAACCTACGAACTGGCGATCTTCAAGGAACAGGACCCGGAGCCGGCGGCCCTGGGCCAGGTGGTGCACGTGTTCGTCGACCGCGCCAGCAGTCAACCCACGCCCATCCCCGAGACCATCCGCCGCGCCCTGGCCAGCCTCACTCACCAGTGAAACATGCCCGACTGCTTGCCCAGGACGGTGGCGCTCAATCGGGTGTGGCTCGGGCGCCCCGCCAGGCCATAACACACGTGCAGGGGTAGCAGGTGCTCCTCCCGCGGATGGCAGTAGCGGGCGTGGGGGGCGTCGGCCCAATTCACCAGGCGGTGATGGCGTTCGGCCTCTTCCAGCTCGGTACTGCAGCAGGTGTCCGCCAGCCAGGCTTCAAAGGCCTCGTTTCGGGCCTGGCTTTCCGGGGTCGGTGGCGCGAAAAACGCCTGCATGTTGTGAAACGAAAACCCGGACCCAATCACCAGCAGATTCTCATACTCCAGGGCCTGCAGCGCCCGGCCGATGGCCAGGTGGCTGGCGGCATCCAGGTTGTCGGTCAGGGATAACTGGATGCAGGGAATGTCCGCCTCCGGGTACATCAGCTTCAGGGGCACGAACAGGCCATGATCGAAGCCGCGCTGGCTATCGAGTCGGGCCGGGATGCCAGCCTGGGTCAGCGCCGCCTGGACCTTGTGGGCCAGTTCCGGCTCGCCCGGGCAGGGGTACTGAACCTCATAGGCCTCGTCCGGGAAGCCGTAGTAGTCATAGATCAGCGAGGGATGGGCGCCTGCGGTGATGGTCGGGACCGGCTCTTCCCAGTGGGCGCTGACCACCAGGATGGCCGAGGGCCTGGCCAGGTTGGCGGCGATGCCCTGAAGCCGCGCCACCAGTTCCTCATGACCAGGATCTCCCAGCAGTGGCAGCGGACCGCCACCGTGGGAGATGAAGAGCACGTCCGGCTGACGACTCATTTACACCGCTCCTGCGGTTGCCGGGCGAGCCTGGCCCAGCTGCGCCGCCAGCAGGTTGTCGAGGGCCAACCGGCCGCCACCCTGGACCGTGAGCGCCACGCTGGCAGCCAGCAGGCTCAGGGCAAATTCGTAGCCGTTGTTGGCCATGAACAGACCGTTGCCAATGTGGACGGCGAACATGGCGACCAGCATGGTCAGCGCGGATACCAGGGCCGCCGGGCGGGTCAGCAGTCCCAGCACCAGGGCCAGGCCACCGAAGAACTCCGCGCTGCCGGCGAGCAGGGCCATCAGGTAGCCCGGCTCCAGGCCAATGCTGGCCATCCATTGACCGGTGCCTTCCAGCCCGTAGCCGCCGAACCAGCCGAACAGTTTCTGGGCGCCATGGGCGGCGAGGATCACACCGAGCGGCACCCGAAGGATCAGGGCGGCGATGCCGGCGTTGGACTGGAGCAGGGTCTGTACGGTTTGCTTGTTCATGTCATTCACCTCTAAGTGGTCTCGTTTTGGAGGAGCCTGAAGACTCCCTCCAGGCGATGGAACCACTTTACTATCCTCACCCGCGACAACTAAGAGGGCATCTGTTGCTTGATTATCAACACATGATTGATAATCAACAAAACCGACGAGCAGGCTTTCCCATGGACCGGATCGACACCATGCGCGCCTTCGTAACCGTGGTCAACGAAGGCACCTTTACCCGCGCGGCCGAGCGACTGGACACCTCCCCGCAACTGGTCAGCAAGTACGTGGCCCAGCTGGAAACCCACCTGGGCGTCCGGCTGCTGAACCGCACCACCCGCCGGCTGCACCTGACCGAAGCCGGCACACGCTACCATCAGCGGGCTCAGCAGATCCTGGCCGACATCGACGACATGGAAGACCAGTTGGGCGACCTGCAGACCCAGGCCCGGGGCACGCTGCGCATCAGCGCCCCGGTGTCCTTTGCCATCCGCCACATGGCACCGTTGCTCAGCCAGTTCCAGCAGGCGCATCCGGCCGTGGGCATTGACCTGCAGCTGAACGACCGCAAGGTCGACATTGTCGAAGAAGGCTTCGACATCGCCCTGCGCATCGGCCACCTCAAAAGCTCATCGTTGATCGCCCGACGCATCGCCCCCATTCGCCTGGTGCTTTGCGCGTCACCGGAGTATCTGGCCCGCCACGGCACCCCGCGCCACCCGGACGACCTTCGGGACCACCGTTACCTGCGCTACAGCTATATGGATCCGGAAGCCAGTCCGGCACTCTATCGGGGCTTTCAGGGCGGTCAGCGCAGTGGGAGAGACGAGCTGGTGAGCAACAATGGGGATGTGCTGGTAGCCGCCGCCGAGGCCGGCGCCGGCATTGCCCTGCAACCGACGTTCATCTCCGGTGCCGCCATCCGCGCCGGCCAGCTCCAGGTGCTGCTGCCGGATTACGAGCCGGAGCCCATGTCCCTGTACGCGGTCTACGCGCACCGCCAGTTGCTCGCCAGCAAGGTGCGCTATTTCATCGATTTCATGGACGGCTTCTTCGGCGACCCGCCCTACTGGGACGATTTCTGAGCCGCGCCGGGCCTCAGCTGTAGGGTTGGCCTACGGCCCGCCAGGCCGCCTCCGACAGCGTCTGCCGGTACTCGGCCGGTGAGGTGGCAACCCGGCCCGACAGCCAGGCCCGGCAGTAATTCTCGGCGGCGCCGATGATCAGCGACGGCAGCAGCTCGAAGGGTACGGTCAACTCCGCCTGCCGGGATTGCAAGGCCTCCAGACGCTGACGCAGATGCCCACGATTACCGGCGTTGCGCCGTTCCAGCTCCTCCCGATGCGGGCCCTTCGCCACAGCGGAGCGGGCCTGATACAGGAAACGGGCCCAGTCGGGGTTGTCCACCACCCAGTCCAGGTAACTGGTGACCAACGCCATCACCGTGTCGCGCAGGCTCCCGGCGTTGTCCAGGTAGGGCTTGAGGTACGCCTGCTGATCGTCCTGGGCGGCAAAAAACAGCGCGGCCAGGACCCCTTCCTTGTTGCCGAAATGGTGATAGATGGCGCCAACGCTGGTGTTGCAGCGGGTCTTGATGGCGTCGATGGTGGTGGCCTCAACCCCGAACTCGTTGAAGCAGGCCAGGGCCTGGCCCAGGATTTCCCGTTTCAGCCCGGCTCGTCGCCCGGGAAAACAACGCTCCAGCATGGCGCTCTGCGTCATGATTCACTCCGACTCTGATTCTCGATGGCGGACATTCTACCGCCTGCCCGGCCATTTTCTTCGTTGACAGCCCCACAAGCAAAGAATAATGCTCTTTTACAGAATATTATTCTGTTACTGAAAATTGACTGGAGACACTCCCATGAGCCAATCCCTTGCCGCCTTCAACGCCTTCGGCGCCGAACAGTTCAGCGCCATGGTCTGCCAACAGGCCCCCTATTTCAGCACCATCGCGCCCGAGCTGGTCGAACTGAAGCCCACCTACGCCGAGGCACGCATGCCGTTTCGCAAGGAAATCACCAACCACATCGGCACCGTGCACGCCATTGCCATGTGCAACGCCGCCGAGTTGGTGGCCGGTTTGATGACGGACGCCTCGATTCCCGCGGGCAGCCGCTGGATTCCCCAGGGCATGGCGGTGCAGTACCTGGCCAAGGCCAAAACCGGCTTGCGCGCCGTGGCCGATGGCAGTGACGTGGACTGGGACAGCCCCGGTGAGAAAGTGGTGCCGGTCACCCTGTACGACGAGAGTGAGCAAGCGGTGTTTACCGCCGCCATCACCATGAATGTGAAGGCGGAGTGAGGATCATCAGCACCAAAAAGGGCGCGCCGGTTAACCGCCGCGCCCTGCTGGTTTCAGGTTACTGGCCCTGAATCAGGCCAGGTCAAACCGGTCGGCGTTCATCACCTTGGTCCAGGCGGCCACAAAGTCCTTCACGAACTTCTCCTTGGCATCGTCCTGGGCATAGACCTCGGAGATGGCTCGCAGCTGCGAGTTGGACCCGAAAATCAGGTCGACCCGGGTGCCGGTCCACTTCAGGTCACCGCTCTTGCGGTCACGACCTTCGAACACGTCGGCTTCGTCCGATTTCGGCTTCCACTCGGTATCGAGGTCGGTCAGGTTCACGAAGAAATCGTTGCTGAGCTGACCCGGCGTCTTGGTGAAGACCCCGTGCTTGCTGCCCTGATAGTTGGCATCCAGCACTCGCAGGCCGCCAACCAGCACCGTCATTTCCGGTGCGCTCAGTCCCAGCAGCTGGGCCCGATCGACCAGCATTTCCTCGTCCGAGACGGTGAACCGGGCCCGGCGGTAGTTACGGAAACCGTCGGCTTCCGGCTTCAGCGGCTCGAAGGACTCGGCGTCGGTCTGCTCGTCGGTCGCGTCGGTGCGACCCGGGGCAAAGTCCACGTGCACATTGTGCCCGGCGTCCTTGGCCGACTTCTCGACCGCGGCGGAACCCGCCAGCACAATCAGGTCAGCCAGTGAAATCCGCTTGTTGCCGGACTGGGCGTCGTTGAACGCCTTCTGGATGCCTTCCAGCGTCTGCAGCACCTTGGCCAGCTTCTGGGGCTCGTTGACCTCCCAGTCTTTCTGGGGCGCCAGCCGGATGCGGGCGCCGTTGGCACCACCACGCATGTCGGAGCCCCGGAAGGTGGAGGCCGACGACCAGGCGGTGTACACCAGCTCAGCCGTGGACAGGCCGGAGGCCAGCACCTTGGCCTTCAGATCGGCGATGTCCTGGGCATTCACCAGTTCGTGATCCACCGGCGGAACCGGATCCTGCCAGATCAGGTCTTCGGCCGGCACTTCCGGGCCCAGGTACCGGACTTTCGGTCCCATGTCCCGGTGGGTCAGCTTGAACCACGCCCGGGCGAAGGCGTCAGCAAACTCTTCCGGGTTCTTGTGGAAGTGCTCGGAGATCTTGCGGTAATCGGGGTCCAGCTTCATGGCCATGTCCGCGGTGGACATCATGATCGGCACCTTCTTGGACGGATCCTCCGGGTCCGGCGCCATGTCGCTTTCGGTCAAGCCCACCGGCTTCCACTGGTTGGCCCCGGCCGGGCTCTTGGTCAGTTCCCAGTCGTACTTGAACAGCACATCGAAGTAGCCCATGTCCCAGGTCGTGGGGTTGGCGGTCCAGGCGCCTTCCAGGCCGCTGGTGATGGCGTCCCGGCCCTTGCCGGTGCCGTGGCTGCTCTTCCAGCCCAGGCCCATTTCCTCGATGGGCGCGCCTTCCGGTTCCGGGCCGACCTTGTCCGGGTCGCCGGCGCCGTGGGTCTTGCCGAAGGTGTGGCCACCGGCGGTCAGGGCCACGGTCTCGTAGTCGTTCATCGCCATACGGGCGAAGGTTTCACGAATGTCCTTGGCGGAGGCCAGCGGGTCCGGGTTGCCGTCCGGGCCTTCCGGGTTCACGTAGATCAGGCCCATCTGCACCGCCGCCAGCGGATCTTCCAGGTCGCGATCGCCGGAATAGCGGCTGTTGGGTTTGTCACTGGTGGCCAGCCACTCGTCCTCGGCGCCCCAGTAGATGTCCTCTTCCGGCTGGTAGATGTCTTCCCGGCCGCCACCGAAGCCAAAGGTCTTG
Source organism: Marinobacter qingdaonensis (assembly GCF_034555935.1). NCBI lineage: Bacteria > Pseudomonadati > Pseudomonadota > Gammaproteobacteria > Pseudomonadales > Marinobacteraceae > Marinobacter > Marinobacter qingdaonensis. Next base: position 209,584 of record NZ_JAYDCJ010000003.1, read on the forward strand.
AAGCCCATGGTTTCCATGGCCACGTTGCCGGTCAGGATGAACAGGTCGGCCCAGGACAGCTTGTTGCCGTACTTCTTCTTGATCGGCCAAAGCAGGCGCCGGGCCTTGTCCAGGTTGCCGTTGTCGGGCCAGCTGTTGATCGGCGCAAAGCGCTGGTTGCCGGTGGCGGCGCCACCGCGACCGTCGCCCTGACGGTAGGTGCCGGCGCTGTGCCAGGTCATGCGGATGAAAAAGGCGCCGTAATGGCCATAGTCTGCCGGCCACCAGTCCTTGGAGTCGGTCATCAGGTCGGCAAGGTCTTTCTTCACCGCCGCCAGGTCCAGCTTTTTGAACTCCTCGGCGTAATTGAAGGCGTCGCCCAGCGGGTTCGACTTGGGCGCATGCTGGTGCAGGATGTTGAGATTCAGCTGGTTTGGCCACCAGTCCTTAACAGACGTACCGTGGCTGTCCATCTTGGTCATGGAACCGTGCATGACCGGACACTTGCCAGCGCCTGTCTGATTCGGTGTCGAGCTCATCGTTCTCTCCCGTTGTGCGATTTTGTTGGTCGGTCTATCCAAGATAGACCAGGTTCACCATCCAGTCGGCCGCCAAACCCGTTTCGGTCGGGAAGATGCTGTCTTGGCTTCCGAGCCGCCTGTGTATTTATAGTTGTAGCAGTCAGTTACGGGCCCAACTATTTGCTTTTTCCAACCGCAGCCATAGTTTTTAGTTGTCGGGCCTCAGACCCCAAACTGGATTAAAAGTGATCAATCGGGGATAATGTCGCTCGTTTCTTAACCATTCCATTCACTTTTCCATACCCTGCAGTTATGACTATTTTCAGCATTGCCCAACTTCTGATATTTACCGTTCTGCTACTAAACACCGTGCATCTGATGCCGGCGCTCGGCCGGAGCCTGCGCTCCGTGGAGACGGCGCTTCAGTCCGGCTATCTGGGGGCTATCCTGACGGTGCGCCTGGCCCGCAACGTGCTCGGCCTGGTCCTGGTCACCGCCAGCACCGCGCCCAACCCGGCCATCCACGCCCTGGTGCCCAAGGGCATCCTGCTGTTCGTGGTTCTGGCCGTGGTGAACGTGGCACTGACCCAATACCATCAGCGCCGGGAGGTGGAAGGACTGCGGTCCTGATTCCCACCACCAGCGCCCCTGGAACATAGGGGCCGCTGGTGGTGGTCCTGGGCCAGCTCACCTATACTTCCAACAACTCACAACGTTGCCAGCATCGGAGCGCCACGCGAGCTCACTGGTGCGGTAACGAAAAAAAGCAGGGACCGCTGGATTGACGAGCGGGGTGCCGGTTTTACCAGCGCCTCCAAGAGAGGTGACCTAGGGTGACGTCCGCCGCCATCATGGATCCGCTGCTGCACTGGCTCAGCTCTGAGCAGAACGTGGCGCTTCTGGTATTGGACGGACAACACACGATCGTCGGCGCCAATCTTCCGGCCCAGGAACTGCTGGGCCGCAGCGAGAGCGAACTTCGCGCTACAGGCCTTGACGGCCTCGGACTCGAATCTGACGCCCGACTGCAAGCTCTGCTGCAAGAGCCTCAAGGTCCCTCGCCTTATTCCTGCCAATTGCCCATCAAAACGTCCGACGGTCAGCAACACGGTGTGATCGCTACGGCATTTCGAACGGATAATCAGAGCTGCCTGCTTAAACTGGTACCTATCGGGGCCAACGAGGCCGCGATGGCCAGGGTCAAGGAAGACGAAGAGCGCTACCGGCTAGCGCTGGACGCTGCCGGCATTGGCACCTGGGACATGGACATCAAGAAAAATGCCACTCGCCGGTCACTGCTCCACGACCAGTGTTTTGGCTATCGAACCCTGCAAGAACACTGGGGCTACGACACCTTTCTGAGTCACGTCATCGGCCTTGACCGTGCCAGGGTCGACAACGCTTATCGAGATGCCATGAAGGGCGGCAAGGAGTATGACCTGCGTTTTCGGGTGCGCTGGCCCGACGGCAGCATTCATTGGCTCTGGTCCAAGGGCCAGTTTTATCTGGACGAGCACGGCAACCCTGAGCGCGTCGCCGGCATTCAGGCTGACGTGACCGAGGAAGTGAACCTTCGGGAAGAACTCAGGTATCAGGCAACCCATGATCACCTGACCCGGCTCCGCAATCGGGCATCGTTCGAGGCCAGCCTCAAGGGTATGTTGAAACGCTCAGAGGCAGCCGTTGCCGTCATTCTCATCGACATTGACCACTTCAAAAGGTTCAACGACGCCTTTAATCACATGGGTGGGGACGATGTGCTCAAAGCCCTCGCAAATCGAATCGAAGCAACGGCCCTGCCGGGCATGATCTCGGCGCGATTTGGCGGCGACGAATTCGTCATCGCGGCGCCCGACGCCGAAACGGATCCCCATTTCCTTGACTGGATCCACAGGCTACACCTCTCGCTCTCGGAGAAGCTCCCCCTTGGCCAGAGCTGGGTCCAGCCAACCGTCAGCATGGGGATTGCGTTCTCGCCGGCTCACGGTACAGGCGCCATGGACCTGCTCAAGGCAGCGGATACGGCGATGTATGACGCGAAACGGTGCGGCCGGGCGACCTACCGGATTTTTGATTCGCTTCGCCGGGCGGCTGAACTCAACACCCTGCTACTGGCGGACAGAATTCCAGACGCATTGGCCGCCGGTGAAATCCAGCTGTATTACCAACCCCAGTTCACCATTGGTGATCGACGCCTCATCGGCATGGAGGCTCTGTTGCGCTGGATGCCACCGGGAGGGGCACCGATCGCGCCCGACCAACTGGTCCTTGCCGCCGAGCAAACCGGCTTCATCGCTGAACTGGGAGAGTGGGTCATCCACGAGGCATGCCGTCAGATTAGCCAGTGGCGGAATCAGGGTCTGGAAACGGTCCCGGTGGCCATCAACGTTTCCGGCGTTCAGTTCCTTCGGGGCGAGCTCACCCAAATCATCACCAAGCATCTTGAGCACTTCCGGTTGCCAGGCCGGAGTCTGGAGATTGAGATCACCGAAACCATCGCTCTGGACAACACCGAGGGGATACTCCGCGAGCTGCACGAATTGAGGCAAGCCGGACTTGGAGTGGCCATCGACGATTTCGGTACCGGTTTCTCCAGCCTGAGTTACCTGCGCTATTTCCCAATCAACCGGATCAAGATTGATCGAACCTTCGTCAACGGGTGCCTGGAGTTTCGGGAAAATGCAGCCATCTGCAAAACCATTGTTTCGCTCGCCCATAACCTCGGTTGCCAAGTCATTGCAGAGGGTGTGGAAACGGACGAGCAGCTCGACTTCCTGCTCCAGCAAGGCTGCGAAGAAGTCCAGGGCTACCTGCTGGCCAAACCCCTGCCGGCGGAAGCGGCCTCGGAGTGGCTAAAGGAGCACTGTCATGCCCGAACCAGATCGAATCGGGACAGGGCGGTCACTGTCTCCCAAACCGTGAACGAAACCGACGACACCATGCCAGCCAGCCTGTCGGATGAAACGATCAGACTGCGAGCGGTGGCCAGCAGTAAGGCCAGCATTACCAGCAAGAGACAGAAATTGCGCCGAATTGTGGCAATGGCCGCCAACGCAATCGGGGTTCCAATGGCGACATTGAATCTGGTGGAAGAAGACACCGTGACCACTTGGGTCCCATTTGGTTTGCCCGACAGCCAGTTCCAACGCTCTACCGCGTTTTGCCATCAGACCATTCGACAAATCGATATTCTGGAAATACCCGATGCACGCTCACACGCGTTTTTCCAAAACAGTCCCGCCGTGGTCGAGTCACCTGGCGTCCGTTTTTACGCCGGGCTCGGCATCATGGCGGCCAACCACCAGATGATTGGCACCCTGTGCCTGCTCGACCACAGCCCCAGGGAATTGCAGAGCCACGAGCGGGATCTTCTGATCAATCTGGGTGCCATGATCGAATCTGAATTGGCTCACGGGACGGGCCAAGCAGATGCGGGTCTGTTGATCGGCAAATCCCGGCGGGCTTTCAATACCCGCTTGAGAAACCTCTGGCATCAGGCCTCGAAGGATGAGACCGAACTGGCCCTGATACTGATCGGCATCGATCGGTTCAAAGAGCTCAATACCAGCCAAGGGTTTGAGCAGGGGGATCAGTGCCTCGCCCATGTGGTCACCGTGGTATCCAGTTTCGCCGAACAACACCTCGGCGTCGAAGCGTTCCGCATGGAAGGTGACAAGATGGTTTTGCTGTGCCGGGATACCTCGCTGGCTCGGGCTCAGGCCCTGGCTACGGCGTTGAAGCACGCGTTCCAGGCGCCGCGGGACACCCACCCCGGCTGGCCTGAAGCAACGTTTACCGCCACCTATGCCGTGCACAGCGAACCCTCCAATGGCACCATTGCCAGCATGGATCAGTTTTTGAACAAAGCTCGTCAGGCGCTCTACATCGCCAAAATCAGCGGCGCAGACAGGATCAGCATAGCCCTGCCTGACGCCGCCAAATCCCTAGCCTAGCCGCGCGGATCCTTGTCCTGCCTCCGCGCGGTCAAGGGCAGGGACGTCGGCATCAAGCTTCTATTGGTTTCCCAGACTCCAATACCCCGTCCTCGTCCAGCGTTGATTCCGCACTCAGCACCAGTGCCAGTTCCTCATCAGCCGATCGGGCCACCAGCTGGTTCCTACCGTGGAGGAAGTAGTAGGCGGCACCAACCACGAACAGCACAACGGTGTAATTGAACGCGCGCGGGTCGAAGGCATAAACGCCGGTCATGGCCACCAGGGACAGCACCAGGGCCGTCGCCGATGTCAGCATACCGCCGGGGGTCTTGTAGGGCCGGGCCAAGGCCGGCTGACGCAGACGCAGCAGGATGTGGCTGGCCGACATCAGGGCGTAGGACAAGGTCGCGCCCACCACCGCCATCCCCAGGATCAGATCACCCTCGCCGGTCAAGGACACCAGGAAGCCAAACACGCCCGGCACAATCAGTGCCCACACCGGCGCTTTGCGTTTGCTGGTCAGGGACAGGGTCTTGGGCAGGTAACCGGCCCGTGACAAGGCAAAAACCAGTCGACTGTAGCCGTAAATGATCGAAAAAAAGGACGCGATCAAACCCGCCAACCCCAGGACATTAATGACCGTGGCCAGGGTCGGGTTGCCCACCGCGTTCAGGGCATCGACCAGAGGCACGCCGCTGGCACCGATCATCGACGCACCGGCGGCGCCGGCCAACAGCACGACCACCAGCACCGCGGTGAACAACAGGAACACCATGGCGCCGATAATGCCCCGCGGCATATCCCGGCCCGGGTTCTTGGCCTCTTCCGCGGCCAGGGGAACCCCTTCAACCGCCAGGAACAGCCACATCGCAAACGGCAGGGCCGCCCAGACACCGTACCAGCCGAAGGGCAAGACCTCAGTGGCTCCGGCCGCCGCCGACGGGGCAATATCGAACAGGTTGGCGGTATCAAACTCACCGACCAATGCGACCGCCGTGGCCAGAATGGCAAACACCGCCAGCCCGCTGATCACCATCATCACCTTGAGCGCCTCACCCACGCCGGCCAGGTGAATGCCCACAAACACCGCGTAGAACAGCGCGTAGACCCAGGGGCCATTGACCCCGAGCAATTCTTCCACCGCCGCGCCAATGAAAATCACGATGGCAGCGGGCGCCAGAGCGTATTCGATCAACACCGCCAGCCCGGTCAGGTAACCGCCGGTCGGGCCCATAGCATGGCGGGCAAAGCTGTAACCGCCACCGGCCGCGGGAATGGCCGCTGACATCTCGGCCAGTGACAACACGAGGGCAAAGTACATCACCGCCATCAGCGCCATGGCGACGGCAAAGCCGCCCCACCCGGCCTCGCCAATGCCGAAATTCCAGCCGGCAAAATCGCCGGAGATTACGTAGGAAACCCCGAGCCCGGCCAGCAGTACCCAGCCAGCGGTTCCTTTTTTCAACTGGCGCTTGGCCAGATAGTCTTCGTCGACGGCGGTCGTCATGTGCATTCTCCTGAGATACAAAAGGTCAGTTGGTCAGAAAATTGTTGTTGGCTTGCTGTTGTTCGATCACCACTTCCCCGGTCCGGTCCTTCAGGCCGACGCCGGAGAGCTTCAAGCGGTCGGCTTCGCGGATCAGGTAAAGCAAACGCTGGCTGGCGTCCTCAAAACTCAACCCGGCCGGGCGGACGTTGGAAATGCAGTTTCGGTGGGCGTCGGACAGCCCCGCGTGGGGCCCGAACGTGAGATAGATGCCCAGGCTGTCGGGCGAGCTCAGCCCCGGACGCTCGCCAATCAGGACAACAACCATGCGGGCCCTGAGCAGGGCGCCAATCTCGTCACCAATGGCAACCCGGCCCTTCTGCACGACGGTCAGCGGTGCCAGGGCCATGGGTCGGGCTTGCTCCGCCAGGGCGGGCAACAAACAGGTCAGAAACGGCGCGACATTCGCCTGCACTGCCGCCGAAGACAGCCCATCGACGACCACCACCGCAAGATCGGGCCCTGACTCGCCATCATCCTGAGCTTTGGTGAGAGCCTGGCGCCCCGCGTCCGACAACCGCCGGCCCAGGTCCGGGCGCTGCAGGTAGGTCAGGCGGTCTTCGGCCTGGCTGTTCACCACCAGGGGCTCGGCACGACCGCCGATGGGGCCAAGGCCGGCCAGTGCCGCCAGCAGGGACCCACGGTCCAGCGGAAAGTGCACCGCGTCCCGGGCCCGAGCGTGGGCCAACTGGAACGCCAGCAGCTCCGAGGTGGGCAGGCTGACCCCGGCCCGTCCCAGGCCGATGCGGGCGTCGGTGTAGCGACGCAGGGCGCGCCACGGGTTCTCGGTGACCGGAGGATGCTTGGGCTCAGTCATGGTCACCTCCGGCACCGACCGCTTTCAGGCTGTGGCGAAAGGCGCTGGGCAACGCGGCGCTGGGGGTAAAGCGCCCGGTGTCCTCGAACACGCCCATGCGGGCCAGCCAGGCCTCAAACTCCGGCGCCGGTTTCAGGTTCAGAGCCCGGCGGGCGTAGAGCGCGTCGTGAAAGGAGGTGGTCTGGTAGTTGAGCATGATGTCATCGGAACCGGGGATGCCCATGATGAAGGTGCAACCGGCCACCCCCAGCAGGGTCAGCAGGTTGTCCATGTCGTTCTGGTCGGCCTCGGCATGATTGGTGTAACAGATATCGCAACCCATGGGCAGGCCGAGCAGCTTGCCGCAGAAATGGTCCTCCAGGCCGGCCCGGATGATTTCCTTGCCGTCGAACAGGTACTCCGGGCCAATAAACCCGACCACGGTGTTCACCAGCAGCGGACTGAAGTGTCGGGCCACGGCATAGGCCCGAGCCTCACAGGTTTGCTGGTCCAGGCCGTGATGAGCGTCGGCCGACAGCGCACTGCCCTGGCCGGTCTCGAAGTACATGACGTTGTTGCCCAGGGTACCGCGCTGCAGGGACAGGGCCGCCTCCCGGGCTTCCCGAAGCGTCGCCAGATTGAAGCCGAAGCTGCGGTTGGTGGCCTCGGTGCCACCGATGGACTGGAACACCAGATCCACCGGCGCCCCCTGCTCGATGGCTTCCAGGGTGTTGGTGACATGGGTCAGCACGCAGGACTGGGTCGGGATGTCGTACTTGCGGATCACCTCGTCCATCATCCGCATGAGTTTGGTGGCCTGGGCGACGTTGTCGGTGGCCGGGTTGATGCCGATGACCGCATCCCCGCTGCCGTACAGTAGGCCATCAAGAATGCTGGCGGCGATCCCCGCCATATCGTCGGTCGGGTGGTTCGGCTGCAAGCGTGTAGACAAATGCCCGGGCCGGCCGATTGTGTTCCGGAACGCCGTCTGCACCCGGCATTTCTGGGCGACCAGGATCAGATCCTGGTTGCGCATCAATTTACTCACGGCGGCGACCATTTCCGGGGTCAGGCCGGGGCGCAGGGCTGACAGGACGTCCGGCGTGGCCTGGTCACTCAGCAACCAGTTGCGAAAATCCCCCACGGTCAGATGAGCAACCGGCAGGAACGCCTGGGCATCGTGACCGTCGAGTATCAGCCGGGTGACCTCATCGTCTTCATAGGGCACCAGCGCCTCGGACAGGAATGTCTTGAGGGGCAGCTCTGCTAGGCGCATCTGCGCCACCACCCGCTCCTCGGCGGAGTCCGCGATCACTCCGGCCAGACGATCACCGGACCGGGCAGGCGTGGCTTTGGCCATCAGCTCCGCCAGGCTCCGGAAGGTCCAGGTACGCTCGCCAACCTGGAAAGAATATTTGTGCTGCATTGCCATCTCCTGCGGTTCCCGACGCCCAGCCATTCAGCCCGGCCAGGGGAACGGTTCTTGCTCTGTCTTCACTGTACTTCTCTTACTGAAGACCGGTTATCGGAAATCGGCAAACCCGCGCAGGTGGGCGAATCAAATGAAATCACTGGAAAAAATCGGGACACCCCGGAACACAGCACCAGACAGGTTCACGACAGACGACAAACGGGTCCTCTCGATGCACCACAAGCCCACAAAGTTTGCACCAAAGCGGTGCGCGATTGAGACTCACGATGCCAATGAGCAAGCGGACAACCTGACCGACTGGCACCAGCAGTACGACCAGGTGGATGCGGGTCGCTTCTATGGCCGCATCGACGAATTGCAGATCCGGGACTTGCAGGTCTACCGGGAGCACAGCAGCCACACCCTGCACCAGCAATGCCTGGTGAAAGCCAATGCACTCTGGTTTGGCATACCCAGCCAGCACGAGCGCTGTCGCATCAACGGACAACGGGTGAACCGGAACGACATTCTCTGCCACCCGGGCAGCCAGCCGTTCGAACTGGTCACCCCGGGACGGTTCGACATGCACGGCATCGTGGTCAGCAAGCAGACCCTGCTCGATTCCGCCAGCCTGCAGAGCCTGGACATCCAGCCTCTGGATGCCGAGCGCCATGCCCGACTGCAGTTACCGGACACAACGTTGGCGCAACTCCGCTACCTGACCGACCGAATCGTTAACAGCCGGGTCGATCGGCTGGACGGACGCATCCACCATGACTTGCTGATCATGGCACTGCTTGAGGTAATGCACATCGAAACGCCAAGCGTCTCTGGTCCGCCCAGCTATCGGCAACGGCGGGCCGTGGTGGATCGAATCCGTCAGTACCTGACGGCAAATGAAGAGATTCCGCTCACCGTGAGCGAACTGTGCGAGATCGGTTGCGTCAGCCGCCGCACCCTGCAGTACAGCTTTGAGAGCATCCTGGACATCAGCCCGTCCCAGTTCCTGCGGGTTCATCGGCTCAACCGGGTAAAGCGCATGCTGGGCGCGGCCGAGGCCACGTCAGTCTCCGAGGCCGCCGCGTACCACGGCTTCTACCATTTGAGCCAGTTCTCCCGGGATTACAAGCACCTGTTCGGGGAGCTGCCGTCGAGCACCCTGGCCACGGCACTATCCCGAAGTGGTACAACCCATCCCTGATGCATATACTTGCAGCTACGACTCTTTTCTAAACAACAAAAGAGTGCGGCAATTGACCGGCACTCAGTACCATGCGAGGTGAACCGACGGATGAGCGCAGAGCAAGAGGTGACGGCGCCATCCCTCACGGCCATCGGCCTCGCCGCCTCCGCGGGCGGGCTGGAGGCATTAACCGACACACTAAGCAGCTTTGACAACCTGGATGGTCTGGTGCTGATCGTCGCCCAGCACACCTCTCCAGAATACGAAAGCCTGTTACCCTCGATCCTGTCAAAATCCCTGCAGCGCGAAGTGACTGTGGCTCACCCGGGCCAACGCCTGACCGCCGGCTCCATACTGGTGATTCCACCAGGCTTTGATGGTGTGGTGGAAAATCAGCAGATTGTGCTCAAAAAAAGCAGCCGGAGCGGGTCACCCCACCCGTCCGCCAACGCGCTGTTCGTGTCTCTTGCTGAGACCTTCGGCACGAACGCAGTGGCGATTGTGTTGTCGGGCACCGGCTCCGACGGCGCCGTGGGTGCGCGCGCAATCAAAACCCGGGGCGGCTTTGTCATTGCCCAGGAGCCCGATACCGCGAAGTACGATGGCATGCCGAAGGCAACCATTGCCGCGACGGCCGTGGATTTCATCCTGGCGCCCGCGGACATGGGCAATGTGATACCAAATTTGCGCGACCGGAAACCTCCGAGGCAACCGGAGGCACCCGACGAGCTTGAGCGCGAGCCGTTCTCAGCCCTGTTCGACACCTTGCAATCGACGTACAACATCGATTTTCGCCAGTATAAAGACAACACCATTTTTCGCCGCCTGAGCCGCCGGATGCTGGCGACCAACCACACGGAGCTGGACGACTACGCCCGATTTGCCGCCAAAAACCCCAACGAACTGAACCTTCTGTACCAGGATCTGATTATTTCGGTCACTTCGTTCTTCCGGGACCCAGGGATCTTTCACTCGGTGAAGCCTTATTTGGAAACCCTCCTGAAAACCAAATCCCCGGGCGATGAGATTCGGGTCTGGGTGCCCGGTTGTGCCACCGGGGAGGAAGCCTACACCCTGGCCATACTGATCGATCAGTTGCTGGGTTCCCTGACTCAGTCCTACCGCATCCAGATTTTCGCCACGGACATTGACGACGGTGCGCTGTCCATCGCCCGCAAGGGCTTCTATGAGGCTTACAGCCTGCGAGAGCTAGACCCAGAGGTACGTGACACCTATTTCCAACCCATGGGCTCCGGATACCAGATCCGGGACTTCGTTCATGAACGCATCCTGTTTGCCCACCACAACCTGACCCTGGATCCCCCTTTTCTGCATTTGGACGTGATCAGCTGTCGCAACGTCATGATCTATTTCAAGCCAGAATTGCAACAAAAGGTCCTGGACATTTTCCATTACGGCCTCCAACCCAAGGGCCTGCTGTTGCTGGGGAAATCCGAAGGCATTGCCAGCGCCACCAGCTTCGAGAACGTTGACTCCCGCATTAAGCTGTTTCGTAAAGTACCCGGATCCCATGCCAAAGCGATTCAAAGCTATGCCCAGCGACGGGCAGAAAACCGAACGAAACCCGGAAAAAGAGCCGAAGCCCTGACGAGAATGTCCATGGAGGAATCGGTTCGGCAAGCCATCAGTGACCAGATTATTGATCGGGGCTTCGTGGTCGATGCCACTCTGGAAATACAGTACATATACGGCGACCTGTCACCCATTAGCCAGGTGGCCCGGGGTAAGCCCACCTTCAACGTACAAGGCCTGATCGCACCGCAGTATTTGGCCGAACTCAAGAGCCTGATCTACCGCCTGCGTAAGGACAGGGTTGCCGCACGGTCTGCGCCAGTTTACGACGACCACACCCTCACCTTCTTTGAAGGCACTGCCCTGGAAGGCCTGGACCAAAACGACGTCGAGCTGTTCTTTATTCGCTATGAACAACAGGCGATTAACCACCCGCCCCTCGATGGGGCCGCCGCGGACTCACAAACCGTAATGCATCTGCAGCATGAGCTCTCGGTGAACCGCGAGCACCTTCAGACCGCCATGGAGGAGCTTCAGACCTCCAACGAGGAGCTGCAGTCGGTCAACGAGGAATTACAGTCCTCCAACGAGGAACTGCAGAGCACGAACGAGGAACTGGAGACCGCCAACGAAGAGCTGCAAAGCAGCAACGAAGAACTGGTGACGGTAAACGAAGAGCTGCAGGTCAAAACCGAGGCTTTAAACCAGCTCAACAGCGATCTTCTGAACCTTCAGAACAGCCTGCCGCATCCGATGCTGCTGGTGGATCACGACTTGAACATCGTGCATCACAACACCGCTTGCCATGAAATCTTCAAGTACGAGTTTGGGCTCCAGGGGCATCGACTCACCGCCCTGTCGACCGAATACCAACTCCCGAACCTGGCCACGTTGATCGATGAGGCGTGCCGAAACCACAAGGAGCAGTTCGTACAGATTGTGGGCGAGCAGCGGTATTGGCTCACGGTCACCCCCTACGAGAATTCCGAAGGTAGGCATACCGGCGCCGTACTGATCTTCTGGAACAACACCGAACTGCTAAACACCCACCAAGACTTACAGGATTCGATTACACGATCCAACCTCCAGGGCAGGGCCCTGGAAGCGGCGCAACAGGGCATTACCATCGCGGATGCGACCCGCACAACCATGCCCCTAGTGTACGCCAACGACGCATTTACCCGAATGACCGGGTACAGCAAGGAGGAGGTGTTCGGGCGCAACTGTCGTTTCCTGCAAGGCCCCGGCACCAGCCCCGAAGCGCGGGAGCGCTTGTCCCAGGCGGTCGCCGAAGGCCGACATTTCAGCGGTCAACTGGTGAACTACCGGAAAGACGGTAGCGAGTTCTATAACTGGCTGGAGCTGTCGCCGATATTCGAGGGTAACAAACTGACCCACTTTGTCGGCATTCAAACCGATGTCACCGACTTGGTTCAGTCCGAGAAAGACAGCGCCTTTTCTCGTTCGGTTTTCGAAAATACCCAGGAGAGCATTCTGATCCTGAGTGAAGACCAAGCCATCCAGTACCTTAACCCGGCCGCAAACCGGCTGCTGGGCAGTACCCGGAAGGACCTGATTGGTCAGCCCCTACAGGGGGTGGCCTCGCTCCAGACCATCAAGGCGCACCATTCCTTCGACTCTGTCTGGCGCACCGTTCGCAAACAGAAACGCTGGCAGGGCCAACTGGTGCTCAAGCTGCCCCATGATTCGGTCGCACTCTTGGTGTCGATCAACCTGGTGCGCGGCCCGGACAACATTGCTCCCCACTACGTCATGCTTGCCAGCGACATCACCGAGCTGAAGAAACGGGAAAAAGAGCTGAAGCGGCTGGCCACGATTGATCCGCTAACCAATCTGCCAAACCGGACCCTATTCCGGGAACGACTCCAGGAAGCGGTGGCGAGGGCCAAGCGAAAAAGCGAGCGTTTTGCCTTGATGTTCCTGGACATGGACAACTTCAAGCGCATCAACGACACCCTCGGCCACAAAACCGGGGACATGGTGCTCAAACACCTGGCCCAGAGTGTCGGGGGGTTGATACGGGAGAACGACACCTTTGGCCGGATCAGCGGCGATGAATTTGTGTTGATTCTCGACGCCCTCTCTGACCCATCGGACGCCCACCAGTTAGCGCAGAGAATCATCGACGAAATTTCCCGCCCCTACAAACTGGACAGTGGCGATCTGCTGCTGTCGGTCAGCGTCGGCGTCGCCATTTTTCCGGAGGACGGCGACTCGGCGGAGCTGCTGCTGCGCAACGCCGATCTGGCCATGTATCGGGCCAAGCAGCGGGGCAAGGCCCAGGTCGGGTTCGTCGACCCCGAACGCAGCGGCGTGCTGTGGGAACAGCTGCAACTGGAGGCGGCTCTGCGCCGGGGCCTCGTGGACGGCGAAGAGGTTGGCCTACACCTGAATTTCCAACCCATTTACGACGCCGGCAACGTCAATGTCGTCAATGGCTTTGAAGTCCTTGTCCGTTGGGACCACCCGGACTTGGGGCAGCTTCCGCCCGATCGCTTCCTGCCGATCGCCCGCTCCGCCGGATTTGCCAAGCGCTTGGATCTTTGGGTGTTTCGGCGTTTTCTGTCCCATTACGCGGAGTGGCATCACGCCCACCCTGGCGTAAGCGGCTACCGGTTCGCCCTGAACATCGATCCCAGCAACATGAGCCTGTTGACTCGCAGCCAGATCAGCGCGTTGCTTTCGAACCTGGACGACGACGTCAATCGCCCCCGGCTGACATTGGAAATCACCGAGCACGGCCTGATCGACCACAACGACGAATTGCGCGAGGGCCTGGATTCCCTCGAGGCCATGGACGTGCGCATCTCCATCGACGATTTTGGCAGCGGCTTTTCGAATTTCGTCTACATCACCGACCTGGTGTCGATTCGGGAAATCAAGCTGGACCGGGCCATCGTCACTGAAATCGAGACCAACCCGGCCAAGCTGAAACGCCTGCGCGCCATCATCAAGATGCTCAAGGAGATCGGCTATCACATTGCCATCGAGGGAGTAGAGCACGAGGCCCAGCTGGATCTGCTGGCAGGCGCCGGCCATGACTGCGTCCAGGGTTTCCTGCTGTCCCGGCCGCTGACGGCCGAACAAACCGAAACCCTGATCTCGACCCAGGTGCACACCGGTGACGACACAGCGCCGGTCGCTAGGTAACCAGGGAGTGCAGCTCAACCCGGTTACGGCCTTTGCGTTTGGCCTCGTACATGGCCTGGTCGGCGGCGCGCATCAAGTCGGAAAAATCCTCACGCGTGGGCTGGGTGGCAACGCCACCGATGCTGGCCGACAGGTGCAGCGGCAGGCCATTGACGATCTGGCCCCGCTCCTCGAGTTTGCGCCGTAACCGGGCGGTGATGGCTTCCACCTCGTGACGATCGTTGGTGTTGAGCACTGCCGCGAACTCCTCGCCACCGATACGCCCCACCACGTCCTCGTCCCGCAGTTCCTCCACCATGATCCGCGCCACCATCTGCAGGGCCTGATCGCCCACGTCGTGACCCCAGCGATCGTTGATCCGTTTGAAGTAGTCGAGATCGATCATCAGCACGGTGATGGACTGGCGCGCCCGTTTGGCCCGGTCCAGGGCGGCGGCGCCCAGTTGCAGGAACGAGCGTCGGTTGTGCAACTGGGTCAGCTCATCCCGCTCCGCCAGAAAACGCAGGCTGCGCTCGGCCTCGGTGAATGCCAGCAGGGGCAGAGCCATGGCCGTGGCCGAGGCCAGCAACAGGTGATTGGCCAGGATCAGCGTGAGCACGGCCTCGAGATCCACCGACACCAGACCGGCGCGATCGCCAACGATCACCAGCACCTGGGTCATCAGCAGCAAGCCATGGACCGCGAACAGGGTTTGCAGGATACGGAACGGCAAGCGCGGTTTGCGCCGGATGGTGAGCAGCCGGCCGATGGCGAGCGCAAACAGCAGTGCGGAAAACAGAGCGGTCAGCAACCGGGCCAGGATGGCATCGCTGTGGAAGCAGATCAGCAGACCCGCCACGTACACCACACCGGCGACGGTCAGAAACCGGGACGAGCGCCGCGTGCCGGTGGCCGACACCCCCATCAGGCTGTGGATACCCGCCAGCACCAGCAAGGGCGAGGCGCCCAGCAGCAAATGGGCCGCCAGCACGGTCAGCAGTGGCAGATCCACCAGGGTCCGGGCGCCGGCGAGCAGGCTGCCCAGCACGAAGGTGGCGCAGGCCAGGGCCCAGAGCCGAAAGCAGGCCTGGCGCCGACGCAGGTGGTAAACCGCCCACAACAGTCCACCGACCAGCAGGTTGACTGCAATCGACAGCAGCATGAGTGTCGGCAGATGCACATTCAGATCCATTGAGTCATCGTCCTCCGGGGGTCTGCCAGCCTATGGGCCGGATACACCCACATGACTTCACAGGGTAGCAGCCGCGGGCCGGCCTGCGGTGGCGGAGTTTGTAGCGATTGGTATCTCCAGCGTCACGTTTTTTTACCCGGCGGCCAAGATGTCGTAGGCTCTATTCCTTTAGATAGTTCGTATGCTACCTGAAACCGACCGACGGCTACCTGAAACCGACCAACGGAGAGTCCCGTGAACGCCACCATCGATCTGCTGCAATCCCACCGCTCCATCCGCAAGTTTACCGATCAGAAGATCCCGCGCGAGCTGCTGCTCGATCTGATCCGGGCCGGCCAGTGCGCGGCCACCTCCAACCACGTCCAGGCCTATTCGGTCATTCACGTGGTGAACCCGGACAACCGCCGGGCCATCGCCGAACTGGCGGGCGGCCAGGCCTACATTGCCGAGTGTTCGGATTTCCTGGTGTTTTGCGCCGACATGAAGCGGTCCACGGAAGCGGCGGAACGGGCCGGAGCGGACGTCATCCGCGGCACCACCGAGCAGCTGGTGGTGGCGAGCGTGGATACCGCGCTGATGGCCCAGAACGTGGCGATCGCCGCCGAGTCGGAAGGGCTGGGGCTGTGCTACATCGGCGGCATCCGCAACAACCCGGCCGAGATCAGCAGCCTGCTGCGTCTGCCCGAGCACGTCTACCCGGTCTTCGGCATGTGCCTGGGCTACCCGGACCAGGCTCCGGAAGTAAAGCCCCGGCTGTCGGTGGATACCATCCTCAAGCAGGACTACTACCAGGACGAGGAAGACCAGAACCGGGTCGCCGAATTCGACGACACCATGCATCGGTATTACCGCGAGCGTACCGGCGGCAACAAGGACACCACCTGGTCCGAACAGCTGAAACCGCTGTTCACCACCAAGCTCCGTCCGCACATGAAGAGCTTCCTGCAGGATCGCGGCTTCGACGTGAAGTGATGGCCCGGTCAGGGGTCAAAGGTTAAGGGTCAGGGAGCCACCTTCTGCCAGACCGTCAGTTCCGAGAAACTGTGCTGGAATTTGTTGCGGGTCTCCCGAATCACGAACGGCAGGCTGCGCGCCTCCCCCAATTGCCGGAACTGGGGCGCCAGCATGTCCCGCAGGCCATCTAGGGTGGTGTATTCCTCGCCATCCTTCATGAACCCGCCGACCCAGGCCTCCCGTGGGGTGTATTCCTCCAACCAGGTGTAGGGCGAGGCGATGACCAGCAGGCCACCCTCGTTCAGCCGCTGGTGAATTCGGGTCAGGAACCGGGCCGGCTCGTACAACCGGTCGATGAGATTCCCCGCCAGCACCAGGTCGTAACCGGTGAATGTGGCGTTCAGGTCACAGGCGTCACCCTGATGGAACGCCACCCGCGCCGCCGCCTGTTCCAGGCCCAGTGAGGCCAGGGTGCGTTCGTGGTAGCTAACCAGCTCGCCCTCCTCCGGGCGGGCGTAGCCGATGCGTTTCTCCGTCGCCATTTCCACGCACTTGCGGATGAAGTTGGCGGAGTAGTCGATGCCGTCCACATGATCGAACTTGCGTGCCAATTCGAAACTGGTGCGCCCGCAGGCACACCCGATGTCCAGGGCCCGGCCCAGTGGCCGTCCGTCCATGGCGTCCAGCGCCACCTCCGCCAGCTCCCTGGGGAAATTCGGTTCCCCGTGCCACTGCTCGCCAAAATGAAACTCCAGGTACTGGGCCAGGGCGGTGTCGTCTTCATAGAACGCGTGTTGCTGCACAGAGTCATCCTCCGGTTGTGGGTGGGGCGCGCGGTCGGGTGTCGGCGTCATTTGCCGGCCAGTTTCGGGTACAGGGGCTCCAGCACCGGCCTCAGGCCCTTGGCGTCGTCAATGAACAGCTGCAAATGCGGGAACGGGATCTCGATGCCGGCCTTATCCAGGGCGGTCTTGATCTCCTCCAGCAGCTCCGCCTTGATGGTGGGCTGGACATCCAGGTTGTCGGGGCCGATCCAGGCCTGCACCGTCAGGTCGATGGACGAATCGCCCAGGCTCGACAGCAGCACCCGGGGCTGCATATCGGCCACGTGCAGCACCTCCGGGTGCTGGTCCAGGAGCGGCATGATGACCTGCCGGGCGGCCTCGGCCGACTCCTTGTAGGCGATACCGACCGGGATGTTCAACCGGATCGCGCCCTCGGTGCTGTAGTTGACGATCTCGGACGAGGCCACGCTGTCGTTCGGAATCATCGTGAAGATATTGTCCCGGGTCCGCAACCAGGTGGTGCGCAGGGCAATTTTCACCACCTTGCCGTCCTGACCGTTGATAGTGACCCAGTCGCCGATGCGGAACGGGCGTTCGATGAGCAGGGTCACACCGGCAATGAAATTGGACAGGGTCGACTGGGCGGCAAACCCCACGGCGATGCCAACAATGCCCAGGCCGGCGACGATGGACAGTACGTCAAACCCGAACTGCGCCAGCACCGTGACGGCACCGAAGGCCACCAGCAGGACCGAGAACAGGTTATCCACCAGCTGCCGGATCGACGGGTCCAGGTGCGCCCGCTGCATGGACTCGGCAATCACCCGCCCCAGCACCAGCCAGGCGACGTAGAAGCCCAGGGCAATAAAGCCGGCCTTGGCCACCGACTGCAGCAACTCGGGGCCGGCGCCAAACTGGGCCAACACGGTCAGCAGGAACACCAGGCCAACCAGGTAACGCAGGCCCGAACGCACGTGGGCAAACACCAGGCCACCGGCCCGTTTCTGACCCACCAGGGTCTTGAGCACGGTCACCAGCACCAGATAGATGCCGGCGTAGAGCGCCAGGTAGACCATCAGAATCAGCAGCTGGCTCAGCAGGCCAACACCCAGGCCACCCCAGTCCAGCTGGCCGGCCCCCAGGGCAGCAAAGGAATCCCCCAGATTCTTCTGGAGCTGCTCGATCACCGCCTGCCAGGTGCTGTCCGCCATGGTTGTTGTCCTTTTCCGATCCCTCACCTCGGCCACCATGGTGGCCATAACCCCTGCTATCTTAGGGGGATACCCGAATTATGGATCAATACCGACAATAACGCAGGGCACCACCATGACCGCCACTCCCGTACTCACCGATGCCACTGACGGCATTTTTACCATCACCCTGAACCGGCCGGAGCACCGCAACGCCGTCGACCGTCCCACCGCCGATGCCCTGCGTCGGGCGTTCGTGGAGTTCGAGCAAAACGACGACCTGAAGGTTGCCATCCTGTGCGGGGCCGGCGGCAACTTCTGCGCCGGCGCCGACCTCACTGCGTTGGACGACCCGGACCGACGCAACGACGTGGATCCCCACGGTACCGGCCACGGGCCCATGGGCCCGACCCGCATGGCCCTGTCGAAACCGGTGATCGCCGCGGTGTCTGGCTACGCCGTGGCCGGTGGCCTGGAACTGGCGCTGATGTGCGACCTGCGGGTGGCGGAAACCTCCGCGGTGTTCGGGGTGTTCTGCCGGCGCTGGGGCGTACCGCTGATCGATGGTGGCACCGTCCGCCTGCCCCGGATCGTGGGCCAGGGCCACGCCATGGACATGATTCTGACCGGCCGCCCGGTATCGGCGCAGGAGGCCCAGGGCATGGGCCTGGCCAATCGCGTAGTGGCCGAGGGTACGGCCCTGGCGGCAGCCCGGCAGCTGGCGCAGACCCTGGCCGGTTTCCCCCAGCGCTGCCTGCTGGCCGATCGGGCCTCGGCCCTGCGCCAATGGGACCTGCCAGCACCGGAGGCGCTGGTGGCGGAAGGAGCCGGGGGTTACCCGGTGGTGTTCGCGGAAGCGGTCGAGGGCGCCCGCCGGTTCAAAGCCGGGGCTGGCCGCCACGGTCAGTTTTGAGCAGGCCGGCCAACCAGGGTTCCAGCTCCGGGTAGGCCGCCAGGTCGAGCACAAACTCCTGCCCCCGGGCCGCGCATTGCAGATAGCACCAGGGTGGCTCCAGGCGCCAGCGTGTCGGGCTGGCGTGGTAACTCAGGGGTGCCCGGTGCTCGCCCGGATAAAAACCCGACGGCAACCGCCACCGGGTGGGCAGTCGACCCTCCGGATCGGTCAGCACCTGCGCCGGCGCCAGGCCGGCGAAGACACCGCTGCCAGCCACCGGGTCCGGGCAATCCGACCAGCGAAAGCCGTCCGAGGCCAGGTACAGGGTATTGCCCGGATCGGGTCGGCCATGGCAATGGGGGTGATAGCGGGCCCAGGGCAAGGCGTCCTCGGCCAGGTCGTCCACGGACCGCACCTCAGCCACGTGCAACCAGCCCCAGATGGCGTGAAACGGCCGGCTGCCGGGCACGAACCGCCACCGGCGCCGGTGCATTTCCGCCCGCCGAAACAACCCGAAAAACACAAACAGGTCCCCGGCCGTCACCCCCTGATTGCGCAGATGCCCCTGGGCCGAGCCGGTTTGCCCCAGCAGTGGTCGCCAGCCTTGGGCCCGGGGGTAGGCCTCGGCCGACAGGTCCGGGTCCAGGTGGGCACCGTCACCGGCACCGACCCGACCACCACTGAGATCCCGGACCAGCTTGCCCAACCGGCGCTCACCAAAGCGCACCTGATCGTAGCGGATACCGGAACTGGCATCGGGGATCGGCAGGACACACAGGGAGCCGTCGGGCAGCACCGGACTGGGACAGCCGCCGGCGGACGAATCAAACCCTTTCCGACTCAGAATCAGGCGCATGGCATCACCGTAAAACTATCCGCTCTGGTGCACTGGGTGAATGGAGAATGAAGAATAAAGAGGGCATGAATGGATGGAAGCCCCTGTGATTGCGAGGGCCATGCTAACGCAACCGTCCAGCGAATGCCCGTGCGCCCGCCCGCACACGGGTCGGGTTGAAAGCGCCCCAGCCAGCACCCATGATTGCCTGCACACGTTTCCATCACCCTTCACAATCCGGGATCTGCATGCCCCAAAGACCGCCCTATTCCCTGCTTGAACTCGCCTCGGTACGCGAAGGCGATTCCGTCGGCACTACCCTGGCCAACAGCGTGGCCTACGCCCGGCACGCCGAGCAACTCGGCTTCCAGCGATTCTGGTTGGCCGAGCACCACAACATGGAAGGAATCAGCAGCTCCGCCACCTCGGTGCTGATCGGCCACATTGCCGGCCAGACCGAGCGCATCCGGGTCGGGTCCGGCGGTGTGATGTTGCCCAACCATCCGCCGCTGGTGATTGCCGAGCAGTTCGGCACCCTTGAGAGCCTTTACCCCGGCCGCATCGACCTGGGTCTGGGGCGGGCACCGGGTACCGATCCGGTTACCGCCCGGGCGTTACGGCGGGACGGCCTGGGGGCCGAGCAGTTCCCCGAGGACGTGGCCCGACTGCAGGAGCTGCTCGGGCCGCTGCAGCCCGGCCAGCCGGTGAAGGCCATCCCCGGCGCCGGCACCGAGGTACCGATCTGGCTGCTGGGCTCCAGTCTGTACAGCGCCCAGCTCGCCGCCATGCGCGGCCTGCCCTACGCCTTCGCCGGTCATTTTGCCCCCCGGCTGTACCGGGAAGCCCTGAAGGTGTACCGCGACCATTTCCAGCCGTCGGCGCAACTGGACGCGCCCTACGCCATGCTTGCGGTGCCCGCCATCGCGGCCGATACCCCGGAGGAGGCGGAATTTCTGGCGACCACCAGTCACCAGCGCATTCTCGCCCTGTTCCGGGGTCAGCCGCTGTGGATGAAACCGCCGGTCGAGTCCATGGCCGGCCTGTGGAATGCCGGCGAGCAAGCCAGTGTGCAGGATTTCCTGGCGCTGCAGCTGCTGGGCGACACCGCCGCCCTGAACCGCCAGCTGGACGCGCTGCTGGCCGACATCGAGGTGGACGAGCTGATGTTCACCGTCGACATCTACGATCCGGCCAAGCGCCGGCACGCGCTCGACCTGCTGGCCCAGACCCAGGCCTGACCTGGGCTGTTAGAGCACCGATTCGATGGCCCGGATCAGTTCCGGGTCGTTGGGCCGGACCTGGCTCGGGAAGGCCTCGACCACCCGACCCTCGGCATCCAGTACGTACTTGGAGAAGTTCCAGCGCGGCGGCTGGCTCTGGGCGTTGATGTGGGCGAACACCGGATTGGCGTCGGCGCCCGTCACCGGCCCAGGTGCGATCATGGTGAAGGTGACACCGAAATTCTTGTAGCAGACCGACGCCGCCTCGGCTTCCGTGGCCGCTTCCTGGCGGAAGTCGTCACTGGCGAAACCAATCACCACCAGGCCCTGCTTGCGGTAGGCCTGATGGAGCGCCTCCAGCCCCTCGAACTGGCCGGTGTAGCCACAGTGGCTGGCGGTGTTCACCACCAGTATCGGCTTGCCGGCCGCCACCGCACACAGGTTGATGTGATCCCGGGAATGCAGTTTGCGCAGCTCGTGGTCCAGAAAACCGGGGCACTGCGCGGCCCCGTCGCTGTCCGCGTGGGCGGTCCCGGCAACGATGGCCAGGATGGCGGCTAGGATCAGTTTGGTCATGGTATCGATGCTCGTTTACTCAATGTCATCTGTACGGCCCGAGGACTGAATTGGTTTCGAATCACGTCCAATGACACGGTGGCCGAGGGCAACCGGGCCACTGGACAGCCCCGGTTGCAGCCACCATGCTGTGCCCATCAGCAGGCTTCCCTTGAATCCGCTCCCACGAGCCCATCGATCAGGACCCGGTTTATGTCATCACCGCAGTTGTTCGTTTTTCTCTCCCACGGCCTGGAAAGTGGCCCCGGCAGCACCAAGATCCAGGCCATGAAGCAGGTGGCGGAAACCCTGCCCGGGGTGGTCGCTGTCGCCATCGACCACACCAGCTCCAAAGACCCGGCCACCCGGTTGGAACAAATGCGGGCCGCCATGGCCGAGGCTGGCGCCCACCCGGCCCGAACCGTCCTGGCCGGTTCCAGCATGGGCGGCTGGGTGTGTGCCCAGACCAGTGCCCGACACCCGGTACTGGGCTGCTTTCTGCTGGCCCCGGCGCTGGCGATGGCCGACTACCCCGAATCCAGCCCGGGCATCCAGGCCGACCACTGCCAGATCATCCACGGCTGGGACGACGATGTGGTGCCGGTCATGCCGGTTCTGGAACTGGCCCGGAGCCAGGGTTTACCGGCCCTGGTGCTGCCCGATGGCCATCGGCTCGAACACAGCGTGGATCGCGTCGCCAGCGAGTTCCGGCGCTTCCTGGAGGGCTGCCACCCCGGTCTGAATCAATCCTAATTTCATAAACTTGCAGCGGTGGTTCCGGTTTCCAATCCGACCTTTTGTTTTGCCCGTTTCCTTGCGAAAACCGATTTGTTTTGCCAGTCTTTAAAAATGTAACAATAAATTTCAGTAATTTAACGGACGGAGAAACCCGATGAGCAGGATGAGTAAACTCAAGAAACTGGCCGGACTTTCAGCGTTCGCGTTTGCCGCCATGACCGCGGTGAATTCGGTGCATGCCGCCAACTGGCGCTATGCCCATGAGGAGTACGAGGGCGACGTCCAGGACGTGTTCGCCTACAAGTTCAAGGAATACATCGAAGAGAATTCCGACCACACCCTGCAGATCTATCGCTTTGGCGAGCTGGGTGAATCCGACGACATCATGGAGCAGACCCAGGCGGGTATCCTGAACTTCGTCAACCAGTCCCCGGGCTTCACCGGCGCGCTGATTCCGGAAGCCCAGATCTTCTTCATTCCCTACCTGATGCCGACCGACATGAACACGGTCATCAAGTTCTTCCGGGAAAGTGAAGCGATCAACGAGGACTTCCCGGAGCTGTACGCCGACAAGGGTCTGGAACTGCTGAAGATGTACCCGGAAGGCGAGATGGTGGTGACCGTGGATGAGCCGGTGACCAAGCCCGAGGACTTCAACAACAAGAAGATCCGGGTCATGACCAACCCGCTGCTGTCCGAGACTTACGCCGCCTTCGGTGCGACCCCGACGCCTCTGCCCTGGGGTGAGGTCTACGGTGCCCTGCAGACCAACATGATCCAGGGTCAGGAAAACCCGATCTTCTGGATCGAGTCCGGCGGCCTGTACGAAGTGTCCCCGAACCTGGTCTTCACCAGCCACGGCTGGTTCACCACCGCCATGATGGCCAACAAGAGCTTCTACGAGGACCTGGCACCGCAGGACAAGGAACTGGTGCAGATGGCCGCGGACTACGCCTTCGAGGAAATCATCAAGCACATCGACGGTCTGGCTGACGAAGCCCTGGCGAAAATCCAGAAGGCCTCCGACGAAGTGACCGTGACCCGTCTTAACGACGAGCAGATTGCCGCCTTCAAGGAGCGCGCACCTCAGGTGGAAAAGAAGTTCATCGAGATGACTGGCGAAAGCGGCAAAGAGCTGCTGAACCAGTTCAAGGAAGACCTGAAAGAAGTACAAAGCAACTGATCTGAGTGATCAGCGCCCGCCGGCGCCTGCCGGCGGGTTTTTCTCTTAACCCCGCCCCGCCGGGGATCTCCTACCGGCCGGGAGCAGCAAGTTCTGGAGCAGACTGCATGTCCGAGAACTCCCCGGATCTGGAAGACGACACCGGCACCTACGAATCCGGCCTACCCGGCTTTCTGGGCACGATTGATGTCTGGATCAGCAAGGTTGAAGCGGTGATGCTGGCACTCGGGGTTATCCTGATGGCCATCAACACCTGCGTGAACGTCGTCGCACGTTTCGTGTTTGGCGAAGGTCTGTTCTTCTCCGGCGAGATTAACCGGATTCTCATCATCCTGATCACCTTTGCTGGCATCGGCTACGCCGCCCGCCACGGTCGTCACATCCGCATGTCCGCGGTGTACGACGCCGTTCCGGCCAAAGGCCGCAAGGTGCTGATGATCCTGATTGCCCTGTTCACCTCCGTGGTCATGTTTTTTCTTTGCTATCACTCATTCGGTTACGTCGAGACTCTCTACAGTCGCGGCCGAATCCTGCCAGCACTCGGTTTCGAAATCTGGTGGATCTACGTTTGGGTACCGGTGGGCTTCGCCATCACCGGCATCCAGTACTTTCTGACCGCCGTCAAGAACCTGACCAGCAAGGACGTGTACCTGTCGACCGGGGTGATTGACGGCTACCACGACACTGAATCGGAAGTATGAACCACGCGGCTGAAACCAGGTAAGGAAAGAGAAACATGGCAACTACAATGATGTTGATCATGATCGGGTTGTTGCTGCTCGGCTTCCCGATGATGGTGCCGCTGATCACCGCTGCGGTGTTCGGCTTTGTAATGATGTTCGATGGTTTCGGCCAGATGGGCACTTTCGTTCAGCAAATGATGGGCGGCATCCGGCCAGCCTCGCTGATTGCGGTGCCCATGTTTATCCTGGCGGCTGACATCATGACCCGGGGCCAGTCGGCCGACCGGTTGATCAATATGGTGATGGCCTTCATTGGCCACTTCAAAGGTGGGCTGGCGATCAGCACCGCCACCTCCTGCACTTTGTTTGGTGCCGTTTCAGGCTCTACCCAAGCTACCGTAGTGGCCGTCGGCTCTCCACTGCGTCCGAAAATGCTGAAAGCCGGCTACTCAGACCCGTTTACCCTGGCCCTGATCATCAACGCCAGTGACATTGCCTTCCTGATCCCGCCCAGCATCGGCATGATCATCTACGGGGTCATCTCGGGAACCTCCATTGCCGAGCTGTTCATCGCCGGCATCGGGCCCGGCGTCCTGATCCTGTTCATGTTTTCGATCTACTGCCTGATCTACGCCTACAAGAACAACGTGCCCACCGAGGACAAGGCCACCTGGGGCCAGCGCGCACTATCCGTACGCGACGCTTTGTGGCCGCTGTTCTTCCCGGTGATCATCGTCGGCGGTATCTACGGCGGCATCTTCAGCCCGACCGAGGCCGCCGCGGTGTGCGTTCTGTACGCCTTCCTGCTGGAGTTCGTGGTGTTCCGCGAGCTGAAGTTGGCGGACATCTACCGCATTGCCAAGTCGACCGGCCTGATCACTGCGGTGGTGTTTATTCTGGTCGCGGTTGGTAATGGTTTCTCCTGGATCATTTCATTTGCCCAGATTCCCCAGGCCATCCTCGAGGCCGTTGGTGTCAACGACGCTGGACCGGTCGGCGTGTTGGTCGCCATCTGTATCGCGTTCTTCATCGCCTGCATGTTTGTCGACCCGATTGTGGTGATCCTGGTGCTCACCCCCATCTTTGCCCCGGCCATTCAATCCACCGGACTGGACCCGGTTCTGGTGGGTGTGCTGATCACCTTGCAGGTGGCCATTGGCTCGGCAACGCCGCCGTTCGGCTGCGACATCTTCACCGCCATTGCCATTTTCAAACGGCCCTACCTGGAGGTGATCCGCGGCACGCCGCCGTTCATCTTCATCCTGGTGGCGGCCGCCGGGTTGATCATTGCGTTCCCGGAGATTGCCCTGTTCCTGCGTGATGTGGCCTTCAGGGATTGACCTTTAAACGGACTGGCACCCTAAGGAGAGACCCCCATGTTCAACCGCATCCTGGTCGCGATCGATGGCTCCTCCGGATCCCTGAAGGCTCTGGACAAGGCCATCGAGTTCCAGCAACTGACCGAGGCGGAAATCTTCCTGCTGTGCGTGTACAAGCACCACAGCCTGTTCGAGGCCTCGCTGTCGATTGGCCGACCGCCGGGCATGGACATCCCGGACAAGGTGTTGTCGGAGTATGCCAAGGACGTGGTCAAGCACGCCAAGGAACTGGCCAAATCCCACGGCGCCACCAAGATCCGGGGCTTCGTGAAGGCCGGTCGGCCGTCCAAGGTGATTGTGAAGTTTGCCCAGGACAAGGAGGCGGATCTGATCGTGGTGGGCACCCGCGGCACCCACAGCGACAAGGACGGCATCCTGCTGGGCAGCGTGTCGCACCGGGTGGCCTCCCAGGCCAAGTGCCCGGTTCTGGTGGTCTAGCGCTCGGGCATTGGCCGTCAGGCGGCCTGGCCGCCGTGGATCCAGACCCGGTTGCGGCCATCGTGCTTGGCCCGGTACAGGGCCTGGTCGGCCAGGGTCAGCAACTGCTCCGGCGAGGTACAGCTCTCGGGCCAGCTGGCCGCCCCCACCGACACCGTGACCGGAGCCAGGGTCTTATCCTCAAATAGCAGCGGCGTTTTCGCAGCCACCCGACACAGGGTTTCGGCCCGTTCGCGGGCGTCGGCGGTGTGGGCGCCGGGCAGAATCACCACGAACTCCTCCCCCCCGTACCGGCAGACGATGTCACTCTCCCGGAACTGACGGTGCAGCACGCCGGCAATGGCACGGAGCGCACAGTCGCCGGCTTCGTGGCCGTGGGTGTCGTTGAAGTCCTTGAAGTGATCGATGTCCACCACCAACAGCGACAGCGGCATCTGGCTGCGGACCGCGACCGCACACTGGTGCTCGAACAGCTGGTCGAAGTAGCGCCGGTTTTTGAGTCCGGTCAGCGCGTCCTCGTAGGAAAACTTCTGCAACTCTTCTCTCAGGGCAATGCTGGACAGGGTGATGCCGATCCGCTGGATGGCCTGGTCCAGGGCAGTAAACAGCCGGGCCATGCCATAGCCACTCTCCTCCGACTCGAACAGGCCGTCTCGCTCAAGCAACACCACCGCCTCGGTGACCACGCCCTCGTCCACGGACTCGACGTTCATCCAGAAACACAGGTGGCCAGTCACGGCACGGTCAAAACTTTCACCATCGGTCAGGCCCGCGGCCGAGGGCACCGACGACGGCAAGGGCACCCCGGTCCGTTCGTCCAGCCGTGGCGGCAGCGACGACCGTTCGCCCTCGACGCCCCAGAGGGTGAGCCGGTCGAACAGGTTACCGGATCGACGCCGATACAGGGCCCCGCGCAGCGGACTGCACAAGTCCGGCAGGTTCTGTACCAGCAGGCCAAAGGCCTGGGCCAGGCTGAGGCAGTCCTGCAGGCCGGTGATGATGTCACCTAGCACCCGGTTTTTCTCGTTCTCGAAGGTCAGCATCCGCACCCGCGCCTGCTCCCGGCGCGCCAGCGCCTCCGCCCGCGCGGTGCGTTCAGCCACTTTTCGCTCCAGGGACACAGTCAGCTGCTTCAGCGCCCGCTGGGTCCGGGCGTAGTGCTTGAGCGAAATCACCACCACCGCCAGCAGGAAGGCCAGAATACCCCAACTGACCGGCACCCGGCTCCAGGGCAGGTAGCCGTGGGCGACCGCCATGTCCACGATCAGCAGACCGGCAAACAGGCCAAAGGCGATGACGAGAAGTTGCTGTTCATTGGACAGATCCCTGTAGCGCTGCGCCAGCACCAGGGTCATGCCCAGCAGCGACACCAGCAACAGGGCGTCAAACACCGGGAAGGTGGAAGACAGGTCGACCAGCCCCGTCAGCGCCAGCCCCAGGGCAACGACCAGATACACCAGGTGGCATTGCCAGATCAGGGTAATCAGCCGGGGCCGATGGTCCGACAGCCACTGGGCCAGCATCAGGGCCAGGGCCACCGGCAGCATGTAGTAGGAGCCTGCCGCCAGATAGTCCCAGAACAGCGGCTGGTACAGGAGCAGCAAACTGGCCTGACTTTCGGCCACCAGCATGATCGCCGCCGCCAGGGCGAACAATGCCAGGCTGGCGAGGGACTTTCGGTCACCCTGCAGAGGCGCAAACACCAGCGCCAGCAGGGCGAACAGAAGCGCAACGCCGCCAACGATGAGCGCATTCAGTGATTCTTTCAGCAGAAAAAGAACCAGTTCCGATTGGCCAATGACCGCCACTTCACCCCACAAGCCGATGTCGGTGTAGTCGGAGAACACCCGAAAATACGCGGTCTTGTTGGCAAAATCCTCGGGCAGTGGGATCGCGTGCCAGGGCCACCCCTCGAACCGGCCACGTCCCTGCTCGTCGAAGGTCCCGTATTGATAAATCTGCTTTCCGTCCAGATAGACCTGGACAATGATGTCCACGCTGTAGATGTAGAGCACCGGCTCCTGCCAGCTGCCCTCAGGCAACGGCACCCGGAACCAGACCTGTTCCCGGCCCTCGCGATTGGGCGGGTTGGAGGGAAAGCCGATCACCTGCCAGTCGCCGGGGGCCTCGGCCCGGGTCCATTCCGGCACCCCGTCCGGGCCCAGGGGGGAGTCGCCCCACCGATACTCCCAACCCTCGGCCAGAGGGTGGGGGGCGGCCGTTACCGGCCCCGGTAGTGCCAATACCATCAGAAGGAGAAGTACCGTCTGCAAAGGCCGGACAACAGACATGAGGCAACGGACCTGCGGTCGAGGGGGGATCGAAACCAAGTATAGGTCAGGAATTCACCGTCTGACCGAAAACTGTACAGACAATTTTCCGCGAGGGTGGCTGGGCCACCGCGCCCGGCTAGGTGCGCCGGGCTCCGGAGCGCCCCATCAGCAGCACCGCCAGCGCCGCCGACACCACCATCAGCAGCAGAGCCACCGCATTGAGAACCGGGGTCGAGCCTTCCCGCAACCGGTTGAACAGGGCCACGGTCAGGGGCGTGTCGCTGCCGGTCAGCATGACGGTGGTGTTGAAGTTCTCGAACGACATCAGGAAGGCCATGGCGGCCGCGCCCACGATGGACGGCAGCAGCCACGGCAGGGTGACGGTGAACCAGGCGGTCAGCGGCGTGGCACCCAGGTTCAGTGCGGCCTCCTCCAGTTGGCGATCAAACTTGCGCAGCCGGGCGGCAATCACCAGGGTGCTCAGGCTGGCGATGAACGCCACCTGCCCCATCACCACCAGGGTGAGGCCGGGCCGGAACAGATCCAGTTCGATGGCCCAGGCCCGGGACAGATCGTTGGCCAGGCCACTGTAGAACACCAGGATGGACACTCCGAGGATCACCCCCGGAATCACCAGCGGCAGCAACATCAGCAGGTACAGGAACTCCTTGCCGCGGAATTGCAGACGCTCAAACAGCACGGCGTTGGCGCAGCCCAGACCGACGCTGACCAGGGTGACCCAGAACGCGATCTGGGCGCTGACCCAGAGCGCCGACAGCAGGCCATCGTCGTGAAACAGCCCGGTGCGACCGGCGCTGCCATCGGCCAGGTACCAGTCCACGGTGAACCCCTGCCAGGGCAAGGACGGATAGGGCGCGTCGTTGAAGGCAAACACACTGGTGACCAGCAGCGGCAGCGCCAGGTACAGGAAAAACGCGACCAGATAGGCCAGATACAGGCCATCGAACCAGCGCGAGCGGGGTACGGAACGGATCATGGCATCACTCCATCAGCCCATCACCCGGCGCAGGGACTGGCCGGTCAGCTTCAGGCCCAGCCAGACGATGGCCGAGGACAGCACCAGCAGCAACACCCCCAGGGCCGCGCCCTGCTCCCAGTTAAACCGGGTGATGAACTGGGTGAAGATCTGCTGGGTGAACCAGGCGCTGTCCTTACCGCCCATCAGGGTGGGCGTCAGGTAGCTGCCGAGGGTGAGCATGAACACCACGATGCAACCGGACACGATCCCGGGCATGGCCCAGGGCACCACCACCTCGCGCAGCACCGTGCCGTGCCCGCCGCCGAGATCGTAGCCGGCTTCGACCAGGTTCTCGTCCAGGCCGTCCAGGGTGGTCACCAGCGGCACCACCATGAACAGCAGCCCGTTGTAGACCAGGCCGATGATCACTGCCACGTCGTTGTAGAGCATCTCCACCGGGCCGTCGGCCCATCCCAGGGCCTGGAGCCAGCTGCTGAACAGCCCGCTCTCGCGCAGCAGGATCATCCAGCCGTAGGTCCGCACCAGCTCACTGGCCCAGAACGGGATCAGGCAGCCCAGGAACAGCAGCCCCTTGGCCCGCCCTCGGGCCAGCCGCGCGATGTACCAGGCGATGGGGAAGGCAATGAGCAGGGTCAGCAAGGTGGTGAACAGCGACATCAGCCCGGTGCGCACGAAGGTGCGCCAGTAATAGGCCTCGGCGAAGAAGTTCTGGTACTGCTGCAGGCCCCAGGCCAGGGTATCCCAGCTCTCCCGGACCTGGAACGAGACCCGCAGCATCTGCAGGTGCGGCAGCACCACCAGCAGCACGATCCAGAGCAGGAACGGGGTCAGCAGCAGCCACAGCGACAGGCGTCCGGCCGGCGAGTTCATCCTTCCTCCGCGGCGAAGACCCGGGCCAGTTGCGGATCCCAGGCCAGGCGGATCGGGCCGTCCTCGTGCATCCGCGGGGCAGAGCCGTCCTGCGGCAGCCGGGCATAGATGGTTTCGCCCAGGCTGTCTGCCTCCACCCGGCTGTTGGCGCCATCAAACAGGGTGGTTTTCACCCGGGCCTGGGCGCCGGAAAACCCGGTTTGCAGGGCCTCACCGGTCAGCACCAGGGCTTCCGGTCGCACGAACAGCGACACCGGCTGCCCCAGTTCCAGCTCGCCGGCGACCCGGCCCTGGACGGTACTGCCGTCGGGGCGCCGAATGTCGGCCAGGCCGTCGCGGATGGCGACCAGATCACCGCTGATCCGGTTGTTATCGCCGACGAAGCCGGCCACGAACGGCGTCGCCGGCTCCCGGTACAGTTCCTCCGGCGGCGCCACCTGATCGAACCGACCGTTGCGCATCACCGCCACCCGGTCCGACATCATCATGGCCTCGGACTGGTCGTGGGTGATGTACACGAAGGTGGTCCCGAACGCCTTCTGCAGGTGTTTCAGCTCCACCTTCATCTGCTCCCGTAGCTTCAGGTCCAACGCACCCAGGGGTTCATCCAGCAACAACAGCGTCGGCTTCAGCACCAGGCAGCGGGCCAGGGCCACGCGCTGGCGCTGGCCGCCGGACAACTGCTGTGGGTTGCGCTGCTCCAGGCCCGGCAAGCCCACCTGCTCGAGCACCTGGGCAATGCGGCGGCGGCGCTGTGCCGCCGGCACCTTCTGGCGTTTCAGGCCGTAGCCGATGTTCTCGCCCACGGTCATGGTGGGAAACAGCGCCAGATGCTGGAACACCATGTTCACCGGCCGCCGGTTCGGCGGCACCCGGTTCATGCGCTCGCCGCGAATGTGGATATCGCCCGAATCGGGCCGGTCGAAGCCCGCCAGCAGCCGCAGCAGCGTGGTCTTGCCACAGCCGGACGGGCCCAGGATGGAGAAAAACGTGCCGGCCGGAATGTCCACGGACACATGGTCCACCGCCAGGTGGTTGCCGAAGCGGCGGACCAGGTTGGAACAGAACAGGTCGGATTCCAGTCCCATGGGATCAGTTGGCCGCCTGAACCCGATCGAGCACCTGCCCTTCCAGGGTTTCCAGTCCCGGCGGCACCGGCGGATACCACTTGATGTTGTTGATGGCCTGATCGCTGAAGCTGGCCCGGTAGGCGTCCCGCAACTCGGCCCGGACAAACTCATCGGCGCCCTTGGAGGCGGTGAAGTTGCCGGACGCGTTGGTGATCTTGGCGGCGATCTCCGGCTGCATGACGAAGTTGATCCACCGGTAGGCGGCGGACTCGTTCTCGCTGCGGCGGGGGATGGCGAAGGTGTCGATCCAGCCCAGGGCCCCGGACTCGGGCGCGACGAAGCGGATGTCCGGGTTCTCGGCGTTCAGTTTCCAGCCGCCGGCGTCCCAGGCCATGGCGGCCTTCACCTCGCCGGTGCGCAGCAGGGCCAGCAGCTGGTCGCCGCCGGTCCAGTAGGTTTTGACGTTGGCCTTGCAGTCAATCAGCTTGTCCTCCACCTGGGCCATGATCGACTGGTACTGGTCGCGGTTGCCGTAGGCGGCAAACGGGTCCAGGCCCAGGGCAAAGGCAAACCCGATCAGGGTCGGTCGCTTCAGGCGGTAGCTGACCTCGCCCGCCACCGCCGAGTCGCACAGGTCGGTGTAGTCGGACACGGTGTCCGCCACCGAATCGTGCACGATCAGGCCGCTGGTGCCCCACACCGAGGGCACGCCGTAGAAGTCGCCGTCCAGTTCGGTGGCCCGCTGAGTCGCCTTGACCATGGCCGGCTGCAGGTTGGCGAGCTCAATGCGGCTGTAATCGATGGGCTTGTAGATATTGAACTGGCGCTGCACCCCCACGATCCGGTCCTGGCTCGGCTGCGCCAGATCGAAACCCGCGCCACCGGTGGCCCGCAGCTTGGAAATCATGTCCTCGTTGTTAGACAGGGTCACCTTCACATCAATGCCGGTCTCTTCTTCAAACTGGGCCACCACCTCATCCGGGGCATAGCCGCCCCAGGTGATCAGCCGCAGCTCCTCGGCGGCGGCCAGGTGCGGCAGCAAGCCGGCGATCAGCGTGGCAAAAACAACTAATGCGGGGTTGCGGGTGGAGCGGGTGAACCTGGTCATAACGCTTCCTTGGTTATCGTGGTTTCGAGAATGAGCTAACCATTTGTTATCAGGACGTTATAGACCATAGATGTCAGTTGTGTGAAACCGCAGCGATAAAAAACGGAGGCCGAAGCCTCCGTTTTCAGGATCAGTACCGAGTGCCAGCCGGACCTAGCGACCGGACTTCAGCATCTCCCAGTACTTGGCGTAGACCTGCAGGGCCTCGTCGCCGATGTCGGTCTGGAATTCCGCGTTCACCATGTCCTCGGCGGTCGGGTAGCTGGCGCGGTCGCTGGCCACGGCCTCATCCAGCTGGTCCCGGGCGGCCAGGTTGGGGGTGGCGTAGCCAATCTCCTCGCTGATCAGGGCAGAGATCTCCGGCTGCAGCACGAAGCTGATGAACTGGTGCGCCGCATCCGGGTTCTTGGCGTTCTTGGGAATCACGAAGCTGTCCAGCCAGGCAATGATGCCCTCCTCCGGATAGACGTACTCCAGGGACGGCATGGTGTCCTTGCCCATGACCGCTTCGCCGTTCCAGATCATGCCCACGTCGGTCTCCCCTTCCAGGTAAGGCATGCGGGGCGCGTCGGAGTTGAAGGTCCGGACCGCGGGCATCAGCTCCGACAATTTCTCGTAGGCCGCCTCGATCTCCTCCGGATCGGTGCTGTTGCCACTGTAACCCAGGACCCGCAGGCCCACGTGGAACACTTCGCGCATGTCGTTGGTGAGCATGACCCGGCCGTCGAAGCGGTCATCCCACAGGTCTTCCCAGGCGGTGACCGGCTCGCCTTCGATGTCGGAGGTGTCCACCGCCAGGCCGGTGGTGCCCCACAGGTAGGGCACGCTGTATTCGTTGCCCGGGTCGATGTCCAGGTTCACCAGCTCCGGGTCCAGCCGGTCAAAGCCCTCGATCTTGCTGCGATCGATCGGCATCAGCAGGTCTTCCTGGCGCATCTTGCTGACGTAGTAGGTGGACGGCACCGCCAGGTCGTAGGCCGCGCTCTCGTCCAGCAGCTTGAGCCGGGCGTACATAGCCTCGTTGCTGTCGTAGGTGGTGTAGACCACCTGGATGCCGGTCTCTTCCTGGAAGCGGTCGAGCACTTCCTGGGGCATGTATTCCGACCAGTTGTACAGGTTCAGAACCTTGGGTTCTTCCGAACTGCAGCCTGTCAGACTCGCCGCCAGCAGGCCGGCCAGTGCCAGTTTCTTCATCGTTTGCTCCTTATCAGAATCCATTGGGACAAGATCAACATGACCAGTGAAAACACCAGCAACAGGGTGCCGAGGGCGTTCACCTCGGGCTTGAGGCCCACCCGCACCATGGAATAGATGCGCAGGGGCAGGATTTCGTAACTCGGTCCGCTGACAAAGGTACTGACCACCACATCGTCCAGGGACAGGGTAAAGCCCAGCAGCCAGCCCGCCAGCAGGGCCGGCATGATGACCGGAATCAACACCGTGCGGGTCATGGTGAAATCGCTGGCGCCCAGGTCCCGGGCCGCCTCCGGCAGACGCTCATCGAACCCGCTGAGCCGGGCCATGACGGTGATCACCACGAACGGCAGGCAGAAAGTGACGTGCGCCAGCAGCAGCGAGACATAACCCAGCTGCAGCCCGACCAGCAGGAACAGCGCCAGCAGCGAGATCGCCAGCACGATTTCCGGCGACATCATCACCACGAACAACATGCCATTGAGTACCCGCTTGCCCCGGAACCGGTAGCGGTGCAGGGCCAGGGCCGTGAGCGCACCGATCAGGGTCGACACGGTGGCCGCCGACAGGGCCAGCCAGAGCGAATTCCACATGGCCCGGACCATGGCGGTATTGGCAAACAGGGCCTCGTACCAGCGCAGGCTCAGGCCGCCCCAGTCGTAGCCGGTGCGGGCGTCGTTGAAGGAAAACACCACCAGCACCCCGATCGGCACGTACAGCAGGACGTACACCAGGGTCAGGTAGGTGCGCGGCAGCCAGCGGCTCATGCCTCGACCTCCTCACCCAGGCGGCGCTTGCTCAGCCGGTGGGCGAACAGCAGCAGCGCCATGGTCAGGGTCAGCACGATGCTGGCGGCGGCGCCAAACGGCCAGTTGCGGGCATCGAGGAACTGGTTCTTGATGACGTTGCCCACCAGCAGGTTGCGGGAACCGCCGAGAATATCGGGTACGAAAAACAGCCCCATGGCCGGCAGCAGCACCAGCATCACCCCGGCCAGCACCCCGGGCAGGGTCAGTGGCACGATCACGTGGACAAAGGTGGCGAGCCGGCCCGCGCCCAGGTCGTGGGAGGCCATCAGCAGTTCCTGACGCAGGTCGTCGAACACCGAGTACAGCGGCAGAATCATGAACGGCAGCAGCAGGTACACCAGGCCGATGATCACCGCGCCCTCGGTGTACAGCAGCTGCAACGGCTCCTCGATCAGGCCAAGCGAGAGCAGCGCTTTGTTGAGCAGGCCGTTGGTGGCCAGGATCAGTTTCAAGGCGTAGGTCCGGACCAGGGAGTTGGTCCAGAACGGCACGATCAACAGGAAGATCAGCAGCAGCTGCCGCTGCCGGCCGACCTTCGACAGCGCCCAGGCGAAGGGATAGCCAATCAGCAGGCACACCAGGGTGGTCATCGCCGCCATATACAGGGAGTGCAGGAACACCTTGAGGTACAGCGGGTCGAACAGCTGCCGGTAGGCCTCCAGGTTGAGCGGCAGGGCAATGAAGCTGGCCGGGTCGCGGGTCAACACGCTGGCACCGACCACCAGCAGGTTGGGCGCCAGCACCAGGAACAGCAACCAGCCCCAAACCAGCACCAGGACCGCGGTCCTGAAGGGTTGTTGGCGAATACTATGCATCGGCCGACAATTCCTTGTCGGCAATCTCACCCGCTTCTTCCGGGAGCAGCCACTCCCAGCCGTCGACCCAGCTGACTTTCACCGGCTCGCCCAGGCGGTAATCGAACATGGGGTCGTCCTCGTCGAAAAACTCGCTGGCCAGTACTTCGGTGCCGTCCTCGAGGTGGATCACCGAATCCAGGGTGCTGCCCTTGTAGTTGCGCTCGACGATCTTGCCGGCCAAGCCCTGATCGTCGTCGGGCGCCAGCACCCGGATGTCTTCGGGGCGCAGCAGCACGTGCACCGGCTGCCCCTCGGCCACCGCGAACGGCGGCCGCCGCAGCTGACGCTGGACGCCCAGCACGTCCACCGAGATGGCTTCGTCGGTCTGGCGCTGCACCCGCCCGGGAAACAGGTTGGTCTCGCCCACGAACCGGGCGGTGAACAGGTTGGCCGGGCGCTCGTAAACTTCCCGCGGGGTCCCCAGCTGCTGCACCAGGCCGTCCTTGAGCACCACCACCCGATCGGACATGGACAGCGCCTCTTCCTGGTCGTGGGTGACGAAGACAAAGGTGATGCCCAGTTCCCGCTGCAGGCGTTTCAGCTCCCCCTGCATGGTCCGGCGCAGCTTGTAATCCAGCGCCGACAGGGGCTCATCCAGCAACAACAGGCGGGGCCGCTTGACCACGGCGCGGGCGATGGCGACCCGCTGCTGCTGGCCACCGGAGAGCTGGTGCGGTTTGCGTCGGGCGAAGCCCTGGAGCTGGACCATGGTCAGGGCCTCATGCACCCGCTCGCGGATTTCCTCTTTCGGGCGCTTTTCCATCTTCAGCCCGTAGGCGACGTTGTCGAACACCGTCATGTGCGGAAACAGCGCGTAGTGCTGGAACACGGTGTTGAGCGGGCGGTGCTCGGGGGGCACCTCGGTCAGGTCCTGGCCGTCCAGGGTGACGCGGCCGGCGTCCGGGTGTTCAAACCCGGCGATCAGTCGGAGCAAGGTGGTCTTGCCGCAGCCGGAAGGCCCGAGGAGCGTGATGAACTCGCCATCGAGGATGTCCAGGTCCAGGGAATCCAGAACGGTCTTGCCACCAAACTGCTTGGAGAGTTCGCGCAACGAAAGGAGTGTTGTCTTCATTGGCCCTGCCCAGAGAATGAGCAACCTATTCTTTCAGAAAGCGGGGCAAACAAAAAGGGGCGTCAGGACAATCCGAAACCCTGACGCCCCCGGGCCAGGCCCAGGTCGGGCCCGGCCTCAGGCCGGTTTATTCTCCGGCGACACTGTCGAGGTAGGCCTTGTCGGAGATGTTGGTCCACTGGCGCACCTGGCGCAGGTATTCACGCTGGGAGGCGATGATCCGCGCCGCCAGTTCGTCGCCCTCGGCGGCCTCTTTCAGCAGCTTGTTGGTGGCCGAGCGCAGGGCCTCGATCACTTCCGGCGGGAAGGTCCGGTGAGTAACGTCCGGGTAGTTTTCCTTCATGCGGTCCCAGGCCACGCCACTCTCGTGGGTGCTCTGGATGTACATGTCGTAGGCCGCGGTGCGCATGGCAACCCGCAGGATTTCCTGCAGGTCCTTGGGCAGCTTGTCCCAGGAGCCCTTGTTGATCAGGAACTGCACCTCGGCGCCCGGCTCCTGCCAGCCGGAGTAGTAGTTCTTGGCGATCTGATGGAAACCCATGCTGAAATCCAGGGCCGGACCGACCCATTCCACGGCGTCGATGGTGCCGCGCTCGAGCGAGCTGTACAGCTCACCCGGCGGGATGTTGGTCACCGCAACTCCCAGTTCCGCCATGACTTCGCCGGCAAACCCCGGGGTCCGCATCTTGATGCCCTTCAGGTCGTCCAGGGAGTTGATCTCGTCCCGGAACCAGCCACCCATCTGGTTGCCGGTGTTGCCGCCTGGAAACGACAGCAGGCCGTAGGGCTCGTAGACTTCCTGCATCAGGTCCATGCCCTCACCGTGATAGAACCAGGCGTACTGCTCCGGCGCGATCATGCCGAAGGGCACGGTGGTGAAGTACATGGCGTTGGGAATGGTGCCCTTGTAGTAATAGGACGCGGTGTGGCCCATGTCGTACTGGCCGTTGCGCACCAGGTCAAAAATGCCAAAGGGCGCCTTGTGCTTGTTGGACGGATCAATGCGGATGTCCAACCGGCCATTGGACATGGTCTTGGCCATCTCGGCCATGTGTTCGACGGTTTCGCCCAGAATCGGCGAATTGGGTCCCCAGGTCTGCGCAAGGCGCAGGGTAAACGTATCCTCAGCCAGGCTGAGCGGACTGACGGCCAGCAGCGCCGCGGCGGCGGCCGTCCGGAACAGACGATTCATCATGGTTGGCACCATTTATCCCGTTATTATGTAATGTATTTTTATTCAACCCGACCAATACTAGCTTGCGAGGCGGTCGGACGCCAAGCACTGGAATCGGCGACTGGATTCGGCCGAAAGAAGCGACTAGATTCAGGTATTGGGGACCGTGCCGGCTCCCCGATCCGCGATGGAGGCGTACCCTGGGCATGGACACCAACGATCAGCTCGAACAGCATCGGGCGCGGCTGGCGGCACTGCGCGCCAATTACCTCAAGGGCCTGCCCCAGCGACTGGAGCGGCTGGATTATCTGGTGCGTTCCATTCCGGTGGAACGCACGTACCGGGAGGACGGTGGCGAGTTGCGCTCGCGCCTGAACATCACCTACCAGGAATTCCACAAGGTGGCCGGTTCGGCCGGCTCCGTCGGCCTGCACGCCATGTCCGAGGCGGCCAAGGCGGTGCTGCAGATCCTCGACCACTGGTTCACCGACGCCACCGAGGAACCCCTGAGCAAACAGGGCCAGATCCTGGATCTGTTGAGCACCATGGGCCAGGCCGACGACGCCGGCAGCGAGAGCAGCGATGCCGCGCCCCGGCCGGAGTCCCGCACCATCCACGTTGTCGATGACAACCCGCTGACCGCGAACGAGATGCAGGTGTGGCTGGAGGAAGCCGGTTTCGATGCCCAGGTGTTCATGTCCGCCACCATCTACGGCGACACCTTCGAGGTGCTGCCCCGGCCCGACCTGATCATCATGGACATCAATTTTGGCGACGAGCCCAACGCGGGGCCGCGCATTGTCGACTTCCTGAAACAGAAGCTGGGCAACCTGCCCCCGGTGGCGTTCCTGTCCATCCGGGACGACATGGAAGCGCGCCTGGCGGCCCTGCGCGCTGGCGCCTCCCGCTACCTCAACAAACCGGTATCACGCCGGGAATTGGTGGAGCTGGCGCACGAATACGTGGACAAACGGGATGCCTCCGCCTTCCGGGTGCTGATGGTGGACGACGACGAGACCACTCTGTCGGTGACCCAGGCCATCCTGGAGCGGGCCGGCCTGGAGGTGTGCGCCATCGCCAACCCGCTGGACACCCTGGACGCGGCCCGGAACTTCAACCCCGACCTGTTCCTGCTGGATGTGCTCATGCCCGAGGTCTCGGGTACCGAAGTGGCGGCAACCCTGCGCCAGGACCGGCAGTTCGACGTCATCCCGATCCTGTTCCTGACCTCGGACAGCCATCCGGACCAGAAGGTCATGGGCGCCGCCCTGGGGGGCGACGACTTCATCCTCAAGCCCTTCGACCCGGATTATCTGCTCACCGCCGTGATGGCCCGGGCCCGGCGCTCACGGCGGCTGCGCGAGGTGCTGGCGCTGCGCCAGCCGGGCTGACTCAGACCTTGAACTGACTGACCAGGCCGCGCAGGCTCTCGCCCAGGCGCGCCAGTTCCTGGCTGGCTTCGTTGGTCTGGGTCACGCCGGTGTCGCTGCGCTGGGCGGCATCGACAATGCGCACCACGTTCTGGTTGATTTCCTCAGCCACCTGGCTCTGCTGCTCGGCCGCGGTGGCAATCTGGGTCACCTGGTCGTGGATCTGGCTGACCGACTTCTCAATGGTCGCCAACGCGCCGGAGGCGTGATTGATCCGTTCCACGGTCTCCGCCGACCGGTCGCGGGACTTGGTCATGCGCTCCACCGCCGAGCGGGATTCGGCGACGAAGCCACCGATCATTTCTCGGATCTGGTCGGCAGACTCGGCGCTGCGCCGGGCCAGCTGGCGCACCTCGTCGGCCACCACCGAGAAACCACGGCCGTGTTCGCCGGCGCGGGCGGCCTCGATGGCGGCGTTCAGAGCCAACAGGTTGGTCTGCTCGGTGACCGCGTGAATCACGTCCAGCACCTGCTGAATGTCGTCCGACTTCTCCGCCAGGGCATTGATGGTACGGGCGCTCTCCTCGATCTCGCCGGACAGCTCATTGACCGCGCCCTGGGCGCTGGAGATGGTCTCCCCGCCGTCGCGGGCGACCCGGTCGGCGTCGGAGGCGGCACTCTCGACCTCGTTGGCGTTGCCGGAGATCTGCTGGATGGTGGCCGCCATTTCGTTGATGGCGGAGGCGATCTGGTCGGTCTCCGAGCCCTGCTCCTGCACAGAAGCGCGGGTTTCGTTGGCCACCCGACTCAACTCTTCGGCGGCCGAGGCCACTTGGTCGGTGGTGGCACCCACCTCCCGGATGGTGTCCTGGATCTTGGTGACAAAGGCATTGAACCGGCGTCCGAGCTCCGCCAGTTCGTTGGAGCCCTCATCCGGCAGACGCTGGCGCAGGTCGCCCTCACCGTCGGCAATTTCCTGCATCATGTCGGTAACGGTCTTCAGCGGCTTAGTGACCGTACGCCCGACCACCAGGCCGATCACCACGGAAATGGCCACCACCACGGCGGTCACCAGCAGGATGAAGCCCAGGGTGGCGGACCGGTTCTGCTCAATCTCGGCCCGGGCCGCGGCGACTTCCCGATCAATGTTGGTGACGTAGACACCGGCACCGATCATCCAGTCCCAGCCCGGGATGATGGTGGAGTAAGACACCTTGGGCTCTTCGTTGCCCGAGCCCGGGTTCATCCATTCGTAGCTGTAGAAGCCGCCCGACTCTGCAGCATCAAACAGGGCACCCACCAGTTTCTTCAGGGTCGGGTTGTTGGTCGGCCCCTCCTTGGACGGGTCCGGCGCGTAGGCCAGGTTGACCACGTCGCGGGTGTAGGCGAACACGTAATTGGTCTTGTCGAAACGGATGGTCCGCAGACGAGCCGCGGCCTCGGCCTTGGCCTCCGCTTCCGACAGGTCGGGATCGTTCTTGGCTTCCAACACCACCGCGCGGGCCGCATCCACCAGATTCTTCAGCCCGGTTTTGCGAGCCTCCAGCAGGTTGGCCTCCAGGCGCTTCAGTTCCGCCTCACCATTGGCCTGGATCTGACTGGCGGTAATCCAGGCAATGGTGGCCGCCGTAAGCAGTACCGGCACCAGTACCGCTGCCAGTAATCGGGTGCGAATCCGCAGGTTGTTGACAAAGCTCATCAGGGTCATCCTCAACATCTTGTTTTCTTGTGATTATGCACAGAGAGGCGTTCGGGACTGTTCCATATTGTTAAAACAGGTTTCCGTCAGTCCCGATAGACTCGCCACCGGACACCGGTACACTGGGAATGGGGTAACCGGTGTCGGCGGCCGACGTCATTGACTGGGGTATCGGCCGAACCGGGCAGATCTTGAGGATGGAGACGACACCTCCCGGTACGGAGACGTGATGAAGCACCTGTTCCTGATTCGACACGCCAAATCCAGCTGGGCCGATGACACCCTGCACGACCGGGAACGGCCGTTGAACGCCCGGGGCCAACGGCAACTGGTCCCCTTGGGCCGCGCCCTGGCGCGTGCCGGCGCCTTCGCGGGCAAAGTGTGCGCCAGCCCCGCCGCCCGGGCCCAGCAGACCCTTGCGGGCATACGCCCCGCCGGCTTGCCCGAGACGGCGGCGCAGACCGACCCGGCGCTGTACACCTTCGACCGTCGCCGGCTGGCGGACTGGCTGAAACGCTGTGACGGCGCCGAGACCCTGGCCATCGTCGGCCACAACCCGGCCCTGCTGGAACTGGCGCAGTGGCTGCTCAAGCACCCGCCCCAGCAACTGCCCACCGCCAGCTTCCTGCACCTGCGCCTGCCCATTGCGCACTGGCACCAACTGGCCAAGGGCAAGGCCCGCCTGGAGTCGCTGCAAACCCCCAACGACTTCAGCTACACCGAGTTTGCCCGCAAACGCCGCAAGCGGGCCGATACCGACGGCAGCCGACCGGACCGGGACATCCCCGCCGCCCTCAGCCACCAGTTGCAGTGGCTGGCGCAGCTGGAGCCCGGAGTCCGCCTGGGCCTGGACGAGGAATTCCTGCACCAGTACCGGATTGCCCTGCGCCGCAGCCGCGCCATTGCCGAGGCGGTCCAGGCGGTCACCGGCGACAAGCACCTGCTGCCTGCGATTAAGGGCTTGAAACGGGCAGCCAGGGCCACCAGCACACTGAGGGACCTGCACGTCTGGCTTGGCCAGCTGCCGGGCCTCGGCGCCGACAACGACGACGTGGTGACCGCCCTGCACACCTATTTTGAGCGCCAGGCCGACGAGCAACAGGCCGCCCTGGTGCAACGCCTGGACAGCAATCGCCATCGCCGAGACCTGACCGACTGGCAGGCTCTGGTCGAGTCCCGTCAATTCCGCCGGTTAACCGCCGGCCTGCAACCGGGGGACATCCGAACCGCCGTTGCGCAACGTATCAGGGAATACAATCGGCGTACCGCGGAACTGCTGTTCGACTCACCGGACGGGGACGTACATCGGCTGCGCAAGCTGCTCAAACGCATCCGCTACCTGATGGAACTGGACCGGGCCGGCTGGAAACCAACCCTGAAGGAGGTCAAGCAGCGCCAGCAGCTGTTTGGCCGCTTCCAGGACCTGCACGCTCAGGTTGAGTTGATGCGGCAGTTCGAACGGGACGCACCGGACACGCTGCCCGCCGCCGTTGCCAACCTGAGACGGGAGCTGGAATGGCAAAAAGCGGACGCCCGTCGACAGACCCTGGCTTTGCGAGGACTTGATGGACCCACGCTATGACACCCTGTTTTACGACGGCCAATGCCCGCTGTGCACCCGCGAGATCAGGACGCTACGGCGCCTGCAGCGTGGTCGGTTGCTGTTTGCGGACGTGCACGAGCAGGCCCAAGACAGCGAGACCCTGCCCAACCGGGAACAGCTGTTGCGGCGGTTGCACCTGATGACCTGGGACGGCGAATGGGTCTCCGGCCTGCAGGCCAATGTCCGGGCTTGGTCCCACACCCGCCTGGGCTTCCTGTTCCGGCCGCTGCTCTGGCCGATCATCCACCCCATCGCCCGGGCCGTCTACGAACGCTGGGCCGACCGCCGCTACGAGCGCAAATACGCCTGCGCCCTGTGCGCAGGTGATGGCGACCGGCTGAGCCAGTCCTGAGTCATTGACAGCAGACTTTGTATTTGCGTCCGCTGCCGCACGGGCAGGGATCGTTACGGCCGGGCTTCAGGGTGCCCTCGCGGGTATCGCCACTGAGGTAGTACCAGCGGCCCTGCTCCCGGACAAATGCCGAACGTTCCTCCAGAAAGCCCCAGCCCGTCCCCACCCGGTAGACGGCCCGGAACTGGACCTGCCCGCTGTCGCCCTGCTGCCCGCTTCCAAGGATCGTCAGTGACGTCCAGGCCGGCGAGTCGTCCAGGCTCAGGTCTGCGGGCCGGGTACTGGGGTGCCAGGTCTGCTGCAGGTAGTCGACCAGGCCGTGCACGAAGGCACTGTAGCGGGAGCGCATCAGGGCTTCCGGGGTCGGTGCCGGCTCCCCCAGGTGAAAGCGCTGGCAACAGGTCGGGTAGGTCTGGCCGGAACCGCAGGGGCAGCTCGCCAGGGGGGCTTGTTCGGTCATTGCGGGTCTTCCGTTCTGCCACGAAGGTCTGATTCGGTTCGCCAGTCTAGCAGTTTCAACCCATCGCTGGCTGTGCTATCAAAGCGGACCAGTCTTCACCCGGTGACCCATCTTGGACGACATCAGCCCGTTGCAGATCCTGCTTGCCAACCTCGCCATCCTTGCCGGCTCCTGCCTGCAGGGCGTCGCCGGCTACGGCATAGGTACCCTGGCCGCGCCGCTGCTGTTCCTGGTCAGCCCGCTGCTGCTACCCGGACCGCTGATCCTGAACGCCACCGTGCTGACCATCCTGATGCTGATCCGCAATCGCGGCGCGCTGCAGGTGCGCCAGGTCCGGTTCGCCATCTGGGGCGGTGCCCTGGGTACCGCCCTGGCCGGCCTCACCCTGCTGGTGCTGTCACCGACCGGTTTCGAGCTGATCTTCGGGGTGCTGATTCTGACCGGCGTAGCCCTGAGCGTGGCCGGCCTGCGCCCAACCCTGAATGCCCGCAACAGCGTGATCGCCGGTGCCGCCTCCACTTACATGGGCACCATTACCGCTGTGGGCGGCCCGCCGATCGCGATGATCTACCAGAATGAAAAAGGCCCGCTGGTGCGCGCCAACATGTCGGCGTTCTTCCTCACCGCCAGCTTTTTCAGCCTCAGCGCCCTACTGTTGTCCGGCTACCTGGGGCTGCGGGAATTGCAGCTGTTCGGGCTCACCTTCCCCGGCGTGCTGATCGGCTTCTGGCTGTCCGGGCGGCTGGTCAACCGCATGCCCTTCAACGGTCTGCGCCCAGTGATTCTCGCCGTTGCCGCGGCCGCCGGCTCGGCTGCGCTGGTCCGGGGGCTGTGGTCGCTGTAGGCACGCTGCCTGCGCCTTCGCGAACCCCTCACCCGTTGTCTAACCGGCCCAGAACCGGGCCCGGAACCGGCTGATGCGCCAGAGCCAGGCCAGCCAGAGCGCGTTCAGGTTGATCAGCAAGGCAAACACCCACTCGAAGGCGTCGTCGGTGCGCCGGTACAGCTCCGGCGCCAGGCCATTGATCAGCACCGACAGGATGCCCACGGCCAGGGTCAGCTGACACACCCCCAGCAAACCGCGACCGTGCCAGCGCCAGACCGGGTGCTGGCGCAGGGCCGCGCTGATCAGCAATTCGCACAGGAAGGTGAAGGACAGGTACAGCACCACACCGATGCGCCGGATCAGATAAAACCCATCTCCGGCGTGGCCGAGGGCCACGGTGTAGAACCCGAGGGCCAGGCAGGCGACCAGGCCCAGCCAGGGCACCCAGGCAATGCCGGCGCCGGTCAGACCCAGTTGCCGCAGCCAGCGGGCGTTGAACCACCAGAACAGGATGCCCAGCAGGGCCGAGGGCAACATGGTGCCCTTGAACAGGAAATAGGCTGTACCATGGCGTCCGGTCCGGCTTATGCTGGTGCAGCTGTCCCAATAGGGCATACACCAGGCGACATGGCCTTCCATGGCCGACACTAGGAAGGTCAGGTGAATGGTCAGCATGGGCACCAGCGCGGCCGCCAGGGCCAGCCACCAGAGCGGTATGCTGTTTTGATCGTTCATGGCGCGCTCCTCGTGCCCATTTCGCCGGTGTTAGCGCGTGTGCGGCTACCGACCGATGGTCAGCAAGGATGATCGGGACTATCCTTTGACCAGATTTTGCAATTTGTCTCACCCCGTATAAAGGAAAATTCGGCCGGCTTGGGCCAGAATACTCCCACCGGAGACGTGGATTTAGCTATGAACCGACTGCACCAGGATATTGTTGAAACCCAGATTGACGTCGACGAACTGTCAATCGGTATGCACGTGGTGCGTCTCGATCGGCCCTGGGAAGACACCAACTTCCTGATCCAGGGCTTCGTGATTCGGGATAACGAGGAAATCCAGGCATTGCGGGCGCAATGCCGCCATGTGTTTATCGAGGGTCGGGTGGAAA
Source organism: Marinobacter qingdaonensis (assembly GCF_034555935.1). Lineage (NCBI taxonomy): Bacteria > Pseudomonadati > Pseudomonadota > Gammaproteobacteria > Pseudomonadales > Marinobacteraceae > Marinobacter > Marinobacter qingdaonensis. The sequence continues at coordinate 254,533 of NZ_JAYDCJ010000003.1, forward strand.
CCAGCGCAACACCGCGCGCTTCTTCGCCCGGGAAGGCCAAGCCCAAGTCCGGGCTGTTTGGCCTGTTCAAACGCAACGGCCAGAAAAAAGCCCAGCCCGCGGCACCGTCCCAGCCCCCCGCCCCGGCCAAATCGGTCAAGCCGCGCCGGCGCGTCAACTACATGAACCAGGTGGACGTCGGCACGGAAATGCCGATTGCCAAGGTCCGCTTCGAGGACGCCCAGAAAACCGCCAAATCGATCATGTCCGGCCTGCGCATGGGCCGCACCCTGGATCTGAACAACGCCCGCTCGGTGGTCAACAGCTGTGTGGAGAGCGTGCTGCGCAACGAAAACGCGCTGATGCTGCTGTCCAAGATCAAGAACCAGGACGAATACACCGCCGAGCACTGCATCAACGTCGCCATCCTGTCCGCCGCCTTCGGCAAGCATCTGGGCCTACTGGAGGGGGAAATCCGCAACCTGGCCCTGTGCGGCCTGCTGCACGACGTGGGCAAGACCCAAATTCCGGATCAGATCCTGAACAAACCCGGCGCCCTGACCCCGGCCGAGTTCGAACAAATGCGCGGCCACACCACCCACGGCCGCTCCATCCTAATGGGCACCAGCCAGTCCCTGAACACCGCCGTGGATGTCGCCTACAGCCATCACGAGCGCATGGACGGACAGGGCTACCCGCGCGGACTGCAGGGCCATCAAATCCCCCTGTTCGCCAAGATCGTCGGTCTGGTGGACACCTACGACGCCATCACCAGCAACCGCTGCTACGACAAGGGGCGGGCCTCAATGCAGGCGCTGGACATCATCCACAAGCACCGGGGCACCCAGTTCGACACGGAACTGGCAGAGGCCTTCATTCAAATGGTGGGCATCTACCCGCCTGGCTCCATCGTCGAGATGCTCAATGGCGAGGTGGGGATCGTGGTCGAGAGCCACGCCAAGCACAAGCTCAAGCCGAAAGTGCTGATGGTGCGCAAGGCCGACAAGTCCATGGCGGCACCGTTCGTACGCATCGACCTGATGGACTCACCCAGGGACGACACCGGGGACACCTACCAGATCGCCAAGGAAGTCCCGGATGGCACCTACGGCATCGTGCTGCAGGAATTTGTGGACGAGGGGCTGATTGTCACAGCCCCGGTGGTGGAGATGCCCGAGGGCATCTGACCGCGTCAGAGCTTGGGGCGGGCCGTGACCGCCATGGTCAGGCGGGAAATGCAGGTGGCCTTGCCCTCTTCGTTCTCCAGCTGGATTTCCCAGACCTGGGTGGCCCGACCGATGTGAATGGCGCGGGCGGTGCCATAAACCCAGCCCTTGCTCACCGGGCGCAGGTGGTTGGCGTTGATGTCCAGACCCACGGCCACCGTGTCCGGATCTTTCAGGCAGCAGTTGGCGGCCATGCTGCCCAGGGTCTCGGCCAACAGCACTGAGGCGCCGCCATGCAGGATGCCGAACGGCTGCACCGTGCGCTCGTCCACCGGCATGCGTCCCTTGACGTAGTCGTCACCGACTTCCAGATACTCAATGCCCATGTGACCGACGGCGGTGTTCTTGCTGGATTCCAGGAAAGCTTCCAAATTCGGGGTACGGGTCCAGATGGCCATGGTGGGACTGTCTCCTGCTCACTGTTGTTGGATGTGAGGGTCAGTCTAACCAGATAGGATGCGAACGACTATCGGAATTTTCCGACAACTCAGTCGACCCGAACCAACGCCTGCCGGTCCCAGCCCAGGCGGCCGGTTTCCACCACCTGGCGTCGCATGCCCGGGACCGGGCGGATCATGAACAGATCGCCGTTGCGCCCGACCAGGGTTTTGCCAACGCCGGTCCGGCGGGCAATCTCGGCGTGGGCGTCCATGTGCTCGGCCTCGCCATGCACCGGAATGGCCACACGCGGGCGCACCCACTGGTACATGGCCTCCAGCTCGTCCCGGGCCGGGTGACCCGAGGCGTGGATGGGCACCGGCGAGTCCTCGGCCGTGATCACGGTTACCCCCAGCGCCCGCAGGCGGGCAATCAGGGCGTCGATGGCCTCTTCGTTGCCGGGGATGGCGCGGGCGCTGAAAATCACGGTGTCGCCGGCCTCGAGTTCAAAATCCGGATGATTGCCCAGGGCCAGCCGGCGCAGGGCGGTGCGGGGCTCGCCCTGACTGCCCGTGGCCACGGCCAGGACCTCGTGGCGCGGCAGGTAACCGAGGTGGCCCGGGTTGATCAGCCGGTCGGCGCTGTCCCAGATCCCCGCAGCCCGGGCAGCGGCGCTCATATTGATCAGCGAGCGCCCCAGCAGCCCCATGTAGCGCCCGGTGGCCCGGGCAATCAGCCCGAGGGTGTGCAGGCGGGCAATGTTGCTGCCAAAACAGGTGACCACGACCCGCCCGGTGGCCGATTGCACCGCCGCCAGCAGCCCGGCGTGCAGGGCCGCCTCGGAGATCGAGTGGCCGGCCACGGTGGCGTTGGTGGAATCGCAGACCATGGCGTCGACCCCTTCTTCGGCCAGGTCGGTGAAGGTCTTGGGAGAATAGCCATGGCCCACCAGGGGCTGGTCGTCCAGCTTCCAGTCGCCGCTGTGGAAGATGTTGCCGATCCAGGTGCGGATCATCAGCGCGTTGGGGTCGGGGATCGAGTGGGTCAGGGCCAGCCACTCGACGTTGAAGGCACCGATCTGCCGGCGCTCGCCGGTGTCCACCACGATGATCGGGACCCGATGCAGCAGATCGAACTCCGCCAGCTTGCGGCGCAGGATCTCGGCGGTGAACCGGCTGGTGTAGACCGGGCATTGCAGCAGCGGCCACAGGTAAGGCACGGCGCCGATGTGGTCTTCGTGGGCGTGGGTAATGATCAGGCCGGCGAGCCGGTCGCGACGGTCGGCGATGAACGCCGGGTCCGCCATCTGCACCGGCGGCTCGCCCCGGTGATGGACGCTGCCGTCGGCGGAAATCCGGCCGGGTTTGGGGAAGGTCACCCCGCAATCGACCATCAGCCAGTCGCCGTCGTGGCCATAAAGATTGAGGTTCATGCCAATTTCCCCGGTGCCACCCAGGGGCAGGAACCAGAGGTCGTTGTGATCCGGCGTCATAAGTGGAGCTTTTCCCAGAAATTGAGCCTTGATGCGGCGGTTAACCGGCACCTACATTCTGGAGTCTACCCGAGCTCACCCCAAATCGTCGCCTACAGATCTGTCGGCGCGGGCCGGCCGTACCCATGGTTGAATTTGCCGGTCACGGCACAAGGTTGTTCACAGGCGCTGTTGAGAATTGCCACTCACGAGTCAACGAGAAGGAAGCACGCTATGAAGATTCTGATGGTTCTGACGTCTCACGATCAAATGGGCGACACCGGCCACAAGACCGGTTTCTGGCTGGAAGAGTTCACCGCGCCCTACTACGTGTTCCGGGACGCCGGCGCCGACATCACCCTGGCCTCGCCCAAGGGCGGCCAGCCACCGGTGGACCCGAACAGCGAAGCCGAGGACGCGCTCACCGACACCACCCGCCGGTTCCAGCAGGACGCCCACGCCAAGGAGTCCCTGGCCAGCACCAAGAAACTGGTGGACGTCGACATGAACGATTTCGACGCCATCTTCTACCCCGGCGGCCACGGCCCACTCTGGGATCTGGTCAACGATGCCAAATCGGTGGCACTGATCAAGACCGCCTACGAGCAGGACAAGGTCATCGGTGCCGTCTGCCACGCGCCAGCGGTGTTCCGGGATGTGGAAGTAAAGCCGGGCCAGAACCTGGTGGGCGGACGCAACGTCACCGGTTTCAGCAACAGCGAAGAGGAAGCGGTCGGCCTGACCAAGGTGGTGCCCTTCCTGCTGGAAGACATGCTGAAAGAGAAAACCGCCACCTACACCCGGGGCGACGATTTCACCCCGCACATCGTGGTGGACGGCAAGCTGATCACCGGCCAGAACCCGCCGTCCTCCGAAGGCACGGCCAAGGCGGTGATTCAGGCCCTGCAGCAGGGGTAACCAGTTTGCGGTGTTAACCTGCTGTCGCGTGTTCCCCGGCGTGGCTGATCAGCACGCCGGGGGCTCCTTCCTCCAGCAACGCCCGAATCCTGGCCGGCACCTCGGTCTTGCCCATGCGCGAGGGCTGGATCAGCACGTAGGTGATGTCGGCATCGGCGATCAGCTGCTCTTCCCCGAAACGGACAAACTCCAGATGCAGCGTGAACGAGGTGGTGCCGATGCGCCCGGCGCGAATGCGCGCCTCCAGCACCTCGTCAAACTTCGCCGGCGCCTTCCAGTTGACGGTCAGGCTGACCACCTGGATGTCCAGGTCCTGATCCAGCAGCCGCTGATAATCCCCGAACAGGGTGCGGATGTACTCGTTCACCGAGATATCGACAAAATCCCCGTAGCGGGCGTTGAACACCACGCCCTGGGCGTCGCACTCGCCGTAGCGAACGCGGAAGCGGAAACGGAAGGGCGGCTGATTCTGGTCGGTCATGATTGTTCCGATTCTGATGACTGTGCCCCCAGCCTAGCCGAACCGGTGGCGAATGTCCGCCGGCCCCGGCCATTGAGCACCAGATAGCAGCCATAGCCGATCACCACCCCCCAGAACGCCGAGGACAGGCCAAACAGCGACATGCCGGAGGCGGTCACGATGAAGGCGATGAGCGAGGCCTCCCGGTGACTGGCCTCTTCCAGGGCCGCGAACAGGTTGCCGCCGATGGCGCCGAGCAGGGCCAGCCCGGCCAGCACCGCAACGAAGGCCGCCGGCAGCGAGGTGAACAGGCCGACGATGGTGCCGGCAAACAGTCCACCGACCAGGTAGAAGACGCCGTTGGCGACCCCGGCGACGTAGCGCTTGCCAGGGTCCTTGTGGGCGTCCTCTCCGGTGCAGATGGCGGCGGTGATGGCCGCCACCACGGTGGTGATGCCACCGAACAGGGCCATGGGCAGCGAGACCAGGCTGGCGACCCCGATCACCGGCTTGGCTTTGACGTGGTACCCGGCGCCATTGAGGATCGCCATGCCCGGCAGGAACTGCCCGGTCAGACTGACCAGCACCAGGGGAATGGCCAGACTCAGGGTCGACTCCAGGCTCCATTCCGGGCGGATGAACTGGGGCACCGCGATGCTCCAGCGCACCCCGGCCAGGGACGCGCCCTCCAGCACCACCGCCAGCACCACCCCGGTGATCAGCAGCAGGATCAGGGTGTACTTGGGCAGCAGGCGCCGGAACACCACGTAGGCCAGCAGCATGCCCAGCGCCAGCGCCGGCGTGGTCTCGATGGCGGTGAAGGCGCCGATGCCAAACTGGAACAGGATGCCGGCCATCATGCCGGCGGCGATGCCCTTGGGGATGGCGCGCACGAAGGCGTCGAAGGTGCCGGTCACCCCGATGATGAAGATGGCCACGGCCGCGGTAAGGTAGGCGCCGATGGCCTCATTCAGGGACAACTCCGGGAACAGGGTCACCAGCAGCGCCGTGCCAGGCGCGGACCAGGCGGTCACCACCGGCGCCTTGAGCCAGAGACTGAGGACGATGCCGGACACCGCGGCGCCCATGGAGATGGCCCAGACCCAGGAGGTCATCATCTCGGGGCCGATGCCGGCGCTGTTGCCGGCCTGGAACACGATGGCCAGGGGTCCGGAGTAGGACACCAGCACCGCCAGGAAGCCGGCCACCACCGCCGACAGGGACAGGTCTTTTATTAGAGTGGGCATGAGAGATCCTTGTCAGACACTGTGATCAAATAAAAAAAGGCCCGCCAAGCATACGCTTCCGGGCCAAGGAGGGGTAAGACTGACCGCCTACCCAGACACAACGACAACGCTCACATCAATTGCCGGCAGCGGTGGCCACCGACCCCACCCGCGCACCGGACTTGCGCGGGAATCCGTTCCGGTCGACCAGGGCAACGGCGACCGTGGCAATGGCACCCGGGATCGCCAGGGCCAGGAAATTCATCTGGTGCGGCAGCGCCAGGGCCAGCAGGGTGCCACCGAGCAGGGGCCCGACGATGGCGCCGTTGCGGCCGATGCCCGAGGCCCAACCCAGGCCGGTGGAACGGATGCTGACCGGGTAGTACTGGGCCACGTAGGCGTACAGCAGGATCTGGGAGCCGATGGTGGTGGCCCCGGCAATGCCCATCAGGGTGTACAGGAACCACATCGGGTTCTCATAGCCGAGCAGGATCAGGGATCCGGAGCCGAGCAGGAAGAAGCTCACCAGCACCGAACGCAGGGAGAAGCGGTCGGCAAGCCAGCCGCCACCGACGGCACCGACGATCGCACCAATGTTCAAGACCATCAGGAACATCAGGCTGGAACTCAGGGCGTAGCCGGCGGCGGACATCAGCTTGGGCAGCCAGGAGCCCAGGGCGTACACCATCAGCAGGCAGCTGAAGAAGGCGGTCCAGAACATCAGCGTGCTCATGGCCCGACCACCCCGGAACAGTTCCAGCACCGGTGCCTTGCTGTCGGTGGTCGGCGGCACCACCAGGTCGTCCTGGTCGCTGATATCCTTGCGCGGAGCGACCTTGTTGAGGATGGCCCGGGCCTCGTCCTTGCGCTTCTGGGCCATCAGGAAGGCCACAGACTCGGGCAGGAAGCGCATCATCAACGGCAGCATCAGCAGCGGCACGACCGCCAGGTAGAACATGATCTCCCAGCCGAAGTTGGGCACGATCCAGATGCCCAGGCCGGCCGACATCATGCCGCCCACGGCATAGCCGGAGAACATCAGCGCCACCAGGGTACTGCGACTCTTCTTGGGTGAGTACTCGCTCATCAGCGAGACCACGTTGGGCATAACTCCGCCAATGCCCAGACCGGCGATGAAGCGCAGGATGCCGAATTCCCAGGGCGTGGTGGCAAAGCCATTAATCACGGTGGTGAGGCTGAACAGCACCACGCACATGAGGATGGTTTTCTTGCGCCCGAGCTTGTCGGACAGCATGCCGAAGCCCATGGCCCCGAACATCATGCCGAACAGGGCGCTGCTGCCGAGCAGGCCGGCGACGTAGGGATTGAGCCCCCACTGGTCCATCAGGATGGGCAGGACGACGCCGTAGATCACCAGATCGTAGCCGTCGAAGATGATGATCAGGGTGCACCAGAAGAGCACCTTCCAGTGGAACTTGTTGAAGACGGCGTTATCGATAACGTCGTTTACGTCGATGGTTTTCATACTCTCTCACTCCCGCTGTTGTTCTTGTGCGGAGTTGCTGTATTGGATTAACCCAGGTCGCCGCCTGCCACGGGCAGGACGGTGCCGGTCATGTAGGAGGCGGCGTCCGATGCCAGGAACAGGATGGGTTCCGCCTGCTCGTCCAGGGTTCCATAGCGGTGCATGAAGCTGGTGGCGTTGGTCTGGTCGATCAGAGTCTGATACCAGGCCTTCTCCTGCTCACCTTGGGCTTCGGTGTTGCGTGGGGTCAGCCGCGGCGGCGCCTCGGTGCCACCGGGCGCGGTGGCGTTGACCCGGATGCCGTGCCCGGCGTACTCGAACGCCAGGTTCACGGTCATGGCATTGACGCCGCCCTTGGCCGCGCCGTAGGGCACCCGCATCAGACCGCGGGTGGCCACCGACGACACATTCACGATGGCACCGCCCTGCTGCTCGACCATGTAGGGCAGCACCGCCCGACAGCACCACAGGGTCGGGAACAGGGACCGCTGGATCTCCTTCTGGATCTGCTCCGGCTGGTAGTGCTCGAACGGCTGGGCCCAGATGGTGCCGCCGACGTTGTTGATCAGGATGTCGATGCGGCCGAAGCGCTCGTGGGCTTTCGCCATCACCGCTTCCGCGCCGTCCCAGGTTTCCAGGTTGGCCTGCACGGCCAGGGCGTCGACGCCCTGGTCCCGCAAGTCCGAGGCCACCCCCTGGACAAAGTCCGCGATGTCCACCAGGACCAGGCGGGCGCCCTCGGCCCCGGCCAGTTCCGCCACCCGGCGGCCGATGCCCTGAGCGGCACCGGTGATCACCATGACCTTGTCGGTGAATCGGGCGTTCATGCCACTTTCTCCTTGGCCGCCGGTGCGCTCGGGGTGAACTTCTCATAGTGGAAGGAGTTCGGTTCCATGCCCTGCTCCCGGAAGAAGCCGAGCACCGAATCCACCATCGGCGGCGGTCCACACAGGTAGACGTCGACATCGCCGTCGTTCAGGGGCGCGCCATCCATGTGCTGGGTGACGTAGCCCTTGCGTGGGTGGTCGCTGTCGTCACCGGACACGCAGGTGACGTAGCTGAAGTTGTCCAGCTCCTCGGCAAAGCGATCCAGAAGGTCCAGGCACACCAGGTCGTCGTCGTTGCTGACGCCGTAGATCAGGTGGGTGGGCAGGTCGCAGCCGTTCGCCTTCATGTGCTCAAGCTTGGCCAGGAACGGCGCCAGGCCGGTACCGCCGGCCAGCATCAGCACCGGACGCTCGATCGGACGCAGGTAGAAGCTGCCCATGGGGCCGGTCAGGGTTACCTGGTCACCGGTGCGGGCCTTGCCCACCAGCCAGGAGCTCATCAGGCCGCCCGGCACGTTGCGGATCAGGAAGCTCAGGTCCCGGCTGCCGGGCTTTGAGCTGAAGGAGTAGGCCCGGGTCTCCTCGGTACCCGGCACCTGGATGTTCACGTACTGGCCCGGCAGGAACGCGATGTCGTCGTCCGCGGTGATCTTCAGTTCGATCGAGGTGGGCGAGATCAGGTTGACCTCGGCCACGGTGCCGCCGACTTCGGCGTTGCCGGTCTTGCACATGGTGGAGGCGACGGGCACCTCCACCACGCAGTCGCTGGAGGGCACCATCTGGCAGGTCAGGACCATGCCCTGTTCGGCTTCCTCGTCCGACAGCGCCTCGTCGATGTATTCGTCACCCATGTCGAATTCGCCCTGGCGGCAGGCACCCTTGCAGGTGCCGCAAACGCCGTCGGAACAGTCCATGGGCAGGTTGATCTGCGAACGGTAGGCGGCGTCCAGCACCGTTTCCCCTTCGTTGCAGGTCACAAAACGGGTAACGCCGTCTTCAAAGTTAAGCGCGATGTTGTAGCTCATGATGATGCCCTCCCATCAATTACAGGTGGTAAACGTCCAGCACCTGATTGATGCAATCGTTGTTCAGGACCAGCTTCTTCTCCCGGATCAGCGGCTGCGGGCCGGAGACGTCCAGGGTGTAGAAGGAGGTGCCAAAGTATTCCGCGGTTTTCTTGTAGCGGTAGGACTTGGTCAGCCAGTTGAAGCGCAGCTTCACTTCCTTGTCGTCCTGGGACAGGATCTCCAGGTTGCTGGTGAAGTGGCTGGTGCGCGGCTCCGGCAGGGAGCTGGCCGCCGACCGCTCGGTCTTGATGCGGTAGACCCGGTCTTCCAGGCCGTCCTTGTTCGGGTAGTAGATGAGCGAGATCTCACTCTGGGGATCTTCGGTCAGCTCATCGTCGTCGTCCCAGGCCGGCATCCAGTAGGTCACGTCCTCGTGATAGCAGGCCAGCCAGCTGTCCCAGTCGCGGTCATCCAGGAAGCGGGCCTCGCGGATGATGAATTGCTCGATGTCGTGGTAACTCAGGCTCATGCCGACGCCTCCTCTGCAGTCACTGGGATGAAACGGGCACGCTCGGCTTCGATGGCGCGGGCCATTTCCACCTGCCAGTGCTTGTGGTGGTTCACGTACAGACCTTCGTCGTCCGGGCGTGCACCGCTCATGGTGGGTTTCATGTCGATCTGGTTGGCGTGCTCGTCCGGGCCGTCAATCCAGTGGGCGGCGCCGCGGCTCATGTCGTTCCAGCGCATGTCGCGGGCTTCGTAGCCGTTCTGGCAGGCGCGGAATTCCTCCAGGTCGTCGGGCGTGCCCATGCCGGTGACGTTGAAGAAGTCCTCGTACTGGCGGATGCGCTTGGCCCGCAGCTCGGCCGGCTCGTTCTTGGGACCGAAGGCGTAGATGGTGACCTCGGTCTTGTTGACGTCGATCGGCCGGGTGACCCGGATCTGGGTCGAGAACTGGTCCATCAGGTACACGTTCGGGTACAGGCACAGGTTCTTGGTGGTGCGCACGATGGAATCGGCGCGGGCCTCGCCGTAGGTTTGCTGCAGCCGCTCGAGCTGGCTGAAGATTGGCCGCACTTCCGGGTTCAGCAGGCGGGTCCACAGCATCATGTGGCCGTTCTCGAAGGAGTAGAAGCCGCCGTCGGCGGACCAGCTCTTGGCGTCCACCGCCTCGGTGCCGCCTTTCTCGTAGTTGCGCTGCCCCATGGTGGACAGGTAGTTCCAGTGCACCGTGCCAACGTGGTAGCCGTCGGCGCCGTTTTCGGCGGTCAGCTTCCAGTTGCCTTCGTAGGTGTAGGTGGAGCTGCCGCGCAGAACTTCCAGACCGTCCTCGGACTGATCAACGATGTTATCGATGATCTTGGTGGTCTCACCCAGGTGCTCTTCCAGGGACACCACGTCGGCGTTTAGGCTGCCGAACAGGAAGCCGCGGTAGTTGCCGAACTTGGGCATCTGCTTGAGGTCGTGGGAGCCGTCGGTGTTGAACTGCTCCGGGTAACCGCCCTTCTTCTGGTCCTTGGCTTTCAACAGCTGACCGTCGTTGCGGAAAGTCCAGCCATGGAACGGGCAGGTGAAGGAGGTCTTGTTGCCCCGCTTCTTGCGACACAGGGTGGCGCCGCGGTGCGAGCAGGTGTTCAGGATGGCCTTGAGATCGCCGTCCTTGGTGCGGGTGATGATCACCGGCTGGCGACCGACGGTCACGGTGAAGTAGTCGCCCGGCTCGGGAATCTGGCTTTCGTGGGCCAGGTACACCCAGTTGCCCTCGAAGATGTACTTCATTTCCAGGTCAAACAGCTCCTGGTCGGTAAAGATGCCCCGGTCGCACTGGTAGCGGCCGGTTTCCGGATCGGCAACGACCGCGTTGCGGACCTTGTCGGCGAGTTGTTCGAGTTTCTTGCTCATGTCATCTCACTCCTCTTGTTCTTGTGATGCCCGGTTTCGGGCGTGAGTCTCCCCGGGCCACCCCGGCTCGGGGCGGCCAATCACAAAAACGCTGAACCTTGGGTAGGGGTAATCGGGGCGCTTAGGCGGCCTCGCCTTCCAGCGCACGCTGGCGCTCGTGACGGGTCTGCAGCTCCGGCTTGTCGGTACTCACCAGCTCGATGTTGAACTCGACCCGGGTGAAGGCGCCGTTCAAACCGTAGGTTTCCGCCTGGGTCGGGTCTTCCACCCGCACCGCATCGATCACCAGCTCGTCCCGGGTGGCGAAGGCGAAGTCGTCGTAGGTGTACTCGTCGCCCGCCAGGTTGATCTGGGTAGTCAGGTGCTTGAAGCCCGGCTTGGAGATGAAGAAATGAATGTGTGCCGGGCGATTGCCGTGCCGGCCCAGCAGGTTGAGCAGCTGCTGGGTGGAACCCTCGGGCGGGCAACCGTAGCCGGACGGGATGATCGAGCGGGCGGTGTAGCGTCCGTTCTCGTCGGTGACAATCCGGCGGCGCAGGTTGTATTCGCTCTGGGACTGGTCGAAGTAGGAGTAGGCGCCCTTGGTGTCGGCGTGCCAGATGTCCACCACCGCGTTGGCCAGCGGCTGGCCCTGATCGTCGGTGACCTGACCGGTCAGGATCATGGTTTCAGCGGCCTCGTCGGTGCCGTCGTCCATGCGGGCGAAGGCCTCGCTCTTGGGCGCGCCGGCCACGTACAGCGGACCTTCGATGGTGCGCGGTGTGCCGCCGTTCAGGCCGGCCTGCTCGTCTTCGGCGTCCAGGCGAATGTCCAGGTACTTGTCCATACCCAGACCCGGTGCCAACAAGGCTGCCTCGCCGTTCTGGCCCAGTTCGTTGATGTAGTACACGGCCTGCCAGAACTCGTCCGGGGTGATGTCCAGGTCCTCGATGAGCTGGAACACGTCGTGCATGACCCGGTGAACGATGGTCTTCATCCGCTCGTTTCCACCTTCCGTGTTGAAGCCGGCGACTTTCTCCAGCAGATCCTTAACTTCCGCAGTGTGCATGGTCTTGACGGTCATTGTTGGTCTCCTCGTACTTATTGTTGTTGCTCAATTCAACGTATCGGTTGGCAACGGTGTCGTGCGTTTAACGGTCATCCTCACGGATGGACGACGGGTGTCGGCACAGGGGCGCGACGGTGATGTCCATGTAGGGGAACAGCGGCAGGTTGCTGATCAGCTCCTGCAGTTCGGCGTTGTCCTCCACATCGAAAATGCTGACGTTGGCGTAGCTGCCGGCGACCCGCCACAGGTGACGCCACTTGCCCTGCTCCTGCAGGCCCTGGGCGTAGGCCTTCTCCCGCGCCTTGATGTCCGCGGCCACCTCGGCCGGCATGTCGTGGGGGATGTTCACCTTCATCTCAACTTTGAACAGCATGGGATTCCTCCGGTTCTGGGATTGGCGGCGTCTCAGGCCTGGCGGCGGTAATGGGCCAGTTTGTCCTCGTCGATCTCGATCCCGAGGCCTGGGCCCGTCGGCAGGTCGACGCCGTTGTCATGGAAATTCAGCGGTTGCACCACGATGTCGTCCTTCATCAGCAGCGGGCCGAACATTTCGGTGCCCCAGTGCAGGGTTTCGAGGGTCGACCAGGCGTGCAGCGCCGCCACCGAACCGATGGTGCCTTCCAGCAGGGTGCCGCCGTACAGGCCGATACCGGCGGCCTGGGCCACCGTCGCCTGTTCCAAGGCCCGGGCCGGACCACCGGCCTTGGCAATCTTCATGGCGACGGCGCCGGAGAAACCGGCGGCGGCCAGGGTGTACAGGTCCTTGGCGTCGGCGACCGCCTCATCGGCCAGGATCGGCAGATGGAACTTGTCGGCCAGGCGCACCAGCGCGGCGTAGTCCTTCATCGGCGTCGGCTGCTCCACCAGGTCGATACCGGCGGCCTGCAGCTCGGCCATGCCCTTGGCCGCGGTCGACTCGTCCCAGGCCTGGTTGACGTCCACCCGGACACTGGCGGACTCACCGACCGCGTCCTTGATGGCAGCCACGTGGCGGACATCGTCCATCAGCTGGCGGGAACCGATCTTGAGTTTGAAATCGCAGTGCCGACGGGTCTCGATCAGGCCCAGGGCTTCCTGGATGTCCTTGGCGGTGTCGCCACTGGCCAGGGTCCAGAGCACCGGAATGTGCTGGTGCACGGCGCCACCGAGCAGATCCGCAACCGGACGGTTCAGACGCTTGCCCTGCAGATCCAGCAGCGCGGTCTCGATGGCGGACTTGGCCAGGTTGTTGCCCCGGGTCGAGCGGTTTAACATTACTCTCAGGGTATTGATGTTCTCGGACGGCTGGCCAATCAGTTGCGGTTTGAAATAGGTGTCGATGGTAAGTTTCACGCTCTCGGGACTTTCCGCGCCGTAGGCCAGGCCGCCGATGGTGGTCGCCTCGCCCAGACCCTCGATGCCATCGGAGTCTTTCATCCGCACGATCACCATGCTCTGAACCCCCATGGTTGTCATGGACAGCTTGTGGGGGCGGATGGTCGGGATATCGACCAGGATCGCTTCGATGGATTGAATGGTGGCGGACATGGGGTCTCCGAATCGCAAGTTGAAAAGCCTGTGATTCGAACAGTACGAAGTTTCACGGATGTGAACCAATATTGATTAAGTAATAACCGATACCCTGGAGGTATGGATGGAGCTGAGACACTTGCGCTACTTCGTGGCCGTGGGGGAGGAGCGGAACCTGACCCGGGCGGCGGAGAAGCTGTTCATCGCGCAGCCGCCCCTGACCCGGGCCATGAAGCAGTTGGAGGAAGAGGTTGGGGTCGAGCTGTTCATCCGCAAACCCCGGGGCCTGGAGCTGACCAACGGCGGCGAGTATTTTCTGGAGCAGGCCCGCCAGATCCTGGACAAGGTATCGGCCACGGTGGAGGACACCCGGCGCATCGCCCAGCACCGCAAGACCATCTTCTCCATCGGCTTCGTGCCGTCGGTGTTCTACGGCCAGCTGCCGCTGATGGTCCGGCGTCTGCGTCGGAACAAGAACCTGGAAATCGTGCTGCACGAACTGAAGACCCGGGAACAGGTGGAGGCCCTGAAAACCGGCAAGATCGACATCGGCTTCGGCCGGGTCAGCATCGACGACCCGGACGTGGAGCAGGAGCTGCTGTTCGACGAGCCGATCATTGCCGCCATCCCCACCGGTCACGAACTGGCGCGCAAGCCGCCGTCGATGAAGGACCTGTCCCAGTGGCCGATGGTGGTGTTTCCGTCCGGCCCCGGCCCCAACTTTGCCGACATCACCCAGGGCCTGTTCCACCGCCGCGGGCTCAAGGTCCGGGTCAGCCAGCACGTCAACGACCTGCAGACCGCACTGTCCCTGGTGGCCTCGGAGATGGGCTTCACCCTGGTGCCGGAGCAGGTGCGCAAGCTCAATCGCGAGGGCGTGGACTTCACGCCGCTGGAAGATCCCAACATCACCACCCCGGTGATCGCCTCGCGCCGACGCGGGGAGAACCCGAACGCGGTCATGCGCCTGGCCAACACCATTCTGGACGAACTGGTGCAGAACCGGCTGACCGGGCGCTACCCCTGATCAGCGGGTGGTCTGCCGGATGCGGTCGGCCGCCGACTGCAGGCGCGGCAGGTAGACGTCCATCAGCGTTTCCATGCTCACCCGGGCCGCGTTGGTGCTGACGTTGATGGCACCGAGCAGCTCGCCATTGCCGGCAAAGACCGGCACCGCCACCGAGCGCAGCCCCAGGTCCAGCTCCTGGTCCACCATCGAATAGCCCTGGGCCCGAACCCTGAGGATGTCGGCCCGCAGCGTGTCCCGCTCGGTAATCGACGACGGCGTCAGCGCCGACAGCTGCACCCGATCCAGAAAGGCGTCCAGCTCCGGCTCCGGCAGCTGACCCAGCAGCACCCGACCCATGGAGGTGTAGGCCGCCGGCAGTCGCGTGCCCACCGACAGGGTGATCGCCATCAGCCGATGGCGCGCCGCCGAACGCACCACATACACCACCTCATCGCCGTCCAGCACCGCCAGCGACGACGACTCCCCCAGCTCCGCGGTGATGTCTTCCAGGTACTGCTGGATCACCGCCCGGTACTGGTTCGAGGCCTGGTAGGCGTAGCCCAGCTGCAGCACCCGCGGGGTCAGCTCGAACTGGCGCCCGCTGCGCTTGACGAAGCCCAGGGCATGCAGGGTCAGCAGGAACCGGCGCGCCTTGGCCCGATCCATGCCCGTGCGCGCGGCCACTTCGCTCAGGGTCATGCGCGGATGCTCGGCATCGAAGGTCTGCAACACCTCCAGGCCCGACGCCAGCGCGCCCACGTAATCCCGGTCTCCGGGTTTCAGCATCTGTTCTTCCATTCCGGCTCCTTCAGCGCCTTTCCCACTCAGTAACAGCGCATGGTACCAGCACGTTCGCATTCCGAACATCGGTGCAAAACCGTCGCTGGTGAAAATTTGTACTTGACGGTGCAAATCGAATCGAGCCATGATGTTCGCATATTAAACATATATTCGTATAGCGAACTTACGACCCAGTCACCTAGGAGACACTGCAATGGCTGAATTTCTCTCCCTTCAGGAAGCGGTGAGCAAACACGTCAACAACGGCGACACCGTGGCGATGGAAGGCTTCACCCACCTGATTCCGTTTGCCGCCGGCCACGAAATCATCCGCCAGGAAAAGCGTGACCTGACCCTGATCCGCATGACTCCGGACCTGGTCTACGACCAGATGATCGGTGCCGGCTGCGCCAAGAAGCTGATCTTCTCCTGGGGTGGCAACCCCGGCGTCGGCTCCCTGCACCGCCTGCGGGACGCGGTGGAGAAAGGTTGGCCCAACAAGCTCGAGATCCTCGAGCACAGCCACGCCGCCATGGCCTGCGCCTACGAGGCCGGTGCCGCCGGTCTGCCCCTGGCGGTGTTGCGCGGCTACGTCGGCAGCGACCTGCCCAAGGTCAACGACCAGATCAAGTTCATCGACTGCCCGTTCACCGGCGAGCGCCTGGCCGCCGTGCCTTCGGTCCGTCCGGACGTGGCGGTCATCCACGCCCAGCGCGCCGACCGCAAGGGCAACGTGCTGATCGAAGGCATTGTCGGTATCCAGAAGGAAGTGGTGCTGGCCGCCAAGCGCAGCATCGTGACCGTGGAGGAAGTGGTGGATGACCTGGGTGCGTCGGTAAACGCCTGCGTGCTGCCGTCTTGGGCCGTGACCGCCATTGCCGAGGCCCCGAAAGGCGCCAAGCCGTCCTACGCGCTGGGTTACTACGACCGCGACAACGCCTTCTACAAGGACTGGGACGGCATCGCCCGTGACCGCGACGCCTTCCAGGCCTGGTTGAAAGACAACGTTTTTGACAAAGGAGCTGCGTGATGAGCCTTGAATTTACCGCGTCCGAAATGATGAGCGTCACTGCCGCCCGGGCACTGACCAACGAGATGACCTGCTTCGTCGGCATCGGCCTGCCCAGCGAGGCCGCCAACCTGGCGCGCCTGACCCACGCTCCGGATGTCACCCTGATCTACGAGTCCGGCACCCTGCAGACCAAGCCCGATGTCCTGCCGCTGTCCATCGGCGACGGCGAGCTGTGCGAGTCGGCCCTGACCACGGTGTCGGTGCCGGAAATGTTCCGCTACTGGCTGCAGGGCGGGCACATCAGCGTCGGCTTCCTGGGCACCGCCCAGATCGACCGCTTTGCCAACCTGAACACCACCCTGATCGGCGACTATCGGGAACCCGAGGTGCGTCTGCCCGGCGGCGGCGGCGCCCCGGAAATCGCCACCAACGCCCGGGAAGTGTTCATCACCGTCAAGCATTCCAAGCGCACCTTCGTGAAGGACGTGGACTTTGTCACTACCGTCGGCTTTGGCCGCGATGGCAAGGCCCGGGACAATGTGCCCAACATCGGCCGCGGCCCGACCGTGGTGATTACCGACCTGTGCATCCTGAAGCCGGATCCGGACACCAAGGAGCTGGTGGTGACCTCCCTGCACCCGAACGTAACCCGGGACGACGTCATCGAGGCCACCGGCTGGGACATCCGCTTCGCCGACCAGCTGGACACCACCCCGGCGCCGACCGCCGAGGAACTGGAGGTGCTGCGCGACCTGAAAGCCCGCACCAACGCCCACCATTCCGGTCAACAGTGAGGTCCACCATGACTGACGTATTTCTCTGCCATCCCCGCCGTTCCGCCATTGGCCGCTTCGGCGGCACCCTGGCCGGGGTCCGCCCGGACGACCTGGCGGCGCACATCTTCAAGGCGGTGCTGGCCCAGGCGCCCGACCTGGACCCGGCCGCCATCGACGAGGTCATGATGGGCTCGGCCAACCAGGCCGGCGAGGACAACCGCAACGTGGCGCGCATGTCGGCGCTGCTGGCCGGTCTGCCCACCTCGGTGCCCGGCACCACCCTCAATCGCCTGTGCGGCTCGGGCATGGACGCGGTCGGCACCGCGTTCCGTGCCATTCGTGCCGGTGAAATGGACCTGGTGCTGGCCGGTGGCGTGGAATCCATGTCCCGCGCGCCCTACGTCATGGGCAAGGCCGACAGCGCCTTCTCCCGTGGCCAGAAGATCGAGGACACCACCATCGGCTGGCGGTTTGTGAATCCGCTGATGAAGCAGCAGTACGGCATCGACTCCATGCCCGAGACTGCGGAAAACGTGGCCGAGCAGTTCCAGGTGTCCCGGGAGGACCAGGACCTGTTCGCGTTCCGGTCCCAGGAAAAAACCGCCCGGGCGCAGAAGGCCGGGGTGTTTGCGGAGGAAATCGTGCCGGTGTCCATTCCGCGCCGCAAGCAGGACCCGCTGGTGTTCGACACCGACGAACATCCGCGCAGCAGCACCCTGGAAAAACTGGCGGCACTGCCGGCGCCCTTCCGTGACGGCGGCAGCGTGACCGCAGGCAACGCCTCCGGCGTCAACGACGGCGCCGCCGCCATGCTGGTGGCCAGCGAAGCCGCCGTCAAAGACCAGGGCCTTACCCCCATGGCGAAGATCCTCGGCATGGCCACCGCCGGGGTGGAACCGCGCATCATGGGCGTGGGCCCGGTACCGGCGGTGCGCAAGCTGCTGGAAAAACAGGGCATCGGCATCGACGACATCGACGTGATCGAGCTGAACGAAGCCTTCGCCGCCCAGGGTCTGGCGGTCATGCGGGAACTGGGCATCGCCGACGACGATCCCCGGGTCAACCCGAACGGCGGCGCCATCGCCCTGGGCCACCCCCTCGGCATGTCCGGCGCCCGCCTGCTGATGACCGCCGCGCACCAGCTGCAGCGCACCGGCGGCCGCTACGCCCTGTGCACCATGTGTGTCGGCGTCGGCCAGGGTATTGCTACACTCATCGAACGGGTCTGAGGCGAGGAGTACACATGGCTTTTCTGACACACAACGGGCGCACGGTCTGTTACCGCCTGCTGGGCGACAGCCGCAAGCCGCTGATGGTACTGGGCCACCCCCTGGGCATGACCCAGGGCGCGTGGGACGACATGCTGCCCGCGCTGCTGGGGCACTTCCGGGTGCTGACCTGGGACCTGCCGGGCCATGGCGCCAGCAGCGGCTGGCCCGAGGCCCGCGGCCAGATCGCCCCGGAAGACCTGGCCCAGGAAGCACTGGCGCTGGCCGACCTGGCCGACGCCGCGCAGTTCCACTTTGTCGGCACCTCCATTGGCGGCGTCATCGGCCAGCAGCTGATCAGCCGTCACGCCGACCGGCTGCTGTCGGCCACGCTCACCAACACCGGCCCGGTGATCGGCACGCCTAAGGCCTGGAATGGTCGGGCCGCTGACGTCCGGAGCCAGGGCCTGGCCGCCATGGCCGTCAACATCGTGCCCCGCTGGTTCGGCCCCGCGGCCTGCGAACAGCAGCCGGCACTGATCGAAGGCTGGCGGGTGATCATGGGCCGCGGCGACGACGAGAGCTACGCGCTGCTCTGCGAACTGCTGGGTCGGTCCGATTTCCGCGAACACCTGGGCGACTGCCAGATTCCCCTGCGCCTGATCGCCGGTGCCGATGACGTCGCCACCCCACCGACCGCGCTCGAGGCCCTGGCCCAGTGCAGTGGCGCCACCGCGCCACGGGTGCTCGACCAGGTTGGCCACGTGCCGTCGGTGGAATGCCCGGACCGCTTCAGCCGGATCCTGATCGACAGCCTCACCTGAACGCGGCGGTGGTCCAGGAACCGGGGCGCCCCGGTTCCTGGCCGTTACCATCGGCCCGCACCGCCCTGGTTTCAGAAAACGGACAGGGATGTGCACTCTGCGGATAGGTTCCGGGCGTGGAAGGCCCTAGCTTAGGGGGCATCTTGCCACCCCTCAGCCAGCGGACCGCACACCATGGAAGACACCCTCAGCCTTGCCGCCACCGCCACCGAAGCCGGCTCGTCCAGAGCCCCGATCTACGGCGCCCTGCTCCTTGCCATCGTCAGCGCCCTGGCGCTGATGGTTCTGGCCGATACCCCGATCCAGGCGGCGCTGTCGGCCGTCACCCTGGGCCTTGTCGGCACCGCGCTGCTTCTGGCAAAACGGGTGCGGCCGGCCACCGTGACGGTGCGGGAAGAGGTCCAGGTGCCGGCCCCGCTGCCCGAGCCGGTCGACCCGCCAGCCCCGGAGTCCCTGCCGGCACCGTCAGCCCCCGATCCCCAACTGCTTTCGCACCTCGATGAGTTGCGCACCAACGTGCAGGTGATTCTCGAGGAAATGGCCGAGGCCGGGACACTGGCCAAGGCTTCCGGCGCCAAGGTCAGCCACAGCGCCAGCTGCATCTCCGACTCGGAAGCGTCGATCCGAGACCTGGCCGACTTCATGGGCCGCATCGACCAGGTGTTCACTCAGCTGGGCAACCAGTCGGAAGAAATCGGCAACATGGTGGGCAACATCCAGGACATAGCCAAGCAGACCAACCTGCTGGCGCTCAATGCCTCCATCGAGGCGGCCCGGGCCGGCGAGCACGGCCGCGGCTTTGCCGTGGTGGCCGACGAGGTGCGGCACCTGGCGGTGCGCGCCAACGAATCCAGTGAGGGCATTCGCGCCATCGCCAACAACCTGAACGCCACCTCGGTGGAGGCCGGCAACGGCATGGAGCGAATTCGGGAGTCGTGCACTCAATGCCTGGGGCAGTCCGGGGAGGCGCTGCAGGCCATGAAGGACATCCAGGCCGGCGCGGTCGCGCGCATGGAAGTGGTCCAGGGCATTACCGACCGGCTGCAGGTCCAGCGGGAGCTGACCCAGCAGCTTTACACGGATCTGAGCGCCAGGCACTGAGGCGCCCGGCGCGCCCTAGTGGCTGCTCTGCCCGGCCGCTTTCAGCCGCCGGTACAGGGTGGCCCGGCCGATACCCAGGCGCTTGGCAGCCCGACTGACATTGCCACCTTCCAGGGCCAGCGCCTCGTCAATCACCGCCCGCTCCACCAGGTCCAGCGTCCCACCCTCGCCGGTGGTGCGACGGCTGCGGGCAGCGGCAGTCCGGGGCGCCGCGATTTCTTCCGGGAAGTGGCCCAGCTCCAGCACCTCTCCGGGTTCCGCAAACGCGTCGGCGTGGCGCAGTGCAAACACCAGCTCACGGACGTTGCCGGGCCAGTCGTAGTCAGCCAGACGCTCCAGGCAGACCGCCGACAGTTGGCGACTGCCCTGGGTCAGTTCCCGACAGCGGTCGACAATGAAACTGGCCAGATCAGACCGCTCCGCCAGGCGCGGCAGACGGAGGGTCATGCCCTTGATCCGGTACAGCAGATCGTCCCGGAACTCGCCGTTGCGAGCCGCCACGGACAGGTCCCGATGGGTCGCGCAGATCAACTGGAAGCGGACCTGTTTCGGGGCAACGCTGCCCAGCCGGGTCAGTTCCCGGGTTTCCAGCACCCGCAACAACCGGGACTGGAGGGCGAGCGGCATGTCGCCAATTTCATCCAGGAACAGGGTGCCGCCATCGGCCTGTTCGATCTTGCCCGGGGCCCCGCCCCGGCGCGCGCCGGTGTAGGCGCCGTCGGCGTGGCCAAACAACTCGCCCTCAATCAGGGTTTCGGGGATGGCGGCGCAGTTGATGGCCACGAGATTGCCGGAGGCCAGGGCACTGCCCTTGTGCAACGCGGTCGCCATCACCTCCTTGCCGGTACCGGTTTCGCCCAGCAGCAACACCGGCAGCCCCTTGTCCAGGGCACGGATCGCCACCGGCACCTGGCGACCGAGGGCGGCGTCGCCAAAATCCGCGGACTCCGGCGACCGACGGCAGGGCTGGCTGACGGCGACCGGGCGGGCAGGCTTGCGACCACCGGTCTCGGCCGGGCGCAGGGAGAACGACAGCCCGGAGTGCATGCGCGCGGTGATTGGCTGGTGGCGACTGCGGAAGCTGTCCACCAGGGCCTCGAACGGCAGGTCGAACAGGTCCTGGAAGCCCATGGTGGCATCGGTGCCTGCCAACCCGGTCAGTTCCCGCACCCGCGGCGACAGGCCCAGCACCTGGCCATCCGGACCGAGCGCCACCAGCAGGTCCCCGGGCGCGCTCCGGTCGCCCGCTTCCCAACCGAGGCTGAGCATCAGCCAGGGCGACAACATGCCCATCAGCTGGCGTTCGATCCGGGCCGAACACTGCTGCACCAGCGACAGCGCGCTACCCGGTTCGAGCGCGTTGCCGCGGGTGATATCGATGGCGCCGAGCACCCGACCCATGGGGTCCACGATGGGCGAGGCGGCACAGTTGAACACCCGGTTGGCGTGCAGGTAGTGCTCGACCCCGGACACCAGCACCGGACGGCGCTCAGACACCGCGCAGGACATGGCCGAGGTTCCAATGGTGGCTTCAGACAGGTTAACCCCCTGCCGGAAAGCGCCGTTGATCAGGGTGTTGGCGCACCGCCCGGACCGACGGGCGGCGAGCGCCACCCCCTGGCTGTCGGTCAGCAGCACCGAGTAGCCCGCGCCATTGACGGTCTGACCCAACTGCTCCAGCGGTTGGCTGGCCGCCTCCAGCAGGATGCGGTTGCTGTCCATCAGCTCCACCAGTCCGGCCCTGGACAGGGTGTCGAACTGGACCTGCTCGCTGACGCTCTTGCTGGCGGCCGAACACCGCTGCCAGGAATGCACGATGGCATCGTCGATCAGGCCAGTGGGGATCTGGCCCCGCTCGAAAAAGGCTTCCCGGGCTTGGGCGCGCCGGTGGTCGGCAGGAATGGGTACGTTCATTGGGCTACCTGGCCATGTCGGCTCTTTTTGTCATAGGACTGAAACTCTAGCACGTTGGCGTGGCCGGTTGTTCGCAAATCCACCAGCCCGCCCGGCACTGTCTCATTTTGAGACTGTGTCTCGCGGCGTCCCGGACTGAGACAGACCGAAACCCGGGCGGCACCCAGCCCGGAAAAATTATTATCAATAAAAACAAGACAATGGCATCGAATTCACCCTGGCCGCCGCGGTTGGCACGAACGTCGCTCAAGGGCTAGCGCGTTGACAAAAACAACAGAGAACGGGAGTCCGACCATGCGATCGACCATGAAAACCACCACCGTCACTGCCTTCGTCCAGGCCTCAGCCCTGGCCCTGGCCACCGGCCTTGGCGCCACGTCGGCCCAGGCTGCCGAAATTGCCACCGACCCGGGCGACTACACGCCGCTGCCGGCCGGGGTAAACCTTGGCCTGCTCTACGGCCAGTACGCGACCCGGGACACCGTCTACTCCGACGGCGACAAGGTCCCGGTGGACGCCGGGCTGGATACCACCATCGGCCTGGCCCGATTTGTCCACTACATGGACATCGGGGGCATCATCGTCGACCCCCAGATCATCGTGCCGTTCGGCAAGGTGGAACTGAAAGAGACGTTTGGCCCACTGCAGCCAACGTCGGAAAGCGGCGTCGGCGACCCCATCGTCGGCGCCACCGCCTGGGTCCTGAACCAGCCCGAGGCCCAACAGTGGGTGGGCCTGTCGGCGTTTGTCTCAGTCCCGGTCGGCCAGTATGACGAGGACAAAGGCCCGGTTAACATCGGCGAGAACCGCTGGAAAGGCATCTTCCAGGCGGCCTATGTAAAGCACCTGAGCAACCGTGTGGTACTGGACCTGATTGCCGAGTACTCGGTGTACGGTGACAACGACGATTTTCTCGGCGTCACCCGCGAGCAGGACGACGCCCAGAGCCTGCAGGCCCACATGCGCTACCTGCTGCCGGAGCAGAGCCACCTGGCCCTGTCCTACTATCATTCCTTCGGGGGTGAGACCACGGTCGGCGGCCAGGAGCAGGATGACCGGGTCAATACCAACCGCTGGCTGGCCACCTACGCGACCTTCGTGGCGCCGACCGTGCAGCTGCAAGTCCAGGCCGGCCAGGACATCCATGTGGAGAACGGGTTCGAGGAAGAGGCCCGCGTGAATCTGCGGGTGCTGAAGGTATTCTGAACCCACCCGCTCGAACACCTGCCTGCCTCAACCAGGCACACAATCCGGAGAACACTATGAGTCAGATGAGCGATCAAACAAAAGAAGCCATCGACCAGATCAATCGCCTGAGCCGACGCAGCTTCCTGAAGGCCGCCAGCGGCCTGGCCGTGGCCGCCTCCCTGGGCACCGGGCTGCTGGGCGCGGCGAACGCCTTCGCCGCCGTGCCCGAGGGCATCAAGGTCATGTCCGCCAGCGAATACCAGGTCATGCACCGGCTGATGCAGGTGACGCTGGTAACCCAGGGCACCGGACTGGTCCCGGCCAGCGAGATTCCGGTCATGCAGACCCTGGATGCAGCACTGCTCGCCACCATGGAACCGCACATCCTCGAAGGCCTGAAGGGCGGCATCGCCTACTTCAACGACGGTCCCCGGGCCGAGTATGGCCAACCCTTCGTGGAACTCTCTGACACCCAGGCCGCCGCCTTCTGTGACACCTGGGCCGACGCCGACGAAGTGCCCCAGCGAGCCCTGGCCATGGGCCTGAAGAAGCTGGTCGGCCTGGCCTACTGGGCCAACCCGCCCACCTGGACCCCGCTCGGCTACGGCGGGCCGGTGACGGAGAAGTGGAAACTGGAATCGCTGGGCAACGCCCCTCTACCGAAAAGCTGAACGGCGGGAGTAGATCATGCAAGACACAATCAAGGCCAAGAACGTCCCTGCCCGGGGCCTGGCGGTCACCCAGGCGTCCGACGTGACCCGTGACACGCTCGAACTGAACGCCGACGCCGTGATCATCGGCTCCGGTGCCGGCGGCGCGATTGCCGCCTACGAACTGGCCAAGGCTGGCAAGAACGTGGTGGTGCTGGAGGCCGGCCCCTACGTACCCTCCGAAAAGTTCACCGAGATGATGGCGGTGTCCATGGATACCCTGTACGCCGACCACGGCGGCCAGGCCAATTCTGCCGGCGACATCGCCATTCTCCAGGGCGCCTGCGTGGGCGGCTCCACGGTGGTGAACGCCGCCCTGTGCTTCCGCACCCCGGACTACTACCTGGAGCGTTGGGGCAAGGAATTCGGGCTGACCAACCTGACCCCGAAGGTGATGCGCCCCTACTTCGAGAAAGTGGAGGCCAACCTGGGCATCGCCCCCAACAAGGCCTATGAAACCAGCGCCGGGGCCCAGCTGCTCAAGGGCGGCATGCAGAAACTGAACCTGCCGGAAGGCAACGCCCATCGCAACATCCGCAACTGCGCCATGACCGGGTTCTGCTTTGCCGGCTGTAAATCGGACCGCAAGCAATCGATGCTGGTGACCTACCTGCCCTGGGCCGTGGCCTACGGCGCCAGCATCTACGCCGACACCCGGGCGACCCAGATCCTCGCCGCCGACGGCAAGGCCAGCGGCGTGCTGGCGGAGATCGTCGACCCCCAGAGCAAGACCGTGAAATGCCAGCTCCGGGTCAATGCGCCGATCGTGGTCGGTGCCGCCGGCCCGGTCCAGATGCCCCTGCTGCTGCAGAAGAGCAACCTCAACGGCAACGGTCAGGTCGGCAAGAATTTCGCCTGCCATCCGACCCTGTCGGTGACCGGCATGTTCGAGGAGAACGTCGACAACTTCTACGGCGCCACCCACTCCCTGTACATGGACAAGTACACCATGCCCGAGGACGGTGGCTACCTGCTGCTGGACGCCATCCAGGATCCGGTCGAGGCCAGCTTCCAGGCCGAACCGGGCACGGGCAAGCCCTACATGTCCTACATGTCCAAGTACCGGAACAGCGTCCGGCTGATTACCCTGATCCACGACCAGAACGTGGGCGAGGTGAACTGGAACAACGGCGCCAAGGAGATCACCTACTTCGTGGACGACAAGGATTTCCAGATCATGAAGGCGGGGCTGAAAACCAACGCCCGGGTGCTGTTCGCCGCCGGTGCCAAGCAGCTCTACATCCCCACCTCCCAGAAGCTGACCATCGACAGTGTCGACCAGATCGACGCGGTCATCGACAGCCTGGACAACGAACCGGCCCGTTACCGCTACACCTCGTTTCACCCCCAGGGCACCTGCCGCATGGGCGCCGACCCGGACACCACGGTGGTGTCGCCCACCGGTGAGACCCACGAGGTGAAAAATCTGTACATCGTGGACGCCAGCCTGCTGCCCACCTCCATTGGCTACAACCCGTCGGAGACCGTGTACGCCCTGGCCCACTACATCAGTGACCAGATCAACCGGGCCCACGGCTGACACCGGCCCAACGACTGAGGAGCACACATCATGGATATGCCAGTAAACCCTGTTTGGCAGCAGCACCTGTTTCTGGGCGGGTGGCAAACCGGCGAGGGCGAGCCATTGGCGGTCACCGAGCCGGCCACCGGCGAACGGCTGTCGCAAGTGAAGGCCGCGACCCCGGCCGACGTTGACCGGGCCGCCACCATCGCCCGGGACGCCCAGCAGCGCTGGGCCGCCGTGCCGTTCGACCAGAAGGCGGAAATCCTGCGTACGGCCGCGGCCCTGCTCAAGGAGCGGGCCGGGGAGATCAATGGCTGGAACACCCGGGAGTGCGGGTCCATCGGCCCGAAAGCCGAGTGGGAGTTGCAGGCCACCTACGAACAGGCCCAGATGGCCGCCGCCCTGCCGATGCAGCCAAGCGGGCAGATCTTTCCCTCCAACCTGCCAGGCAAGCGCAACTACTGGCAACGGATTCCGCTGGGCACGGTGGGCGTGATTGCGCCCTGGAACTTTCCGATCCTGCTGTCCATGCGCTCGGTGCTGCCGGCCCTGGCCCTGGGCAACTGCGTGATCCTGAAGCCGGACCCGAAAAGCAGCGTCTGCGGCGGCGCCCTCATGGCCCAGGTCCTGCAGGATGCCGGTTTGCCCGAGGGCGTGTTCCATGTCCTGCCGGGCGGCCCGGAGGTAGGCCAGGCCCTGGTCGAGCACCCGCTGGTGAAGATGATCTCGTTCACCGGCTCCACCGCCGTGGGCCGGAAAATCGGGGAAACCTGTGGCCGCATGCTGAAGAAAGCCGCCCTGGAGCTGGGCGGCAACAACGCCCAAGTGGTGCTGGACGACGCCGACCTGGACGCCGCCAGTTCCTGCGGCGCCTGGGGCTCGTTCCTGCACCAGGGCCAGATCTGCATGCAGACCGGCCGTCACCTGGTGCATCGCTCGGTCGCCGACGCCTACATCGAGCGCCTGGCGGCCCGCGCCGGCAATCTGGCCTGCGGCGACCCCTGGCGGCAGCAGGTGCACCTGGGGCCGCTGATCAACGAGGCCCAGGCCCGACGGGTCGAGGACATCCTGCAGCGCTCGGTGGCCATGGGGGCCAGGATTGTGGTCGGTGGCCGCCGGCGCGGCAATTTCGTGGACGCCACCGTGATTGCCGACGTGACCCCGGACATGCCGGTGTTCTCGGAGGAGATCTTCGGCCCGGTGGCCCCGGTCATGGCCTTCGATTCCGACGACCAGGCCACCGACCTGGTCAACGAGTCGCCCTACGGCCTGGCGGCCGCCATCCACTCCGGCTCCACCGAGCGGGCGCGCAGGATCGCCGAGCGGATCCGGGTGGGCATGGTCCACATCAACGACCAGACCGTGAACAACGAGTTCCAGGTGCCGTTCGGAGGCCTCGGCAGCTCCGGCAACAGCGGCCGCTTTGGCGGACCAGCCAACCTCGACGAGTTCACCACCAGCCAGTGGGTCAGTGTCCTGGACGAGGGCATCCAGTACCCCTTCTGAGCACCGTCTCCACGCCCGCCTGCCTGCTCAGGCAGCGGTCCCCGCGGGGACGATCTGCCCTTGCCCGGCGCGCATCCTCGCGCTCCGGGCCTTTTTGCATTGGCGCCGCAGGCCCCTCCACACGACCCCGACCAGCACCCTTACCGGCGCTTCAACCGGCGCCGCTACCCACACCTCTGCAAGCACCGGACACCCCTGTGCAGAAAACGGATATTTCTGTCGTCCCGACACGCCTCTAATGACAGAACCCACAACAACAATCCGAGGTGTTGAAATGAGCAGGATCAAACCGCTTGCCAGTGTCGTACTGGCAACCACCCTTACCGCCGGGCTCTCTACCTCTGCCCTGGCGGCCGCCGGCGACCCGGTCAAGATCGGTGTCATGTTGCCGTTCAGTGGTATCTACGCCCAGCTGGGCGAAGCCGGCCGCGACGGTCTGAAGCTGGCGCTCAAGGAGCACGCCGACCAACTGCACGGCGCCGAGATCGAATTCATCGAACTGGACACCGAGGCCAAGCCGTCCCGGGCCCCGGAACTGGCGTCGTCCCTGCTGAACCAGCACGAGGCGGACTTCGTGATCGGGCCGGTGCACTCCGGAGTTGCCATGGGCATGATCAAGATGCTGCGCGGCAAGGACACCATCATGATCATCCCCAACGCCGGCTCGGCCGCGGCCACCGGCCCGCTGTGCTCGCCCAACGTCTTCCGCACCTCGTTCTCGTCCTGGCAGCCGTCCTACCCCATGGGCAAGGTGGCGCTGGAGAAGGGCTACAAAAAGGTCTACGCCATCAGCTGGAACTACGGCATGGGGCGCGAGAGCCTGGACGCCTTCGCCGAATCCTTCGAGGCCGGCGGTGGTGAGATCGTCGAGAAGGTGCTGCTGCCGTTCCCGTCCACCAACTTCCAGTCCCACGTCAGCGACATCGCCGACGAGAATCCGGACGCGGTGTTCACCTTCTTCGCCGGCGGCGGCGCCATCAAGTTCGTCAAGGACTACGACGCCATGGGCCTGCGCGGCAAGATCCCGCTGCTCGGCTCCGGCTTCCTGACCGAAGGCACGCTGCAGGCCCAGGGCCCGGCCGCCGAGGGCGTGATGACCGGCCTGCACTACGCCGAGCAGCTCGACGTGCCCAAGAACCAGCAGTTCCGGGAGGCCTTCCACACCGAGTACGGTCACTACCCGGACATCTACGCGGTGCAGGGCTATGACGCCGGTCAGGCCATCGCCAACACCATCGACCAGCTCAAGGGTGACATTTCCGACAAGCAGGCGGTGATCGGCACCATGGAGAAGCTGACCATCGACAGCCCACGGGGCCAGTTCACCTTCTCCCGGGCCCACAACCCGGTGCAGAACATCTACCTGCGGGAAGTGAAGGACGGCGTCAACGTGGTCCAGAGTGTGGCCGCCGAAGCGCTGGAAGACCCGGCCCGCGGCTGCCGGATCTGATCCCGGCCCTGCCTCCCCCGGCCCCGGCCGGGGGATGTCCCGCCGCGTTCCCCCCGCTCCCGAACTGATTTTTCGCTCAACCGTTGGGTGTCGCTATGTCTACCGAACTTTTCTTCGTGCAACTCGTGAATGGTGTCCAGTACGGGTTGTTGCTGTTCCTGATCGCCTCCGGCCTGACCCTGGTGTTCGGCGTGATGGGCATCCTCAACCTGGCCCATGGCTCCATGTACATGGTCGGTGCCTACCTGGTCTGGTACTTCGTGACCGTCACCGGCAGCTTTACCCTGGGCGCACTGCTGTCGGCGGTGATCGCCCTCGGCCTGGGCATCGTCATCGAGCGGGTGCTGATCCAGCGGCTGTACAATCGCAATCACCTGGACCAGGTGCTGCTGACCATCGGCATGATCTTCGTGTTCAACTCCCTGCAGAGCATCCTCTGGGGCAATGATCCCTACGGCGTCGCCGTGCCTGAGGCCCTGGGCGGTGCGGTGCCTTTCACCGACAACTCCAGCTACCCGGTGTACCGGATCTTTGCCGCATTGATCTGCGTCGCCATCGCCGCCGCGCTCTATTTTGTCGTCAGCAAGACCCGCCTGGGCATGCTGATCCGCGCCGGCGAATCCAACCGCGAGATGGTGGAAGCCCTCGGGGTCAACATCAAGAGCCTGTACACCATCGTGTTTGCCATCGGGGTCATGCTGGCCGCGGTGTCCGGCATCATCGCCGCGCCCATGCGCTCGATCGTGCCGGGCATGGGCGAGAGCGTGCTGATCACCTGTTTCGTGGTGGTGGTCATCGGCGGCATGGGCTCGATCAAGGGCGCCTTCGTGGGCGCGCTGCTGGTCGGCATCATCAGCACCTTCGCCGCAGTCCTGGTGCCCACCATGTCCAATATGATCATTTACATCTTCATGATCCTGGTGCTGCTGGCGAAGCCCCAGGGCCTGTTCGCCAAGTAAGCGGGAGCCGAACATGATTTTCGAAAAACGCACCGAGCGCATCTTCCTGGCGATCTTCTTCCTGGTCGCCCTGTGCATTCCCCTGTTCCTGGAACAGAATTCCTTCTTCGTGGGCAAGGCCACCACCGTGCTGATCCTGGCGGTGTTTGTCATGTCCCTGGATTTCCTGGTCGGCCGGGTCGGCCTGGTCACCCTCGGCCACGCCCTGTTCTACGGCCTGGGCGGCTACCTGTTCGTGATCATCACCCCCGAGTACGAGGCGGTGAACTTCTGGCTCTACGCCCTGGCGATTCTGGCCATCAGCGCCCTGGTCGCGTTGGTGGTGGGGGTGGTGGTGCTGCGCACCTCCGGGATCTACTTCATCATGATCACCCTGGCCATCTCCCAGATGGTCTATTACTTCTTCTTCGACTCCCTGGACTTCGGCGGCAACGACGGCCTGTTCATCTTCATGAAGCCGGACACCAGCGTGTTCGGAGTTAACTTCCTGAACCTGGATAACCCGACCCACTTCTATTACCTGGCGCTGCTGGCGGTGGCCGTGACCCTGGTGGCGATCAAGGTCATCCTGCGCTCGCGCTTCGGCCGCATTGTCGAAGCCAGCCGGCTGAACCCGCAGCGCACCGAGGCCCTGGGCTACAACATCTTCGCCTTCCGGCTGATCAGCTACATCATCGGCAGCACCCTGGCGGCCTACGCCGGTCTGTTATTTGCCCTGCAATACGGCTACGTGAACCCGCAATTCATGACCTGGGAAATGTCCGGCACGGCGCTGGTCATGTCGATCCTGGGCGGCATGGGCACCATCTACGGCGCCCTGCTCGGCACCATCACCTACGAGGGCCTGCAGTACTTCTTCGAGCACATGAGCGAGGACTGGATGCTGTTCATGGGCGGTGCCATCATCCTGATGGTCCTGCTGCTGCGCAAAGGCCTGGCCGGCTACCTGGAAAAACTGCTGGAGAAATGATCATGGCCAACGACATCATTCTGGAAACCGAATCCCTCAGCAAACACTGGGGCGGCATCAAGGCGCTCAACGACATCTCGCTGCAGTTCCGGGACTGTCAGCTGCACGGCGTGGTCGGCCCCAACGGCGCCGGCAAGAGCACCCTACTGAACATGCTGTGCGGCACTCTGACCCCCACCAGCGGCTGCATCTTCCACAAGGGCGACCGCATCGACGGCATGAAGCCCTGGAAATTCGTCCGACGCGGCATCGGTCGCAGCTTTCAGAAGACCAACATCTACACCGAGGTCACCTGCCTGGAGAACTGCGCGGTGGCGGCCCAGCGCCGGTTCACCGGCAGTTTCAACCTGTTCGCCTCCCGGCACGCCAACCGGCTGGTGCGGGAAGCAGCGGAAAAGGCGCTGTGCCAGGTCGGGCTGGAAAAACGCATGCACACGGTGGCGGCGGAGATCTCCTACGGCGAGCAGCGCCAGCTGGAGCTGGCCATGGTCCTGGCCACCGACCCCTGCATCCTGCTGCTGGACGAACCCATGGCCGGCATGGGCCACGAGGAGTCCCAGCGCATCATCGAACTGCTCAACGAGCTCAAGCAGAGCTACAGCATCGTCCTGGTGGAGCACGACATGGACGCCATCTTCGAGCTGTCGGACCAGCTCACCGTGCTGGACAACGGCACCCACCTGATCACCGGCACGGTGAACGAGGTCCGGAATGAGCCCCGGGTGAAAGAAGCCTACTTGGGTAAGGAAGAAGAAGAGGAGCAAGCGGCATGACCGACAGCCTGCTGGAAGTGAAGAATCTCAACACCCTCTACGGTCGCAGCCACATCCTGCACGACCTCTCGTTCCGGCTCGACCAGGGCCAGTCCATGAGCCTGATGGGGCGCAACGGCATGGGCAAGACCACCACGCTCAAGTCGATCCTGGGCATTGTCCGGCCGCGCAGTGGCCACGTCTATTTCGACGGCCTGGACATCAGCGACCTGCCGACCTGGAAACGCATGCGCCGGGACATCGCCTACGTGCCGGAAGGCCGCGGCATGTTCCACAACCTGACCGTGCGCGAGCACCTGCAGATGGCGGCCCGGCCCGACAGCCAAGGCCAGACCGGCTGGGATTTCGACCGGGTGATGACCACCTTCCCGCGCCTTCAGGAGCGGCTGTCGAACCTGGGCACCGAGCTGTCCGGTGGTGAGCAGCAGATGCTGGCGATCGGGCGGGCGCTGGTCACCAACCCGCGGCTGATGATCCTGGACGAGGCCACCGAAGGCCTGGCGCCGCTGATCCGCCAGGACATCTGGAACGTGATCGCCACCATCCGCGAATCCGGCATTTCGACCCTGGTGGTGGACAAGAACATCAAGGCTCTGAAGAAGCTCTGTGACCGCCACGTGGTGCTGGTGAAGGGCCAGGTCCACTTCGACGGCGACGGCGCGGAGCTGGACGCCAACGTGGACAAGGTGGAAACGGCGCTCAGCGTCTGACCCCCGCCGCCGGGGCCCTCGGGCCCTGGCGGCTCAGGCCGCGGCCGAGCCCAGGGTCTCGGCAACGTAATCCAGCAGCAGCCGCACCTTCGGCGACAGGTGGCGGTTGTGGGGATAGACGCCCCAGATGCCGTCGTCGTCATCCTGGTAACCGGTCAACAGCGGCACCAGGGCGCCGGCATCCAGCGCCGGCTGCACGTAATAGTCCGGTAGCTGGACCATGCCTACCCCTTTCAGGGCCGCGTCCAGCAACGCGCGGCCGCTGTCACACCGCAGGTTGCCGCTGATCCGCACCGTGCGCGGCCGGCCGTCCTCCTGAAACCGCCAATGCCGGAGATTGCCCTGCAGGCAATTGTGCCGGTCCAGCTCCGCCAGCGACCGGGGCGTGCCCCAGGCCGACAGGTAGGCCGGCGACGCGCACACGTACAGGGTTCGCGACCCCAGTCGCCGGGCCATCAGACTCGAGCTCTCCAACTGCCCCAGGCGCACCGCCAGATCGTAGCCCTCGGCCACCAGGTCCAGTTGCTGGTTGGTCAGGTGCATTTCCACCTCCAGGCCCGGGTAGCGCAGGACAAAATCGTTGACCAGGGGCGCAATCACCTGCTCGCCGTAGGTGACCGGCGCAGTCAGCCGCAACTTGCCCTGGGGCACCGCCTGCAGGTGGGTCACCGCCTGTTCCGCCTGTTCGAGCGCATCCAGCACCTGTCGGCAATGCTGGTAGTAGAGCTGCCCGGCGTCCGTGGTGGAGACCCGCCGGGTGGTCCGGTAGAACAGCCGGGTGGCCAGCCGGGCCTCGAGGGCGCTGATCTGCCGGCTGACCTGGGCGGTGGAGACACCCAGCCGCTCGGACGCACGGGTAAAACTTTCGGTCTCTGCGACCGCCACAAATTCATTGACGCCGTCCCAGCGCACCATGACCTGCTCCTCCTCGAATTCCGTCGCGATTATTGCATATCAGTAAAAGTGATTTGCTATATAGCCCGATTATTTACCAGAAAGTCGGGATTATACTGCGCGCCAACTCACGCAGGTTCATCGATTCAACGGAGCGAGATATGGCGGAAATGATCAAATCCAAAGCGGCGATTGCCTGGGGCCCAGGCCAGCCCCTGTCGGTCGAGGAAGTGGAGGTTATGCCCCCGCAAGCGGGCGAGGTTCTGGTCCGGGTGGTTGCGACCGGTGTCTGTCACACCGACGCCTTCACCCTGTCCGGCGACGACCCGGAGGGCAACTTCCCGGCCATTCTCGGCCACGAGGGCGGCGGCATCGTCGAAGCCGTCGGCGAGGGCGTGACCAGCGTCGAGATCGGGGACCATGTCATTCCCCTGTACACCCCGGAGTGTGGCGAGTGTAAGTTCTGCCGGTCCGGGAAAACCAACCTGTGCCAGAAGATCCGCGAGACCCAGGGCCAGGGGCTGATGCCGGATGGCACCACCCGCTTCTACAAGGACGGTCAGCCCATCTTCCACTACATGGGCTGCTCGACCTTCTCCGAGTACACGGTGCTGCCCGAAATTGCCCTGGCCAAAGTCAACAAGGCGGCGCCCCTGGAAGAGGTCTGCCTGCTCGGCTGTGGCGTCACCACCGGCATGGGCGCGGTGATGAACACCGCCAAGGTGGAGGCCGGCGCCACCGTGGCCATTTTCGGCCTGGGCGGCATCGGCCTGTCGGCGATCATCGGCGCCACCATGGCCGGTGCCGGTCGCATCCTGGCCATCGACATCAACGACAGCAAGTTCGAGCTGGCCCGGCAGTTGGGCGCCACCGACTGCATCAACCCCCGGGAGCACGACCGCCCCATTCAGGAGGTGATCGTCGAGCTGACCGACGGCGGGGTCGATTACTCCTTCGAATGCATCGGCAACGTCGATGTCATGCGCTCGGCCCTGGAATGCTGCCACAAAGGCTGGGGCGAGTCGGTGATCATCGGGGTCGCCGGCGCCGGCCAGGAAATCGCCACCCGGCCGTTCCAGCTGGTCACTGGCCGGGTCTGGAAGGGCTCCGCCTTCGGTGGCGTCAAGGGCCGTTCGGAACTGCCGGGCATGGTCGAGCGCTACCTGCAGGGTGAATTCAAGCTCAACGACTTCATCACCCACACCATGGGCCTGGACGACATCAACCACGCATTCGAACTGATGCACGAGGGCAAGAGCATTCGCAGCGTCATCCATTTCGATCGATGACTACAGAAAACGGATAGCGATGTTCAGTTTCAGGATATTTGCTGCCCCCTGAATCACCGATAGTTCACTTGCCCAACAATAAGGAGAAGGCAAATGAACTATCCAAAATCACTCCTGGCGCTGGCGGTGGCAACCTCCTTCAGCGCCGCACCCGCCCTCGCCCTCGATCTCGGCACCTACAATGACACCAGCATCAGCATCGGTGGTTACCTGAAAGCCGAGGCCATCTACGAGGACCCCGAGCAGGACGACGACCGCTTCTTCGGCCGGGCCAACCAGAGCCGCATCAACCTGAAGACCGTCACCCAGAAACAGGGCCACACCATCGTGGGGTTTGTGGAGGGCGATTTTTACGGTGGCCTCTACCCCGGTGAGAACAACGACCTGCGCCTGCGCCACGCGTTCATCAAGTTCGACAACGCCACCGTCGGCCAGACCTGGACCGGCCAGTTCTGGGCCGTGGCCTACAACGATTACCTCGACTTCCTGGGCGGGCCCCGCGGCACCCTGGGCGGCCTCAACTTCCGCACCACCCTGGCCAGCTACCAGTTCAACAACCTGCGCATCACCGCCCAGGACCCGGTCAACAACGACGCCGATGCCCCGGATCTGGCGATCAACTACAATCTCAACTTCGACGGCGGCCACCGCCTGATCCTGACCGCCAGCGGTCGGGAAGTGGCCAACGGCGACTACGTCGGCGGCGGCGCCATCGGCTCCGAGATCAAGCTCGGACGCCACAGTCTGACCCTCAACGCCCACCACGGTGAGGGCCTGGGCGCCTTCACCGGCGTCGGGGTCGGCGGCTCCCTGGCCAGCGATGTGGAAAACGGCGAGGCGGTCAGCCAGACCGGTTTCAACGCCGGCTTCCGTTACGTCATCAACGACCAGTGGCGCGCCAACGTGGCCTACACCAAGGTGGAGGTGGACGACCAGGCGGACACCGATTACGAGGCCCCGCGGGTCAACCTGATCCACAACATCATCCCCGAGCTGGAAGTCGGGGTGGAGTGGCGCAAGTACAACCTGGCCTTTGGCCCGCTGATCCCGGAGGGGCAGCAGGTCGAGGTCATGGCCAAATACTCGTTCTGACCTGAGTCCTCAGAATTGGTACCCTTACCGCGACTGGACCCAGGTGCCGACCGTCTTCCCGGCACCTGGGCCCCACGCGCCCCCGGAACCATCAACCACTTCATGGCGACGACCTACATGACAGACGAAAGCCCCAAGCGGCAGGGAATCGGTTCTCTCGAAATTGGTCTGCACATTCTCAATTACATCGCCAGCGCGGCCCGGCCACCGTCGCTCAAGGAGCTGTCCAAGGCCCTGGACCTGTCTCCGAGCCGGGCCCACAAGTACCTGGTCAGCCTGCTGCGCGAGGGCTACATCAACCAGGTCAACCAGACCCAGTACACCCTGGGCAACTCCGCGCTGACTCTGGGTATCTCCGCGCTGCGTCGGATCAACCCGATCCAGCTGTCCTACGAGGCCGTGGATCAGCTGAACGAGGACACCGACAAAACCGTGTCGGTCACGGTCTGGAACGGCGCCGGCCCGCTGGTCATCAAATGGCTGGATTCAAGCCTGCCGATCTCGGTGAACGTACGCCTGGGCGCCGAACTGTCGCCGCTGAATTCGGCGTCCGGTCGGATCTTCCTGACCGCGCTGCCGGTTGAGCGCCGGCGCCAGCTGATCGACCAGTTCTACAAGCAATCGGCCAACCTGCCCAAGCACCGGGGCAAGGACATTCCCCGGGAGCAACTGGGCGCCCACCTGGACGCCATCAAGCGCCAGGGTTACTGTGCGTTTTTCAGCGATTACCTGCCTGAAATCAATGTCCTGAGTATGCCGGTGTACGACCTGAACGGCTCCATCGTGACCGTGATCACCCTGCTGGGCCTGGCCCGGGACACCGACATCAGCGAGGGCTCGCCCCTGTTCCAACAGGTCCGGGACTGTGCCGACAAGGTCACCCGCCAGATTTGTGGGCAGCAGAAGCTGGAGCAGGGCCGGGACTAGCCGGCCATGCGCAAGGTTTCCGAGGGTAGCTCACCGAACAGCTTGCGGTAATCGGAGGAGAACCGGCCCAGGTGGACGAAGCCATAGTCCAGGGCCACTTCGGTTACGTTCCGGCAGCGCCCGGTCTGCAGGTCGGTCCGCAGCTGCTGCAGCTTGCGCTGCTTGATGTAGCACTTGGGGGTGACCGAGAAACTCTTCGAGAAGGCGTTGTAGATCGAGCGCACGCTCATGTTGGAGACCGCCGACAGCTCCTCCACATCGATCGCCTGCTTCAGGTTCTGGTCGATGTAATGCACCATCCGGGCCACCGCCGGCGACAGTCGGGGCTGCTCGTCGGTCACCGTCCAGGTACTGGGAAACACCGTCAGCAGCTTGTTCAGGATGATGTCCCGGTAGGGCACGGACACCGAGCGGATATCGTCGTCGCCCCCCTCCTCAAGCTCCGAGAACACTGCATTGAGAATACTCGGCAGCGCCGGGCACTGGTGCAGGTTCACCGGCCGGCGTTCGAAGCGCAGGGCCTCGGCCTGGCCCACCCGGTTCATCGGCCGCGCCGAGCACAGCACCTCTTCCGGCACCTTGATGATCAGTTTTTCGCAATCCGGCGAGTACTCCAGGTCGATGGCTTCGTACGGGTTCACCATCATCGCCTCGCCGGCGCGCAGGCGCAGTGACTCGGCGCCCTGGCGCCACAGGCACTCGCCGCGGGTCACCACCTGGAAATGGTAGATCGCCTCCAGTTCCGGGCTTTTGACCCGCACCTGGTTGCCATAGCTGATACGGGACAGACCAAAGCCGGCAAACTCGCGAAAGCTGAGGCTGGACGCCGCCCGACTGCGGCCGCTCAACTCCAGGCGGTGCTGGCCGATGTGATCGTTGACGAAACCGGAGACCTCTTCGGGAAAGGCGCCCGCGAAAACCGTGTTGGCGGTGAGAGTGTGTTGAAACATAGCGCAGCTCGATTTACTTATTATTAATGCGTTCACTTTATATAAACAGGATCGGTCAATCAACAACCAATTTCACCCGCCTCGCCGTCACTGCAATGCCATGGGGCTGTGCTATGTTTTCCTGATACTTCCCTCAATCACTGGCGGTGGTCATGAGCAATCCAAAGCACACTCTCTTCTGGATGACGCTTTTCCTGGCAGTTGTTGTGGTGGTCGGCGCCCTCATCCATCGGCCGCTGATCGACGCCTTCATGGCGAACTGGGTGTTCAACCTGCTGATTGTCGGGGTCCTGATCGTCGGCATCGCAATCACCTACCGGCAGGTGTTCGTGCTGTTCCCAGAGCTGCGCTGGATTTCCCAGTTCCGCACCGGCCACTCCGGGCTCTCGGTGCTGCAGGAGCCGCGCCTGCTCAAGCCGCTGGCGCGCCAGCTCGGGGAGGAATCCAAGCGCGACCGCTTCAAGCTCTCCACCCTGTCCCTGCGCACGGTGCTCGACGGCATTCACTCGCGCATGGACGAGCAGCGCGAAATCACCCGCTATTTCATCAGTCTGCTGGTGTTCCTGGGGCTGCTCGGCACCTTCTGGGGCCTGCTGGGGACGATTAATTCGGTGGGCCAGGTGATCACCAACCTGGACATGGGCCAGGGCGACTTCGGCGCGGTGTTCGCCGATCTGCAGGCCGGGCTGCTCACGCCCCTGCAGGGCATGGGTACGGCGTTCAGCTCCTCCCTGTTGGGCCTGGGCGGCTCGCTCATCCTCGGCTTCCTGGACATCCAGGCCGGGCACGCCCAGAACCGCTTCTACGACGGCCTGGAGGAGTGGCTCACCGGGGTCACCAACCTGGTGGATATCGTGGACGAGGACGAACGCGCCTCATGATCGGCTCCAAGCGCCGCAGTCGCAGCGCCACCAACGCCTGGCCCGGCTACGTCGACGCCCTGTCGGCGCTGCTGATGCTGGTGATCTTCATGCTGCTGATCTACGTGGTCAGCCAGCTGTACCTGTCCCAGACCCTGTCCGACCGCAACACCGAACTGTTTCGCCTAAATCAGCGCCTGGCAGAAATCTCCGAGTTGCTGGGCCTGGAGCAGAGCAAGACCGCCGCCCTGGAGCAGGAGATGGCCTCGGTCCAGAACGACTACAGCGCGTCCCTGGCCCGCAACGACGAGCTGCAGGATCGGCTGGAGGCCTCCCGCAATCAGCTGATGCAGCAGAGCGCCGACGCGGAGGCCCGGGCCGGGCGGCTGGCCAGCATGAGCGATGAGCTGGAGGAGAAGGATCAGCTGTCCGCCAGCCAGCAGGCGATGATCATGCGGCTGTCGAACCAGATCGCCTCGCTGCGGGAGCAGCTACGCCAGATCACCGCCGCCCTGCGGCTGCAGGAGCAGGAAACCGCGGACAAGGAAAGCGAGCTGGCCGACGTCAGCCGCCGGCTGAACACCCTGCTGGCCGAGCGGGTCAGCGAACTGGAGCAGTATCAGTCGGAGTTTTTCTCGCGCCTGCGCAACATCCTGGAAACCAACGAAAACATCCGCATCGTCGGCGACCGCTTCCTGCTGCCGTCGGAGCTTTTGTTTGCCTCTGGCTCGGCCCAGCTGGGCGAGGCCGGCAAGCGCGAGCTGGACAAGCTGGCGACCGTGCTGCTGGATGTGGTTGGCGCCATTCCGGCCGACATCGACTGGATCCTGCGCATCGACGGCCACACCGACATCATTCCCATCAACACCCCGCAGTTCCCCTCCAACTGGGAGTTATCCACAGCCCGGGCGGTGGCGGTGGTGCGTTACCTGGCCGACCAGGGGGTGCCGGAGCGGCGCATGGTGGCGGCCGGTTTTGGCGAGTTCGTCCCGGTGGCCGAGGGCACCACGGCGGATGCCCTGCAGAAAAACCGTCGTATCGAGCTCAAGCTGACCGACCGCTAGCCACCGCCTTGTCTCAGAAGTGGATGACCGAGCGGATACTCTTGCCCTCGTGCATCAGCTCGAAGGCCTTGTTGATGTCGTCCAGGGGCATCTCGTGGGTGATGAACACATCCAGGGGAATCTCACCCTTCTCGGCTTTTTCGACATAGCCCGGCAACTCGGTGCGGCCCTTCACTCCCCCAAAGGCGGAGCCTTTCCAGACCCGTCCGGTGACCAGCTGGAACGGCCGGGTGCTGATTTCCTCACCGGCGCCGGCCACCCCGATGATGATGGACTCGCCCCAGCCCTTGTGACAGCACTCCAGCGCCGAGCGCATGAGCTGGACGTTGCCAACGCACTCGAACGAGTAGTCGACGCCGCCGTCGGTCATCTCCACGATCACTTCCTGAATCGGCTGGTCGTAGTCGTTCGGGTTGACCAGATCGGTGGCGCCCAGTTGTTTGGCGATGTCGAACTTGCCCGGGTTGATGTCGATGGCGATGATCCGGCCGGCCTTGGCCATGGTGGCGCCGATGATGGCGGCCAGGCCGATGCCGCCCAGACCGAAGATGGCCACGGTGGCGCCTTCCTCCACCTTGGCGGTGTTAAGCACCGCGCCGATGCCGGTGGTGACGCCGCAACCGAGCAGGCACACCTTGTCCAGAGGCGCCTCCTTGGGAATCTTGGCCAGGGAGACCTGGGGCAGCACCGTGTACTCGGAGAAGGTAGAGCAACCCATGTAGTGATACAGCGGCTTGCCCTGGTAGGAGAACCGGGAGGTGCCATCGGGCATCACACCCTTACCCTGTGTGGCCCGCACCGCGCCACACAGGTTGGTCTTGCCGGAGGTGCAGAATTTACAGGTGCCGCATTCGGCCGTGTACAGCGGAATCACGTGGTCACCCACCTCCAGGTCGGTCACCCCCGGGCCGACCGCCTCGACAATGCCGCCACC
Organism: Marinobacter qingdaonensis; assembly: GCF_034555935.1. Taxonomy (NCBI): domain Bacteria; kingdom Pseudomonadati; phylum Pseudomonadota; class Gammaproteobacteria; order Pseudomonadales; family Marinobacteraceae; genus Marinobacter; species Marinobacter qingdaonensis. Next base: position 294,395 of record NZ_JAYDCJ010000003.1, read on the forward strand.
CTCATGGCCCAGGATGGTCGGGAACAGGCCCTCGGGATCGGCACCGGACAGGGTATAGGCGTCGGTGTGACAGACCCCGGTGGCGACGATGCGCACCAGCACCTCGCCCTCCTGGGGTGGGGCCACGTCCACTTCGACAATTTCCAGGGGGTTGTTGGCTTCAAACGCCACGGCGGCACGGGACTTGATCACGGGGCAGCTCCTTTGGTGGTTGGCGGCGTCGGGTGACGCGCCAGGTTTCATCATTCAAGCAGGTGGCCGCATTGATCGCCAGCGCGACTTTGGCCCAATCCGGCACCCGGGCGCCAATAGATACGTCGCCGCGGCGAATTGGACGGCCGGTTCGGTCAATCCGGCGTTGTCTGCAATAATCCTAAGTACAGGCGGAAACGTACAGACCGACAGAAACGGCCGATCTAAACCCTCAGGACAGGAGCGCAGTCCCTTGCACACCCTCTACTGGTTTACCCGGGATCTCCGACTTCACGACAACGCCGCACTGCTGGCGGCGGCCAAGTCGGACCTGCTGCTGTGCGTGTTCGTGGTCGACCCACGCTGGTTCGCCCCCGGCCCGCTGCAGAGCCGGGCCATGGGCGAGCACCGCTGGCGCTTTCTGTGGCAGAGCCTGATGGCGCTGGAGCGTAGCCTCCGGCCCCTGGGACAACGGCTGCACATCGCCTACGGCGAGCCCGAGCGGGTGATTCCCGAGCTGGTGCGCGAACACCGGCTGGCCCGGGTGATTCGCTCGCGCCAGCCCGGTACCAAGGAAGCCGGGCAGTGGCAGGCGCTGAAGGAGCAGTTGCCGGACACCCTGTTCCAGCAGTTCGAAACCCTCAGCCTGTTCACCGAGGCTTCCCTGCCCATGGCCCTGGACGATCTGCCCGACACCTTTTCCCAGTTCCGCAAGCAGGTGGAGAAGACCGGCGAGCGCTGCTCCGAACGCCTGCGCATCCGCACCCTGACCGCGCTGCCGCCACCCCCTGGGTTCCCCGACGACAACCGGGGCGAATGCCCGGCCATCGCTGAACCCCGGCACCCGCTGCAGTTTTCCGGCGGCGAGCAGGCCGGTCTCGACCAGCTCAAGGAATTCCTGTTCATTCGCCACGCCATCGACGACTACAAGCAGACCCGCAACGCCCTCGACACCTGGGACGCCTCCTCCAAGTTTTCACCCTGGCTGGCCAACGGTTCGCTGTCGGTGCGCGAGGTGGCCGAGACCATTAGCGAGTACGAAGCCAGCCACACCAGGAACGAATCCACCTACTGGCTCTGGTTCGAGCTGCTCTGGAGGGAGTATTTCTACTGGTACGCGCTCAAGCACGGCACCAACCTGTTCCACCGGGACGGGGTCCAGCGCAAGCGCCGGACGGCGACCTTCTACGGCCACCGGTTCAAGGCCTGGTGCCAGGGCAACACCGAGTACCCGCTGGTGAACGCCGCCATGAACCAGCTGCGGGAAACCGGCTACATGAGCAATCGGGCCCGGCAGCTGGTGGCCAGCTGCTTCGTCAACGAGCTCGAGCTGGACTGGCGCTACGGCGCGGCGTGGTTCGAGCAGCAGCTGATCGATTATGATGTGGCCAGCAACTACGGCAACTGGCAGTATCTGGCGGGGGTAGGCGCCGACCCCCGAGGCCTGCGGCAATTCAACCTCGAGAAACAGGCGAAACAGTACGACCCCCTGGGTACCTTTGTGGATCGCTGGGGCGGCGACACCGACCAGCCGGTCGGACTACACACCGTGGACGCAGCAGACTGGCCGATATCATGAGCACCGCTTTCGACTCCGACAGCCCCCGACAGACCCTGGCCCGCATCATCGACACCGCCCAGCCCAAGACCCTGCTGAGCTGTGGCGCGCTGGCCGACGAGGTGGCGCAGCTGTGGCAGCAGCACCAACCGGAGTCGCAGCTGCAAGCCCTCGACACCAGCGACCCGAACGCGGCCCTGCCGCTGGACCGGGTCCAGGACCTGGCGCTGATTTCCAACATCCTGGAACACCTGCCCCACGACGAGGGCGCGCTGTTGCTGGGCCAGTTGCGCAACTATGGCACCCATCAGATCGCGGTGCTGGTGGGCGAGACCCCGGACTGGGCGTTCACCGATTTCATCGGCCTGGGGTTCCGGCGCCACGCCGAGCTGTCCGGGCCCGAGGGCCATTTCACCCTCTACACCTACAACCTGGACAGCTACAACCACAAACGGGCCTGGAACAACCCGGACCACTGGGCCAATCCCGAAATGTGGGGCAAGGCCTGGTGGTAGCCCCCAAGCCGGGCCGGCCGACCTGCCCCCAGTGCGGACTGCATCCGAACATCTGCGTGTGCGACCGGTGCCGGCCGGTGCCCAACCGGACCCCGGTCACCGTGTTGCAGCACCCCTCGGAGGTGGGTCGGGCCAAGGGCACCCTGCGGATTCTCCAGCGCTGCCTGGGCTCGGTGCGGGTCTTGGTGGGTGAGACCGCCGAGCAGTTCGAACTGGCCGGCCTGGCCAGCGGCGACCTGACCCGAACCGGTCTGCTGTTTCCGGGCCCGACCAGCCAGCCCCTGGAGCAGGCCGACCTGAGCGCCATCGACCACTGGCTGGTACTCGATGGCACCTGGCGCAAGGCCGCACGGATTCTGCATCAGAACCCCGCCCTGGCCGAGCTGCCCCGCTATCATTTCGCGCAGCCGCCGACGTCCCGGTACGTGGTGCGCAAGGCCCCGGGCGACCACCACCTGGCGACCGCCGAAGCGGTCAGCTACCTGCTGAAACAGGCGGAGCCCGACCTGGACACCGGCCCCATCGACGACGCCATGACCGCCCTGGTCGAGCAACAGCTGGCCCAGATTCCGGCGCCGCTGCGACACCGGTACCCCAAACCGCCACCCACCTGAGCTTGGCAAGGCCCTCGGGCTTGAGCGATGATAACGGCCACCCTATCGGGCACCCGGAGGACAGCAGACCATGGCCCTTTTCAGCGAGAAATCCGCCGAACAACAACTGAAGGCCGAATCGGAGAAGGTCAATCGCATCGACCTGGAGAAGGTCCTCGAGCGCCAGCGCGCCATCGAGGCCAAGGTGAAGGGCAGCGGCAAGCTCAACCGGTTCAGCGCCGACATCAAACTGATGTTCTCGATGATCCGCGATTACTGGCAAGGCAACTACCGCAGCGTGCCCTGGAAAACCATCGCCGCGGTCGCCGGCGCCCTGCTGTATGTGCTCAACCCCCTGGACGTGATCCCGGACCTGATCCTCGGCTTTGGTTTTATCGACGACGCCGGGGTGGTCGCTCTGTGCCTGAAGCTGGTCGAGTCGGACCTGCACCGTTACGCCGCGTGGAAGGAAGAGCACGAGGCGCAAAACAAGGTTACAGAATCCAATTGATTGGAAACTGAACCAACGGTACTCTGCCGGACTTATCGACGCCACCACCGTTTGATTCTGGAGTTCTCGTGGATTTCGCCACCCTCATTGGCCTGGTCGGGGCCATTTTGCTCATCGCCTCCGCCGTGATTCTCGGGGTCTCACCCGATGTGTTCGTCAACGGTCCGTCGTTGCTGATTGTCCTGGGCGGGAGCTGCTTGGTGGTGCTGGCCAAATTTAGTTTCGGCCAGTTCTTCGACGCATTCAAAGTCGCCGCTCGAGCGTTCAAATTCAAACTACCGGAAACCCGGGACGCCATCGAAGAGCTGGTGGAAGTTGCCCAGGTTGCCCGCAAAGAGGGCGTGCTGGGCCTGGAGGGGCGCGAGGTCGGCTCCCCATTCCTGGAACAGGGCATTCAGATGCTGGTGGATGGTCACGACGCCGACACCATCAAGCAACTGCTGAGCAAGGAACGGGTGATGACCCTGGATCATAACCGCTCCGGCGCCAAGGTGTTCACTGCCCTGGCCGACGTCGGCCCGGCCATGGGCATGATCGGTACCCTGATTGGCCTGGTGCAGATGCTCTCCAACATGGAAGACCCCAAGTCCATCGGCCCGGCCATGGCCGTGGCGCTGCTGACCACCCTGTACGGCGCCATGCTGGCGACCATGGTGGCTTCGCCCATCGCCGATAAACTGTCCCTGCGCATGACCGAGGAGGCGCGCATGCAGTCCCTGTACATCGACGCCCTGGTGGCCATTCAGGAAGGCACCAACCCCCGGGTAATCGAACAGCTGCTGTCCAGCTATCTGCCGCCCAAGGAACGTGACAAGGCCGGCGAACCGGAAGCCGTGAGCGGCTGAGCCATGGACGAGTTGCCGGAAGAGGAAAAACCGGGCATCCCGGCCTGGGTCGTTACCTTCGCCGACCTGATGTCGCTGCTGATGTGCTTTTTCGTGCTGCTGCTGTCGTTCTCCGAGATCGACGCCATGAAGTTCAAGCAGATCGCCGGGGAGCTGTCGAAAGCCTTTGGGGTCCAGCGGGATGTAGCAACCCTGGATATCCCCATGGGCACCAGCCCGATCTTCGATTCCTTCTCGCCGGCACCGCCAGAACCGACGGTGGTGAACGAAGTCCGCCAGACCACCACCGAGCAAAAGCCGGAATTGCAGACCCTGAAAAGCCCGACCGATCAGGCGATCGAATCTGCCCTGCAGGAGGAGCTGGACCAGAGCACCCAGGAAATCCTGGACATTCTGGACCAGGAGATCGAGGACGGTCGGGTCAATGTTGCTCAGGATGAAGATCAGCGACGGATCGTGATCCGGATCGAAGAAAAAGGCTCCTTCCCGTCCGGCTCAGCCGACCTGACCTGGGAGTTCGAAGGCCTGCTGTTGGAAATGGCCGACGTGCTGGTGGATATCCCGGGCAGGCTGACGGTGGAGGGCCACACCGACGACATTCCGATCCGCACCGCGCGCTTCTATAGCAACTGGGATCTGTCCGCCGCTCGGGCCGCCGCCGTGGCCAACGCGTTGCTAGCGACCGAGGAAATCGAGCCCACCCGCCTGGCGGTCAAGGGCCTGGCCGATACCGAGCCCAGGGTCAGCAACGATACCGCCGAAAGCCGGGCCAAGAACCGCCGGGTCGAGATCATCGTCGACCTGTCCGGCCCCTTGCGGGAACAGGAACTGGAACTGCGGGAGTTGATCGAGTCCCAATCCCGGGCCGCCGATTCGACCATGGACATCGAATCAGAATCCTTCTCGCTGGAGCCGATCATCGACCTGCAATCCGACCGCAATTCGGCGAACGACAATCGGGCCGACGGCGACATCAGCTGGTAACCCGCCCGACCAATACGGTGCACGCCATTAAATTCTGCACCGTATTGGTGCCTTTATTCCCTCACCACTCGACCTTCCCGCCCCACTCCTGACCACAACTGACTAACCTCACTGATTTTGCATTGTTTTGGAACACCTCTTGCTTGAATGCACCCCGTCAATGCATTTAAGGCCCGACAGAGGTCAAAACACACCATCAGGAGGGAAAACCCGTGGACATCACGAGTGCTGTACACACCCTGACCGAAAGCGCCAACACGCTGTTCATCCTTATCGGTGCCATTATGGTACTGGCCATGCACGCCGGCTTTGCCTTCCTCGAGGTGGGTACGGTGCGGCACAAGAACCAGGTCAACGCCCTGGTCAAGATCATGACCGACTTCGGCGTGTCCGCCGTGGCCTACTTCTTCGTCGGCTACTACATCGCCTACGGCAGCCATTTCATGACCGGCGCCGGCGAACTGACCGCGGGCAACGGCTATGAACTGGTCAAGTTCTTCTTCCTGATGACCTTCGCCGCAGCCATCCCGGCCATCGTCTCCGGCGGTATCGCCGAGCGCGCCAAGTTCTACCCGATGCTGATCGCCTCCGGCCTGATCGTGGCCCTGGTGTATCCGTTCTTCGAAGGCCTGATCTGGAACGGCAACTACGGCTTCCAGAGCTGGCTCGAGTCCCAGTTTGGTGCATCCTTCCACGACTTTGCCGGCTCTGTTGTGGTGCACGGCGTGGGTGGCTGGATCGCCCTGGCCGCGGTACTGATGCTGGGCGCCCGTAACGGCCGCTACCGCAACGGCAAGGTGGTGGCCTTCGCCCCCTCCAACATTCCGTTCCTGGCCCTGGGCGCCTGGATCCTGACCGTCGGCTGGTTCGGCTTCAACGTCATGTCGGCCCAGACCCTGGACGGCATCAGCGGCCTGGTGGCGGTGAACAGCCTGATGGCCATGGTCGGCGGTATCCTGGTGTCCATGCTGCTGGGTCGCAAGGACCCGGGCTTTATCCACAACGGTCCGCTGGCCGGCCTGGTGGCGGTGTGTGCCGGTTCCGACCTGATGCACCCGGTGGGCGCGCTGATCACCGGCGGTGTCGCCGGCGCCATCTTCGTCTACATGTTCGAGTGGGCCCAGGCCAAGATCGAACGTCTGGACGATGTGCTGGGTGTCTGGCCGCTGCACGGTGTCTGTGGTGTCTGGGGCGCCATCGCCTGCGGCATCTTTGGTCAGGAAGCCTTCGGCGGCCTGGGGGGCATCAGCCTGATGTCCCAGATCGTCGGCTCCATCGCCGGTGTTGTCGTCGCCTTCGTGGGCGGCCTGATCGTGTACGGGGTGATCAACGTCATCTCCGGCCTGCGTCTGACCGAAGAGGAAGAGTTCAACGGTGCCGACGTCAGCATCCACCGCATCGGTGCCACCTCCATGGAATAAACCGGCTTCGCAGCGGTTTGAAACAGGCGGCCTACGGGCCGCCTGTTTGCGTTTCTGGTCCCAAGAAAAGTAGCGACTTTCGGTCACAAAAAAAAACAGCCTTTCCTGGTCGAAAATCACTCACACCTTTGGTGTGGATGTGATTAGATTACGCTCGTGAAAAGGGCCTTTCAGGAGGGCTTGTATGACCTATTGCGTAGCGATGCGCCTGGCCGACGGGCTGGTGTTCGCATCGGATTCCCGGACCAACGCCGGTTTCGACCAGATTTCCACCTTCCGCAAGATGCACGTGTTCGAGCAGGCCGGGGAGCGGGAACTGGTGCTGTTGTCCGCCGGTAACCTGGCCACCAGCCAGAGCGTCATCAGTCTGCTTGAGCGCCGGGCCGGCACCGACGTGACCAACGTACTGAACACCGGTTCCATGTTCGAAACCGCGGAACTGGTGGGTCAGACCATGCGCGAAGTCATTCGCCGGGACAATCCGGACGGCAAGCTCGGCCAGGTGGATTTCAGCTGTTCGCTGATCCTGGGCGGCCAGATCAAGGGCGAGGTGCCGCGGCTGTTCAACATCTACCCGGAGGGCAACTTTATTGAAGCCACCGAAGAAACGCCCTACTTCCAGATCGGCGAATCCAAGTACGGCAAACCGATCATCGACCGGGTGGTGAATTACCGCACGCCCCTGGATCGGGCCTACCAGTGCGCCCTGATCTCCTTCGACTCGACCATGAAGAGCAATCTGTCCGTGGGCATGCCCCTGGACATCGCCATCTACCGGACGAACGAGCTCAAGCCCTGCCTGATGGACCGGGTGGACGACCAGTCGGCGTATTTCCACGAGCTTCGGCAACGCTGGCACCAGGGCATTCAGGACCTGTTCGCCAACCTGACCCCGCCCAACCTCGGCTAGGCTAGTCCGGCCCGTACCCGGTCAGCTCCATGTAGCCCACGCCGCCGTGGCTGCCGGAGACACTGACCGGGCTTTCCCAGTACGGATACTGGCCCTGGTTGCGGTAATCGCCGGGCGGCGCCGCCAGTTGCACATCCACCTCAAACCGCGGCAACTGCAGGCGCCAGCGGGTCGGGGTTGGGGTAGAAGGCGCGCCGTCATCCGGCTCCGGGGTCAGGCTCAGGTCGTCGCCCGTCAGCGCCACCGGGGTCTGGCCATCGGCGATCCAGGTACCGGCCACAAAGGCGCCATCCTCTTCCCGTAATCGGAATGCCATCAGCTTGTCACCAGACTCCAGGTGCAGGGCAAACCAGTCCCAGCCCTGCTGGCCGGTCTTCAGCAGCTGACTACTCCACTCCCGGTCGAACCAGCCCTGGCCGCGGACCGCCAGCGTTTCGCCGTCGAGGGTCACCGTGCCCTCGATGGCGATGTCGACCAGGCTGAAATACATCGAGCCCCCGCCGCTGGCGGACTTGGCGCTGAACCCCTTGTCACCGTGGGCGATGGGCGCACCGTTCAGGCTCAGGGTCAGGTCGTAGGACCAATCCGGAGTAGCCACCTGCAAGCGCCAGGGACCGCCCGGGTCCGGACCGGTCAGTTGCCAGTCGTCGAGCCAGACCTGAAACGGCGCCAGCCTGACACCAGCGTGGCCGATATCGCCCCGGGCCAGCTTCTCGGCAAACCGGTGCTGGCCGCGCCAACTCACCGCGCCGTGGGCCATCCAGGCCGCGTCCAGGGGCCACGCAGACGCCGCCGGCGCCTCCGCGCCTTCTGGCCTCGGGGTCAGGGCCTGGCGGAACTGGGTCCACTGCAGCCCCAGGGGCTCGCCGTCGGCAGTTTCCAGGTTGGCGGTCAGATACCACCATTCGATGCGATGTTGGGGGTGCGCGCCAAAATCCTCGGGAAACCGCAGCCGGTCGCCCGGTGCGGGCTGCAGGAACGGCACCCCGGACTCGGCCTGCTGGACCTCCGCCAGACCGGCGAAGCCGCCCTGCTCCGAGTCCTGGCTGCAACCGGCAGCCAGCGCCAGCACGAGCAGCAATCCGAGCCAGCACTTCATCGGTCACCTCCGGCCAGGCTGGTGGCGGATACCGGCAGGGTCGCCGGTTGCTGTAACTGACGGCGCATCAGCAGGGCGATGGTCAGCCCGATCACCAGACTCAACCCGAGCAGCTCAACCCAGAAGCCGGGGTAAACCGCCATCGGCAACGACCAGCCGAACGCCAGCGGGTTGATGCGGTGTACCAGCACCCAGGTCAGCCAGATGCCCAGGGGCAATGCCAGTAGCGCTATGCCCCCGGTCAGGGCCACCGCCAGACGCACCAGTTGGCCGGCCACTTCGCGATCGCGCAGCCCCCACACCGCCAGCAGCCGGTAGTACCAGACCCGGGTGGAGAAGAAGACCCAGCCCATGATCAGCAGGGCCGAGGCCGCGAGGATCAGGGTCAGCACGGTCATGGCCCGGGTCAGCAGGAAGGTCTGGTCGAACACCGCGTCGGCCAGGGCCCGAATTCGGCGGTTCTCGCGGACGGTCAGGCTGTCGGTCTGCCAGACCTGCTTCAGGCCGGCTTCGATGGCGGCCATACCGAGCGTACCCGGGTTGATGGACAAGCCCTCGAAACCGGGCCGAAAACTCACCGGCAAATCGCTGGCGTTGATCATCACCTCGCCGGCCGGACGTCCGTAGTCCGGATAGATCGCCAGCACCGGCAGCGACCAGCGCCGTTCGGCGACGGTCAGCACCAGGGACTCGCCGACCTCAAGCCCATACCGGCGCGCCAGTTGTTCGTTGATCAGCAGTCCCTCGCCCCGCTCAAAGCCGACCCAGGGTTGCCCCGCCGAGGCCAGCAACCGCCACTGGGTCAGCAACCCAGTGACCGGGCTTACCGCCAGCAGGTCCACGCCTACGGCGGCCTCCGCTTCGGTCCTGCGGAATTCGGCCCGACCCCGGACCACCCGGTGCCAGTCGCCGGTTTCGGCCAGCTCGGGCTGGCCCTGCAGCCAGTCGGCCGCGGCCTGGCTGTCGGCACCCCGGGGCAGCTCGACGTAGTACTCCGCCGCCAGGCGCTGATCGAGCCAGTCGTCGAAAGTGGCCTCGAACACCGTGACCAGGGCCTGCACCGCCAGCACCATGGCCAGGGCAAACTGCAGCGCCACCAGGGGCAGCGCCAGGCGACGGGCGAGCACGCCATACTCCGCGAACTGCCAGCGCTTGAGTGGATCGCCGGCGGCCGAGGCGCCCCGCCGGGCCAGGGCCGACAGCAGCACCGGCGTCAGCAGCCCCACCCCGACAAACACCAGGGCCACGGCGCCGAACACCAATGCCAAGGTCGGCGCCAGCAGGGCCAGGACCAACCCGGCCAGTATCGCGATCAGCGCCAGGGCCGGTCGGACAGCGCCCGGCAGCCAGTTCGTTATCCGTCCGGCGGGACGGAACCAATCAACCAGGCAGACGCCCAGCACCACCGCCATCATGAGCGCAATCGGGGCCAGCCAGCCAGCGTCCTGGCCGGCAAACAGGGGCGTATCGAACAGGTTGTCCAGAGCCTGGCCGAAGCCGCCGCCCAACAGGCCGGCCAGCAGGCGACCCAGGGCAACGCCGGGCACCACGCACAGGGCGGCCAGCACCAGGATCTCCAGCACCAGGGCGAGCCGGATCTGGAGCTCGCGCACGCCGAACCGGTGCAGAAGGGCGAAGCTGTCCCGGCGCTGGGCCAGACCCAACTGATAGACGCTGCGCAGCAGCAACGCGGTGATCAGCAACACCAGCACCCCCAGGGCATCCAGATTGAGCAAGAAACTCTCCCCCAGTTCGCCGGTGTCCGGGCCAAGACTGAAGCGGCTGACGCGGTAGTCCCCAGGCAAGGCGCTGGCCGGCACCGAGTCTGCCAGCAGCAGGGACAGGCTTGCTTTGGCCTCGCCGTTGTCCGTGACCATGGCCGCGGCGTCGCGGATATCGAGGAAGGGTTCACCATTGAGGGGCTGATTCCAGCCCTGGGCCGAATCTTCAGTGCCGGCAAAACAACCGGCGGCCAGCACATCCACCCCAACCACACGACCGGCCGGGGCCGGCCGTTCCACCTCCAGCCAGGGCATGACGCAGAGGCCGGCCCGGCGCAGGGTAACGAAGTCAGTCACGGTCACCGGCTGGCCATCCATGCGTTCCACCTGGCGCCGTTCGGCCACTGCCTGTTCGCTCTGACCCAGGCTGGCCCGGGCCTGCGCGGTCAGGTGATGGACCCCGGTCCAGAGCATGGTGGCCACCAGAATCATCAGCGCCAGCGCCAGCAGCTGCAGCGGGTGGCGCCGGTAATGGCTGAACAGGGCAGGCAGCAGGAGTTTCATGGCATCAGGAAGCGGCGGTATGGGCCAGGTCGAGGCGCTGGCCGCAGCGGGCCGCCAGTTCCGGGTCGTGGGTGGCCAGAATCAGGGCGCAGCCCTGGTCGGCCTGAAGTGCGAACAGTTCGTGGGCGACCTCGTCGGCGGTGTGCCGGTCCAGACTGCCGGTGGGCTCATCGGCCAGGATCAACGCCGGCTTCATGGCGAACACCATGGCCAGGGCCGCGCGCTGGCGCTGGCCACCAGAGACCTGATCGGGGTAACGGTTGGCCAGGGCGCCAATACCCAGGCGATCCAGCCAGGGCTCGCACTGGCCGTCGTCCTGACCGGCCAGTCGCGCCCGCAGGCGCACGTTATCCAGCAGCGACAGTGCCGGCATCAGGTTGGCGTCCTGGAACACCACGCCGATTCGCTGGCGCCGCAGGTCGGCCCAGCGCCGGGCTGTTTCTGCTCCGATACCACGGTGGCCAGGACTGCCACCCTGATCAGCGTCGAAGCGCTCGCCGGCAATATCGATCACGCCGGCATCCGGCTGCTCCAGCCCGCATAGCAGGTTCAGCAGGGTGCTCTTGCCAGAACCGGAGCGCCCCATCAGGGCCAGGGACTGGCCCCGGTCCAGGGTCAACGTCAGATCCGCCAGCACCGGGATCCGCTCGTTGCCACTGTCAAAGCCCTTGGTCAGACCGCGTAGCATCAGCAAGACCTGTCCCATGTGTGTCATTACCTCCGTCTGCCGGCCCCTAATCCTCGGCTGTCAGCAACGGGGCCTGTTCGCCGCGGCGCTCAGCGCGCCACTCCCGGAATTGCTCGACCCAGGACAGCAGGGCTGGTATCACCAACAGCACCAGCATGGTCGACAGCCCCAGGCCAAAGGCAATGGAGGTGGCCATGGGAATCAGGAACTGGGCCTGCAGCGAGGTCTCGAACAGCAGCGGCAACAGGCCGCCGATGGTGGTCAGGGAGGTCAGCAACACCGCCCGCACCCGCTGCACCGCGGCCTCGTTCAGGGCCTCGGTGATGCCCAGACCCTTCTGCCGCTGCTGGTTGTAGAAAGCTACGAGGATGATGGCGTTATTGACCACTATCCCGGACAGGCCAAACAGGCCGAACAGGGACAGGATGGTCAGCTGCAGTCCCATCAGCCAGTGGCCCAGCAAGGCGCCGACCAGGGCAAACGGGATGATCGCCATGACGATCACCGGCAGGCTCCAGGACGCAAACACCCACACCAGCACCACGTACATCAGGCCCAGGCCGATGATCAGGCCGGTCTGCATGTCGGCCAGGGTTTCGCGCTGATCGGCGGCCCGGCCCTCGAAGCTGTAACGCACGTTGTAGCGGCTGGCGATTTCCGGCAGCGCCTCGGCCTGCAGGCTGTCGAGGATCTGGTCGGTGGTGCTGACCTGGGTGTTGAGCCCGGAGGTGACCTCCACCGCCAGCTTGCCGTCGGCATGGCGCAGGGCCTCGAAGCCCTGGCGGTGGTCCAGGTTCATGACCTGGGTGAGCGGTACAAAGCGGCCATCAGGCACCCGCACCGTCAACTGCGACAGGGTGGACAACCGCTCGCGCTGGTCCTGGGGCAGCTGCACCCGCACCTCCACTTCGTCCCGGCCATCCTGGTAGATCTGGGCGATGCGGCCGTCAAACGCGGCCCGCAACTGCCGGCCCAGATCTGCCGTGGTCAGGCCCAGGGCCTCGCCGTAGGGGCTGACCTGGTAGATCAGCTGTTCCCGGCCCCAGGGCATGTCGTCTTCCACATCGAGCACCCCGGGCAAGGTCGACAGCGCCTGGGACAGGGCCTCGGCCGCCGCCTTCAGGGCCTCGGCGTCGTCGCCGGTCATGCGCACGTTCACGTCCCGGCCGGGCGGACCGGCCTGGCGCTCGGAAATGCTCAGGTTATCCAGCCCCGCCGGCAACGCCAGTCGGTTTCGCCATTCGTTGATGAACTGGGGGTTGCGCACCGAGCGCTGGTCCGAGGGCACCAGTTCGATGAACATGGAGCCCAGTTCCTCACCGGTGCGGGAGCGGCCGCCGGCGCCCAGGGTGGCGCCTTCCTGGGTCACCGCGTGCAGCACCAGATCGCCGCCCAGGGCTGCCTCGGTCTCGGCCAGGCCCTGGCGCATGTCCTGGAGGAATTGCTCGACGGTGCGCTCATCGGTACCGGCCACGAAGCTGGCGTTGGCGTAGAAGATCGAGGGCTCCGGAGTTGGGAAGAAGTTGAAGCCCAGGCGACCACCGGCCAGCAGGCCCACGGTCACCAGTGCCAGCGCCAGCGCCCCGGCCAAGGTGACGCCCCGGTGTTCCAGGCTCTTCAGCGAGAGGCGCCGGAACGGTCCTTCCCGGAACCGATCGAACTTCTGTTCGAAGCCGTTCCGCAGTCGGGTGATCGGGTTGCCGCTGGGGCGTTCGGGCGCGCCCTCCGTACGGGCCGTGGTTTTTGGGACAAAAGCGTGGCGCAAGTGCGCGGGCAGCACGATGAAGCATTCCAGCAGCGAGGCCACCAGCACGCAGATCATCACCGTGGGAATGTCACCCAGGATGTTGCCGATTACGCCGCCCACTACCAGTAGCGGCATGAACGCCGCCACCGTGGTCAGGGACGACGCCAGCACCGGCCACACCATGCGCTTGGCCGCGCCCTCGGAGGCGTATACCGAGGCCTCCCCCATGCGGGCATGGGCGTCGGCGTCCTCACCCACCACTATGGCGTCGTCGACGATCACCCCCAGGGCCATGATCAGGGCGAACAGGGAAATCATGTTGATGGAGCCGCCGATACCCCAGAGCACGGCCATGGAGGCCAGAAACGCGGTGGGTATGCCGATGGCGACCCAGACCGCCACCCGCCCGGGCAGGAACAGGTACAGCAGGCACACCACCAGCACCAGACCGCCAAGGCCGTTGTTTACCAGCAGGGAAATACGGTCGTTCAGTAGCTGCCAGGACTGGTCGTATACTTCGAGGGTCAGGGACGGTGGCAGCGTCGGCCGGGTCTGTTCCAGCCACTTCTCCAGCACCTGGGCCGACTCCAGGGAATCGCCGTTCTCGGCCCGCTGCAGCACCAGCTCTGCGGCCGGATGGCCATTGCGGCTCAGGGTGATCTGATTGTCCCGTGCCTCCTGACGGATGATGGCTATGTCGCCCAGGCGGAGCTGGATGCGGTCGCCGCTGAGCACCGGAATGTCTTCAAAGGCCTGGGCCGAGCGCCGCTGCTCCACCGCCCGCAGTTCCCGGGTGGCGTCCTGCTGCGCCATCATGCCCGCCGGCAGGTCCCGGGAGATGGACGCCACCCGGTCGGCGATCTGCTCCAGGGACAGGCCCAGGGTTTCCAGCCTCTCCACCGGCACATCGATGCTGATCTGCTGCTCCGGCAGGCCGGTGATTTCGACCCGGTCAATGCCCTGCTCCAGCAGCTCATCCTCGAAGCGGTAGCTCAGCGCCCGCAGTTCGCTGCGGTCGATGTCGCCATACACCAACAACCGGGCTACCGGCTCGTACCTTTCCACCCGGGTGACCTGGGGCTCCTCGGCGTCCGCCGGCAGGTTGGTGAACTCGTCCACCTGCTGGTTGACGTCGTCGAGGGCCTGCATGGGATCGGTGCCCTCGTGAAACTCCAGAGTGATGGAAGACACGCTCTGGGCTGAGGTCGAGGTCATCTTCTTCAGGCCGTCGATGCTGCGCAGCCGCTGTTCCAGCGGGTCGGTGATGCCCTGCTCCACGTCCTCGGCGGAGGCACCGCTCCAGACCACCCGGACACTGACCACATCGAGGGCGAAGGTGGGGAAAAACTGCATGTTCATCCGGGTCAGGGCCAGCACCCCACCCAGCAGCATCATCAGCATCACCAGGTTGGCGGCGACCCGGTGATGCACGAAGAAACCGATCACGCCCCGGCGACGCCTCATTCCGCGGACTCCCCGGCGGCGTCCACCGGCTCCACTTTCAGACCGGTCATGGCATTGGGCAGGTGGGTGGTGATCAGTTGCGCGCCCGGCTCGAGGGCGTCACCGGCCACCAGCAGCCAGCGCTCGCCATTGCCGGCGCGGGCCTCACCCACCCGTTCGACGGTAATGCGCTGCATGCGCTGGTCGTCGGTCATCAGGTACAGGGCGTTGGCGCCGTATAGGGCGCTGAAGGGCACCGCCACCGTGTTCGCCCGCTCCGGGCGCTGCAGGTTCACCGGCAGCAGCTCACCCGGGCGCAAGCCGCCGCCGTTACCGACCAGGGCCAGGATGGCCTCGGTGCCGGCCGGATCGGCGGTGCCGGCAAAACGGACCAACTCGAAGCGATGGCTGCCGTCCTTGCTGCTGGCGCTCAGGGCCTCGCCCCGGGCCAGGGCATCGAGCAGTTCCGAGCGGAACTGGGCCGGCACCCGCGCCCGCAGCTCCAGGCTCTGGTCCGGATACAGGGACAGCAAGGGCTCATTGCGGGCCACCAGGTCCCCGGGCGCTACCTGAATCCCGGTGACCACGCCGTCGAAGGGCGCAGTCAGGCGCGCCCGCTGGGCATCCCGCTCGATGGTGGCCAGGTTGGCCTGGGCCTGGGCCAGCTTGGCCTCCAGGCTCTGCACCCGGGACGGGTGCTCATCAATGGCCCGCT